>JAFGIR010000288.1 GCA_016929515.1 Pirellulales bacterium | reverse complement strand
CAAATCGACGCAACTAAAACGCAAAACGAAGGGGTTGTCGATAAATTGTCCGTACCGCCCGCCCGTCGCCTAACGCCCCGCCCCGGGCCCGATGAGTCGCGCCGGGTGCCACTGCTGGCTTGCGGAGTAGTGCTGGCCGCCGATCGGCGTCGTTGGTGGGGCGCGCGTCGTCGATCGGCCGTCAACGTTCCGGCGAGCGTTCAGAGAGGTTCTTGGTCTTAATTGCTCGCCCAGCCTGCGGTCTGCCGTCTTCGTTACTTCAAATTCTCCGGGTTGAGTCCTTGAAGCTCGTCGGGCACGAACAGGCCATCCTTGCGGACGAGTTTGCCGTCGAAGTGGATTTCGCCGCCACCGTGGGCCGCGTCTTGCAGGCAGACCAGGTCCCAGTGGACTGTGCTCTTGTTGCCGTTGTCGGTTTCGTCGTAGGCGTTGCCCGGCGTGAAATGAAACGAGCCGGCGATCTTCTCGTCGAACAAAATATCCAGCAGCGGCTCGGTCACGTAGGGATTGCAGCCGAGGGCGAACTCGCCGATGTAGCGGGCACCTTCGTCCGAGTCGAGCACCTTGTTCAGATGATCCGTGTTGCTGCTCGTGGCATCGACAATCTTGCCGTCGCGGAATTCCAACCGCACGTTGTCGTGGACCACGCCTTGGTAGATCGTCCGGGCGTTGTATTGCAGCGTGCCGTTGACGCTGTCGCGGACCGGGGCCGAAAAGACCTCGCCGTCGGGGATATTCAATTTGCCGTCGCACGGGATCGCGCCGATGCCTTTGATCGAAAACGTCAAGTCGGTGCCGGGACCGACCAGCTTGACCTGGTCGGTCTCTTTCATGAGTTTGACCAGCGGGCCCATGGCGCGGCCCATCTGGGCGTAGTCCATCGTGCAGACGTCGAAATAGAAATCCTCGAAGGCTTCGGTGCTGCGGTTGGCCAGTTGGGCCATCGAGGGCGACGGCCAGCGGAGGACGACCCAGCGGGTTTTGGGGAGTCGAATGTCGAGATGGACCTTTTTCCAAACCGTGTCTTGATAGAGCTTGTGTTTGTCGTCGGGCAAGTCGCTGTTTTCGGCGATGTTCGGGTTGCCCCGCAAACCGATGTAGGCGGCCACGCCCGTCATCCGCAAGGCTTCGGTCTGGGCGATCAGGTCCATTTGCGACGGCGAGCCGTTGAGCATCAGCGCCCGATTGACCCGATTGCTCTTGAGCGTGACCAGCGGGTCGCCGCCGGCGGCTCGGGCAACGCGGATGAGTTCACAGGTCATTTCCACCGGTATGTCGATCGCTTCGATTAAAACCTTTTCGCCGGACTTCAGCGCCGTGGAATAATTGATCAAAACTTCAGCCAACTTGGTCATTCGCGGATCGATCATGATTCCTCCTCTGGAATTGCCGCGGGCAAAGGGCCCGGCGAGGTTGTGTTGTTAGGTTTTCATAAGTTTCGGTGGTTGTCGTCGACGATCCGGGCCGACGAACCCGGCGACGATATACTCGTAGCATACCACCCGTGGCGGGTTGTGTGAACCGGCTGGCGAGTGTCGCCGAGGGCATGTCTTGGCATTTGAATTGGGGCTGGACAGATCGTGTCGAACATGGCAAGCTAGAACGGATTTCGCGAAAGTGTCGCGTCTTGGGTGTCATGCCCACGCTTGTCGTGGGCATGTTCCTCCGAGGAATGCACCATGCTAGGGCAACTGATTGAACCATGAGGATCGTCTCGATGGATTCCCGCGACGCCAGTTCGGCTCAGCGGATTGCCGAGTTGGAGGCAGAGCTGTGCCGGCGAACGGAGCAGTTGGCCCGCGCGAAGGCCGAACTGATCGATTTTGCCTCGGTCGTGGGCCACGACCTTCGCTCGCCGCTGTTGACCATTTCAGGCTATTGCGATTTGCTGCGTTATGAGTATGTGGGGCGATTGGACGAGTCGGCCGATCACTATTTGAAGTCGACGATCGATGGCGTGGCTCGGGTGAATCGTCTGCTTGAGGACTTGTTGGGCTATGCCCGATTGCAGAGCGTTAGTTGCCCGACCGACAAAGTGGAACTGGACCAGGTGGTTGCCGACGCGCTATCGAATCTTGATGGCGCAATCGGCGAGAGCGGGGCAACGGTGAAGGTGGAGTCTTTGCCTTGTGTTCGCGGCAACCACGGCCAACTGGTTCAGGTGTTTCAGAACCTGGTCGACAACGCGGTCAAGTTTCGCGGCCCGGATCGCCCGATTATCGCCGTGTCGGCGGAGCCGGAGTCGGACGGACACGTCGTCCGCGTCGCGGACAACGGGGTTGGTATCGAGCCCGAACACCGCGAGGTCGTGTTTCAGATTATGCGCCGGCTGGCGAAGACCCGCGGATTGCCGGGCACGGGCATCGGGCTGGCGATATGCAGGAGGATCGTGGAATGCCACGGGGGGCGGATCTGGATCGAATCTCGGAACTCGGCGGGCGCCACGGTTTCGGTTTGGTTGCCGGGCGCCGAGACTACTCCTTCGGCCGTTTGAGGGGCTGAAACTGAAGGTGGGTGTGCTTGGCTGAGGTCGCCGCGTCGACGGCTTCGCGATAGAGAACCTCTTGAGCTCGCACCGGGCGGCCGGGCTCGCTTATCCGCTCGTAGGTGGCGTCGGGCAAGAGCCGATGCGCCTTGACATTGTCGGCGAAGTAGGTGTTGAGCATTTTGATGAGACGCCGGCGAGGCCGCGGCGCCTCGATGGGGAAGAGTATCTCCAGCCGTCGGCTCAGGTTGCGTCGCATCCAGTCGGCACTGCTGAGATAGACTTCCTCGCGGCCCGCGTTGCGGAAGTAGAAGATTCGAGCGTGTTCCAGAAAACGGTCGACGATCGAGGTGACCTCGATGTTGGCGGAGCGCTTTTTCAAGCCGGGACGCAAGCAGCAGATTCCCCGGACATTGAGAAGGACCTTTACACCCGCCTCGCTTGCCTCGTAGAGCGCGTGGCAGATGTCCGGGTCTTCGAGCGAGTTCATTTTGGCCATGATGAGCCCTGGATCGTCGGGCGTGGAGACCTTGATTTCTCGGTGGATCAACTCGACGAAGCGGCGCCGCAAGCCATTCGGCGCGACGGTCAGTTTCGACCAGCCCACGACATCGGAGCAGCCCGTCAATATGTTGAAGAAGTCGGCGACGTCGGTGGCCAGCGTGCGATCGGACGTAAACAGCCCGACGTCGCTGTAAAGCCTGGCGGTGCGATCGTTGTAGTTGCCGGTGGCCAGATGGACGTAGCGCCGGATGCCGTGTGTTTCGCGCCGAACGATCAACAAGGCCTTGGCGTGGGTCTTCAGCCCGGCGATGCCGTAGATGACGTGGCAGCCGGCGTCTTCGAGGCGTTTTGCCCAATGGACGTTTCGGGCTTCGTCGAAGCGGGCCTTGAGTTCGACGAGGACGGTCACTTCCTTGCCGTTCTCGGCAGCCTGTTCCAGCGCGCGAATGATCGGCGAGTCGCCGCTGGTGCGATAGAGCGTCTGCTTGATGCTCAACACGCCCGGGTCGGCGGCGGCCTGTTCAAGAAGCCGAACGACCGGTTCGAAACTCTCGTAGGGGTGTGTCAGGAGGATGTCCTCCTCGCGAATCGCCTGGAAAAGATCCTCCTGGTCGACCAGATCGCGCGGCGTTTGAGGAGGCCAGTCGGGGCTCTTCAGGTCGTCAAAGCCCGGCCAATTGGCGATTTCCCACAAGGCGGTCGCATCGAGCATGCCGTCGACTTCATAAACCTCCTCGGGGTGGAGTTCGAGCCAGTCGACAAGCCATTGCCGCAGCCTTGGGTCGGGGTGGGCCGTGATGGTCAGTCGGACCGGGGCCCGGCGACGCCGATCGAGCACCGCTTCCGACACGGTTTCGAGCAGGTCTTCCGCATCGTCGTCCGCGATGGCGACGTCCGCGTCGCGCGTGATCCGGAAGACGGCCGTTGCCAGCACCCTGCGGCCCGAAAAAAGCATCCCCACGTGTGCGGCAATCACATCTTCAAGCCAAACCAGCGAGACGCCCTCCTTGGCGCGGAGATTGATAAACCGGTCGAAGGAAGCCGGTACCGGCACGACCACGATCTTGTTGACGTCGTCCTTGTCGGTTTCGGGGTCGAGCACGGCCGCGACGTGCAACTGGAGCCCGGGCAAAAGCGGCTTAGGGTCGAGATCCTCGATGGCAAGCGGCGTGAGAACCGGGGCGAT
>JAFGIR010000287.1 GCA_016929515.1 Pirellulales bacterium | reverse complement strand
CCCGCCGTCTGCGTCGTGATGGCCAGCGAGGGCTATCCCGGCAGCTACGACAAAGGCCACGTCATTCGCGGTCTTGATGAAGCGGCCAAGCTGCCCGACGTCAAGGTCTTCCACGCCGGAACCCGCCAGACCGACGAAGGCATCGTCACCGCCGGTGGACGCGTGTTGGGAATAACGGCGCTGGGCGAGACGATCGCCCGAGCCAAGCTCCAAGCCTATACGGCCGTGAAATGCATCCGCTGGCGGGGCGCGTGGTGCCGGAAGGACATCTCGGACAAAGCGCTGGTGTCGTAACTCAGTCGTGTAGGGTGCGTCCAGACGCACCGCATGCACTCCTCCAATCCTGGTGCGTCCAGACGCACCCTACTCCTCCAGCGTCCAGACGCACCCTACTCTTCCAGATCCTCCGCATACCCGGGCGGAAACGGATCGTAGGCGCCGCTCGTCGCATCGAGGCCCGCGTCGCGGTGTTTTCGCTCGTCGCCCATGGGCCGTTCCACCGGCTCGTCGGTTTCGCGTCTTTCGCCGTGCGGCGGCTCCCGCCGGCGCTCTTCGTCGAGGAGTCCTTCAAAAGCCGACTCGCCACCGAACTGACGGAACCAGTATTCGACGTCCTCTTCCAGAAGCGGCACGGGCGGTCGCGCCGGCTGAACTTGCTCTTGGGCCTGTCGCCGGCGGCGTTGCCGGACAACCCGGGCGTACCAGACGTCGCTATCGGTGGCCTTCGCCCGGCGGCGCCGCGCGGCCCGCTGCAGCCGGTGGTCGCTCGAAACCACAACGAGTTGCCGCGGCGAGTCGTCCTGCCGGATCAACTCTTCGATCAGGCTGTCGGCGTCGGGCCAGCGCGACGCGAAATGAACGTGGATCCCGCGGTAGTCGACCTTTCGAGGCAACCCGGGCGGCGCGTTGGCGGCGTCGAACACCACGGTCGTGCGCGGAATTTCCTTCGGATCGAGCGACGCGGCCAAGAAATTCAACAGCGCCAGCCGCGAGCGCTCAAGCGACCCCGGCCCAACACCTCGACTGAGAATGCCGGAAACGTTCAACAGGTTGTAGCCGTCGATCAACAGGGACATGGTCTTTGCGGCTTATTGGATTTCACCACGGAGGACGCGGAGATTTGTAGGATGCGTGCTTGCACGCATCAACACCACGCGGTTCAATACAACCAAGGCCAGATTGGTTGCGGTGCGTGCAAGCACGCACAAGTCATCCTTAGTTTCCGGTTGTCATCCTGAGCGCAGCGAAGGATCTCGGCGCAGCCGTGGTGGGAGAGATCCTTCGCTGCGCTCAGGATGACAGTTTTGAAATACCCTCTCGCCTCCTCCGTGTCCCTCCGCGTCCTCCGTGGTGAAAAAAGGAATCACCGCCGGAACTTAACGCGCCCGCCGACGATGACCACGTCGGCCCGGCCGCGCAACTGCCAGCCGGCGAACGGCGTGTTGGTGCTTTTCGAGCGAAATTCGGCCGGGTCGACCGTCCATTGCGCCTTCGGGTCGATCACGGTGACGTCGGCGGCAGCCCCGGGCGCGAGCGTGCCCCGGTCGATGCCAAGCACCCGGGCCGGGTTGATCGTCATCTTGGCCAGCGCCGTGGGCCAATCGAGGTGGCCCGGCTCGATCAGCCGGGTAACGACCAGGCCCAAGGCCGTTTCCAGCCCGACGATACCGAACGGAGCGCGGTCGAGCTCCTGCATCTTCTTTTCCTTGGCGTGCGGGGCGTGGTCGGTGGCGATCACGTCGATCGTGCCGTCGATCAACCCGTCGATGCAGCCCGTCACGTGGCCGGCGCCGCGCAAAGGCGGATTCATCTTGAAATTCGAGTTGAACGTGCGGAGACTCTCGTCGGTCAGCGTGAAATGGTGCGGCGTCACTTCGGCCGTGACGCGCACGCCGCGGGCCTTCGCCCGGCGCACCGCGTCGACGCTCCCGCCCGTCGAAACGTGCATCATGTGGAGCCGCCCACCGGTCGCCTCGGCCAGGGCGATGTCGCGCGTGGTCATCACGTCCTCGGCCGCCGGAGGAATGCCGCCAAGACCCAAAATCAACGCCGTTAGACCGTCGTGCATGACGCCCCGGGCAGTCAACTCGGGAATCTCCGCGTGGCTCAACACGGGCGTGTCGAACATCAGGCAGTATTCCAACGCGCGGCGCATCAATTCAGGATCGGAAACCGGCGAACCGTCGTCGCTGACGGCGACCGCGCCGGCCTGAACCAGTTGGCCGATTTCCGCCAGTTCCTTGCCTTCGCGATTCTGGCTCAAACAGGCCACCACGAACACGTTGCAGTGGTCGGCCATGACCGCCTTGTTGCGGATGAATTCGACCGTGCCCTGCGTGTCGATCGGCGGATCGGTGTTCGGAATGCAGGCGATCGAGGTGAATCCTCCGGCCAGCGCGGCCGCCGTGCCGCTGGCAATCGTCTCGTCGTCCTCGTTGCCGGGCTCGCGAAGATGAACGTGCATATCGATCAAGCCGGGCGAGACGATCTTGCCGGTCGCGTCAATGACCTCTTCGTCGCCGGCGGGCCGGACATCAAGGTCGACAATGTGGCCGTCTTCGATCAACAGGTCGGCTACCCGATCGATTTGCCGAGCCGGATCGATCACGCGTCCACCGCGAATGAGGATTTTAGACATGGCGGATTAGGGATTGGGGATTGGGGATTGGGGATTGGGGATTGGAGGGATCTCCCGTTTTCACGCTTCTCGCTTCTCGCTTCCAACCAACAGCCACAGGACGGCCATCCGTACCGCCAACCCGTTGGTGACCTGCTGGAGAATGGCCGAGTGCGGACCGTCGGCCACGTCGGGCGTCACTTCCACGCCGCGATTGATGGGGCCAGGCGCCAGCACCAGGATGTCTTTCTTCGCGCGGGCCATCCGCTCGGGATTCATCGCGTACAGGTGGGCATATTCGCGCACCGACGGAAAAGGCCGCGTGTATTGCCGCTCGAATTGGATTCGCAACAAGTTGAGTACGTCGACGCGAGGCAAAATCTCGTCCAGACTGTACGAATACTCGACGCCGATTTCGGCCCAACGCGGTGAAACGAGCGTCGACGGACCGCAGACAATCACCTGGGCACCCAGCTTCTTCAAACCCCAGATGTTCGACCGGGCGGTGCGGCTGTGGGCGATGTCGCCGACCAGGGCCACCGTCAAACCCTCCAGGCTGCCGCGCCGCTGACGAATGGTCAGAATATCGAGTAGTCCTTGAGTGGGGTGTTCGTGAGGCCCATCGCCCGCGTTGACCACCGAACAATCGAGATTCTGGGCCAACAGTTGGGGGGTGCCCGGCGTGCGATGGCGGACGATCACGGCATCGACGCCCATCGCCTCGATGTTCTTGGCCGTGTCGATCACGGTCTCGCCCTTCGACAGGCTGCT
>JAFGIR010000286.1 GCA_016929515.1 Pirellulales bacterium | reverse complement strand
GGCCAGGGAGCCTACTACGATCCGGTGATGATCGAGATGGGCAAGCGTCGCAAGCACAAAGGCTACACGACCGACATCATCACCGACATCACGCTCGACTTATTGAAAAACAAACGCGACAAGGACAAGCCGTTCTTCGTCATGTATCACCACAAGGCGCCGCACCGCAACTGGCAGCCCGGCCCCAAGCACAAGACGCTCTACGACGATCGCGACATCCCCGTCCCCGAGACGTTTGACGACGACAAGACGGGCTACGCCGATCGTGGCACGGCGGCCCGTGCGCAGAAGATGAGCATGAAGGATCTCCGTGAACCCGGCCAACGCCGACCCGGCGACCTGGGCGACCTGAAGGTCCCCGTTCCCAAGGGGCTCACGCCCGAGCAAGAGCGAATGTGGCGCTATCAGCGTTATATCAAGGATTATCTCCGCTGCATCGCGTCGGTCGACGACAACGTCGGTCGCGTGCTCGACTACCTCGACGAAACGGGGCTGGCCGACAACACGGTCGTCTTCTATACCTCGGACCAAGGCTTTTTTCTGGGCGACCATAATTGGTTCGACAAGCGGTTCATGTACGAAGAGTCGCTGCGCATGCCGCTGTTGGTTCGCTGGCCGGGCCATATAAAGCCGGGTTCGATCAACACCAACATGGTTCTCAATCTCGACTTCGCCGAAACGTTCCTGGCCATCGCGGGCCAACCCATTCCGAAAGACATGCAGGGGTGTAGCCTACTGCCGCTATTGGAAGGCCACGCGCCGGCCGATTGGCGCCGGTCGATGTACTATCGCTACTATGAAATGCCCGGCCCCCACAGCGTCCACAAGCAATACGGCGTGCGGACCGAGCGGTACAAGCTGATCTACTTCCCCGATCTCGACGAATGGGAGATGTTCGATCTTCAAACGGATCCCAATGAATTGAAAAGCGTCTACGACGACTCGGCCTACGCCAAGATCCGCGACGAACTGAAAGCCGAGTTGAAACGGCTCAAGGAATATTACGGTGACGACGACAGCGTGACCGGGCCAGCCTGGCCACCGAAAAAGATGAAAAAAGCGAAACGATAAGGATCATCGTTTGCTCAAACCGTCCGAGTTCCGTGATCTGGTCAGCGGCCGGCGTCGAGGGTTCGGCGCTGGCGTTTTGCGGACGGTGCTCCGCGCCGCCGAAGTACCCTACACGCTGGCCGTCACGTGGCGAAACAGGCGTTTCGATCGGGGCAGGGCAGGGGCCCGCCATCCTGGCGTACCCGTTGTCAGCGTGGGCAATCTGACGCTCGGCGGCACCGGCAAAACGCCCATGGTCCAGTGGATCGCCCGATGGTTCCGTGCCGCGAATGTCCGCGTGGCCATAATCAGCCGCGGCTATCGGGCCGGCGCGGACGGCACCAACGACGAAGCACTTGAACTGCGGCAGCGACTGCCCGACGTGCCCCATCTCGAAAACCCCGACCGCGTGGCCGCCGCTCGCGTGGCCGTCGACGAACTCGACGCGCGGGCAGTCGTGCTCGACGACGCGTTCCAACACCGGCGAATCGCCCGCGATCTGGACATCGTGCTGTTGGACGCCCTGGAACCGTTCGGCTTCGAGCACGTCTTTCCCCGAGGCACGCTTCGCGAGCCGGTCGCGTCGCTTGCCCGAGCCGACGTCGTGGCACTCTCCCGAGCCGATCTGCTGGAACCGGCCGATCGCGCGGCAATCGAACGGCGGGTTCGGTCGATTTGTCCTGAAGCAACCTGGCTCGAAGTGAGCCACCAGCCGCGGACGCTGCTTGGCCACGGCGGTCAAACACAACCAATCGAAGCGCTTCGCGACCGACGGGTGGCCGCGTTCTGCGGACTAGGCAACCCGGTCGGCTTTCGCCACACGCTCGATGCGTGCGGCTATCGCGTGGCCGGCTTCCGCGAGTTTCCCGACCACTACCGCTACGGGCGGGCCGACATCGAATCGCTGGCCGACTGGGCCGGAAAACTCGACGTGGACGCCGTGGTATGCACGCACAAGGACCTGGTCAAGCTGGACGTGGACCAGATCGGCCAACAGCCACTGTACGCACTTTTAGTTGAGTTGGGATTTCTCGGCGGGCAAGAGACCTTCGAAAGTCGCTTGCGGACTGTTCTGAAAAAACATGTGTCGCAAGTTGAGTGATCGCGCGGCGGGGCGAGCAAAACTCGCTCCACCAGATTCTGATCACTTTTTGTCCCTTTTGTCCAAGATATCCTCGATCTCGTCCATCACGCGGTTCATCACCTTCATGGTCCGGTCGAACGGCTCGCTGCTGGTCATGTCGACGCCCGCGTCTTTGAGCGTGTCGATCGGGTACTTCGAACCACCGGCCGAAAGGAATTCGATGGTTTTCTCGACCGCGCCCGGCTCGCCGCCGAGAATTCGCTCGGACAGCGCCGTCGAGGCCGTGAACGACGTCGAGTACTGATAGACATAATAGTCGTAGAAAAAGTGGTGGATATAGGCCCATTCGATGAAATACAGATCGTCGACCTTGCAAATCCCCTGATCGCAGCCATAGTACTTCTTGACGATGTCGCCGTAGATTTGGGTTATCGCGTCGCCGGTCAGCGGCTCGCCGGCTTCGGCCTTCTCGTGGATAGCCAGCTCGAACTCGGCAAACTGCGTCTGGCGAAAGACGGTCCCGCGAATGCCGTCAAGGTAGGTCATCAGCAACGAAAGCTTGACGTCGTCATCCTTGATCGTGTCGAGCATATGGGCCATCAACAGGCCCTCGTTGAGCGTCGAGGCGACCTCGGCAACGAAAATCGAATAGTCGGCCGTCGGATACGGCTGGTTCTTGTTCGAATGATAGCCGTGCATCGCGTGGCCCAGTTCGTGGGCCAGCGTGGTCACGTCCTCATACTGTCCGTTGTAGTTGAGCATGATATAGGGATGCACGTCGTAGCACCCGTCGTTGCTGTAGGCGCCGGCCTTCTTGCCTGGCGAGGGATAAACGTCGATCCAACGTTCCCGGCAAGCTCGCTTGAGGGCATTGACGTAGTCCGGGCCCATCGGCTTCACGGCCTCGACAACCAGCTCCGTCGCCTTGGGGTAGGAATACTCAAGGTCAACGTCCTTGACCGTCGGCGCGTAGATGTCGTAGTATTCGAGCTGTTTGACGCCGAGCATCCGCTGCCGGAGTCGCAAATAGCGATGGAACGAAGGTAGATTCTTGTTGACGTTTTCGATCAACGAATGATAGACCTCGACCGCGATGTTGTTCGCGTCGAGCGCGTAGTGCAACGACGAATCGTACTTGCGTGCCCGGGCGTAGAACATGTCCTTGTTGACTTCGCCGGCAAGCTGTGCGCCAAACGTCTCCTTGAACTTGGCGAGCGTTCCGAAGAACGTGTTGAGCACGTCCTTGCGGTCGGCGCGATTCGCGACGGTCCGCAATCGGCAGTAGCCGGCCTGGTTCAGCCGCCCGGTGGTTCCGTCGGACAGCGTGATCTCGGGGAAGGGCAGCTCGGCGTTGCTGAAGATCGAGTTAATCACCCCCGGCGCGCTCGCCATGAGCCCCGTTTCCGCCAGGAGCTTCTCTTCCTTGGTCGACAAGCGGTGGGCCTTGGTGCGGAGGATGTCGGACAAAGCCATCTTGTAGAGCTTCAACCCCGGTTCCTTTTCGATCGCCGCGTCAACGGCCGCCTGGTCCATGGCGGTTATCTCGGGCGCGATATACGAGGCCTTCGTGTCGTAGTCGGTCAGAAGCGTCCGCATTGCCTGCTTCATTCCCTGGTACTTCGCCACGCGGGTGTCCTGATCCGATTTCATCGCGGCATAGCAATAGAGCCGAGCGAGTTCCTTGGTAATTTTGCTGTCGAGGGTCAAACATGCCAACAATTGGCTCGGCGAATCGGCCAGTTTGCCCTTGAACGCAGAAATCTTATCGAACTCACCGGCCACCTTGTCCTTGGCCGCCGTCCAGGCTTCGTCGGAAGGATAGATGTCTTCGAGGTTCCACGTGTACTCCACGGGAACGTCGGCCCGATCGCGGCTTTGGGCCAGCGCCGAAGCCGGAACGAGAACCGCGAGAATCAACAGGACGGCCAATCGAATTGCATGTTTCTTCATGGAAATACTCTCAAGTTTGCGTGACTTGCCAGTGAAATACTACGCTTCAGCAGTCCCCCCGTCCGGGGTTTCCTCAATCTTAGCTTTCCACGCGCGAGGCCGCAAGGCGACGAAACCGCTCAAAAAGCCACGATCTCAGGGCACCGTGACGTCCAACAACTGGGCCTTGGGTTCCGGCCGCACGGCAACCGGAGACAACGCGGCAGGCAACAAGATCGTTTGCCCTCGATCGACCGGCGAGGCCGCCGGATCGCCTTCGACCAGGACGGCACCGTCGATCACGTTGATCACGTGGCAATGGCCGTCGCCGCCGATCGACACGGGCCCAACCAGATCCCAGCGACGAATCGAGAAATACTCGCATTCGATGAGTTCCGCGCCCGCGTTCTTTTCGGTCATGGCCACGCGAATGGGCTCGACCGGGCCCGCGTCGAAGTCGATCGCTTCCAAGGCCTGCTCGACGTGCAATGGACGGGGGTTGCCGTCGGGCCCGACGCGGTTCCAATCGAACAAGCGAAACGTCGCATCGCTCGCCTGCTGTAGCTCGACCACCATGATGCCCTCGCCCAGACCGTGAACCGTTCCGGACGGGATGAGAAGGCTATCGCCCGACCGGGGTTCAAACGAGTGGACGCACTCGGCACAAGTCCCATCCTCGATCGCCCGGGCAAGCACCGATCGGTCGACGCCCGGCTTCAAACCGGCGTAGATCCGGCTGCCCGAGTCCGCCGCCAGCACGAACCAGGCCTCGGTTTTTCCCAACTCGGGCGGATCGAGCCGCGAGGCCATCTCATTGTCGGGATGCACTTGGAGGGAGAGATTTTTCGCGGCGTCGAGCAACTTCAACAGCAGCGGAAAACGGTTCGCGACCGGCGCGCCGCTCGGGCACGCAGCTTCTCGCCCCAGGAGTGCCTTGCGGTGTTCGACGGTCAATTCGTGCAGCGAGGCACCCGCAAGCGGACCAGACTGGACCACGCTTTGGTCCGCCAGATGATCGACGATTTCCCACGACTCGGCGTAGAGCTTGCCTGGCGCAAGATTTCGGCCCGGCAGTGTCCCAAGTCGCGTTCCTCCCCAGAGATAATGCCGGTAGAGGGGCTCGAATCGAAGCGGATAGAGGCTCGTCATGTTCCTCACGGCCCTGGGCGTGCGTGTCCATTCTCGGTCCGATCGACCGGCTCTTCATTGTAGAGACACTCGGGCCGGCCCGCCAGAGACGACCGGCCCGATGGAGGAACCACGACTGAGGTTCCTCTTGCCTGGTCAGACAGTTTTGCGATGCCCGAGGTTTTTAGCCGGTGAGTTGCGTCGATTCGACCGGCCGAAAGCCGTTTTTTCGAAATAACTTGCGTCGACCGCTGCCGTCCGATCTTCCGTCGCTGATTCGAGCGCGCGGCGCAGAATCCCCCTAATCGAGTGAAGAGAACTCAGGTTCGCGGGAAATTCCAGCAGTCGGCTCTTGCCCACGGCGAATCCGCAGCGGCGCCGCTGGCAATCGCGCCAGCGGCACCCACGCGGACAATATGTCTTGATAGACGACTACCACGAATCGTCTGGAATGATCTCGCCGTTGGCGCGGGTGAAGAGGCTGACGAAGACCTCCGGATCGATCCCCAGCG
>JAFGIR010000285.1 GCA_016929515.1 Pirellulales bacterium | reverse complement strand
TCGAGCTTGCCTTGCAGGCCGTGCTCGGGACTGAATAACGCGATCAGATTGACGCCGGGCGCGTCGTGCAGAAGTTGGGCGGTTGACGCGCCGTCGCGCGCGATGCCCGTCTGGTTGGTAATCAACCCGATGCGGCGTCCGGCGAGCGGTTTGAAACGGTCGCGCCGCAGCACGTCGATGCCGGTCAGGACGGGATGCGTGGAATCGGCTTGCGGCAATGGCCCGGCCGGCCGAATCGCATCGGCGGCAATCGTGCCGATTCGCCCGGCCAGCGGATTGATCGCGCCCTGGCCATCGGGATGGACCCGGTTGGCGAGAAAGACCACGAACAAATCGTGGCCCGGATCGATCCACAAGGCGGTGCCGGTAAAACCGCCGTGGCCGAAGGCGCGGGGTGAAAACGACTCGCCGCGATTCGACGACTGCGCGCTGGCGCAGTTCCAGCCGAGCGATCGAAACTGAGTGCCGATCCGGTGCGGCGTGGCGAGCAACGCGACCGTTTCGGGCCGAAACACGCGGGCGCCGCCGTATTGGCCCTGGTTGAGCAGCATCTGAGCGAAGACGGCCAGGTCGCCGGCGGTCGAGAAGAGCCCGGCGTGGCCGGCGATGCCCCCGAGCAAATACGCCCGGGGATCGTGCACCTCGCCGCGCATCCAATGGCCTTTGCGTTGTTGGGTCGGGGCGGCGCGAGCCTGGAGCGGCGGTTTTGGCAGATAGCCCGTGTCGCGCATCCCCAGCGGCCCGAAGATGTTCTCCTGAGTGAATTGATGAAGGCTCTTGCCCGAGACGCGCTCGACCAAACGCCCCAGAACGAGAAAGCCGACATCGGTGTAAATGAGCTTCGTGCCGGGCGTGACCACCGGCCGCAGCGCGAAGATGCGCTGCCAGGCCTTCTCGGGGCCGTCGCGGTAGTCGCGCAGGTGATTATCGGCGACCAGCCCTCCCTGATGCGTGAGCAGTTGACGCACGGTAACGGCCTGCTTGCCGTTTTGCGCGAACTCGGGCAGGTACTTGGCCACGGGCTCGTCCAAGCCGACTTGGCCGCGTTCGACGAGCAACATCACGCTGCTGGCTGTGGCCACCGATTTGGTGAGCGAGGCCAGATCGAAGACGGTGTCGGTGGTCATCGGTGCCGGCTCGGGCAGGACCTGGCGGTTGCCGTAGGCCGCCAGCAGAACCAGTTTTCCGCGATGTCCGATGGCCACCACGCAGCCGGGCATTTTTTTTTCGGCCAAGGCTTGGGCAATGTGCGCGTCGATTTCGCGCAACTTGTCCGCGTCCATGCCGACTGCTTCCGGCTCGGCCTGGGGAAGCGTCGACGGCAGGGCAAGGGCCGGCACGAAACCAACAAAGAACCAAACGGCCGACGCCAGAAGGAGAACTCGACGTGGTGGGAAATCCATGGTGGGCACCCGGCTAATGCTCTGTCAGATCTAAAAAAACGGGGTGCCATGCCCACGCTCACATGGGCATGTTGACCGAGGTTTCGAGCATGTTCACGGCAAGCGTGACATGGCACCCAACCCGAATCTCGACACAGCGCTAGAGTGTCTTGTTCCTGCCGCGATACCAGTGGACGGCCCGCCACACGACGATCAACAGCAGCGCGCCGAGAAACGCGGCGACCAGGTCCTTGACCGTGATCTTGATTTGGCCCAACTCGGGGGCGATGTCGAACACGTTGAAGATGAATCCACCGATCAACGCCCCGCCCATGCCGACTCCGAGGTTGGTCCACCGGCCGAGCCCTTCCTTCTTGAGCGTCACGAGGCGTCCGACCAGGTTGCCGGCCACGGCGCCGACGATGAGCCACACGATCAATTGGCCAATGGTCAAATCATCGAACATCAGCGATCACCCGATCCCTTCCATCAGTTTATCGAATTCGGCCACGTCGACGGCGGGCGACGTGATAAAACTAATGGCCATCGATTTGCTCAACGCCACGGAGGCCTTCATCGCCTTTTGGACGTCGGGGAAATCGGTCACCAGAAGCAAGTCGTATTTCCCCAGTAGTCCATAGGCGGCGTCGAGTTTGCCGTCGTACTTCGCGATCAGGGCGACCGCCTGATCCGTTCGCTGGGCACTGATTCCCTCCATGGCATCGAGCGAATACTTGCCGATCATCACGAAAGCAGCCATGTCACACGCTCCCTTCTGTGTTGAAAAAGCGAACCGCGCGTTCCCGCCGGCCGGCACGCGACGGTTGAGAAAGCCGGCGGGTCTTCAGCGTACACCAAGTCACCCAATTCAGGCAAGTCCACCAGGACGAGGGGGTGAGTTTGCATCATTGCCGCCTGAAGCGGTCGAGCACACAGACGTGCTTCGACCTCCGTTGTCGAACGTTCGCGGTGTTGGGTCGACAAAAAGCCGCAGCCTTTCACCAGAGCTTGCATGGACGATGCTCGCTCGGTGAAAGGCCGCGGCGGAAAGTCATATCGCGTCTTTCAGGCTCGATCAATTTTCACGCGAGCTAGTTCGTTTGGCCCTGCGTCGGATTGTTCGTGCCGGACGTGTTGCCTTGGTTGCTCGACGTATTGCCGTAGCTGCCCGAGGTGTTGCCGGTGTTGCTCGACGCATTGCCGTAGTTGCCGGTGGTGTTGTTCTGATTGGTCGACGTGTTGCCATAGCTACCGGTGGTGTTGCTCGTGTTGCCGGTGGCGCTGCCGTAGGTGCCGTTTGTGTTGGCGTTGGTGCCACAACTTGAACAAGCGTATTCGTTTTCTTGCTGGGTTACCCAGTTCCAGGCTTCTTCGGTCTGGTCGGGCGTGAAGTTCTCGATGTTGGCCCAGCGGAAGACGTTCTTTCCGACCTTGCTCATCCATTGGTGCCAAGACGGATCGCCGACGATGGCGCATCGCTCGATTTGATTGCAGTGCGTCATGTCGAATTTCATCTCGTCCCACATGGCCTGCCAGCTGATGCCGTCGAAGTTGGTCATCTCGAAATAGCAGCAAACGCTGCCGTACTCCGAAATAATGGCTTCGAGCTTCGGAATGAACTGTTGATAGTCTTGGTGGACAAGCTTGCCGTTAACACGAATGCCAATGACATTGCCTGTACTTTGTGGAAGAATCTCGATCATCAGTTTCTCTCCTGTTCTGCCTTGGAAGAATCGGGGATGGAGCGGTCGCGATGCCCTCTTCGACTGGCCGCCGACCGCACTCCTACTGGGCAAATGTAGGTTCTTTTCTTCGGGCGCGCACGGAGAATCGCGTCGTTGTGCAGGAGCCATTCGCCGCACAGTCCCCCCGTCAGACGGGTTCCTGCGTGGCAACGCCGGGCGACGTTCACCTTGTAGCAACGGCCCGAGCCAGATTGCCTTCGAACAAGGGAAACGACCAGATCTGCTCACTTGTCGATTGACAGCCCCGGCAACCCTCGTTACAGTGGCGATTATTGAGACGAAGTCTCAATAAGCAGCCGTCCTACCACCCTCGGTGCCCTCCCGTGTCACTCCTGACCGTTCGAAAGCCGATTGCGTGTGTTTTGATCGTTTTGTTGGCGATCATTTCGGGCGTTGGCGAGGGGCTGCACTGGATTCCTGGTTGCGGGCATGGGGTCTTGGTCGGCAACGGGGTCCTGTTTCTTGGCATCAGCGCGCCGGATTTTCCACAACCCGTCGATGGTTGTCCTCGCGTGGAGCGTCCGCAAGATCGGGACGTTCCCATCTATGACGAGGATCAATGCTCGATCTGCTCCGTGGTTGGGCAGATTTGCATGTCCGGCGGTTCGGTTCAGGTTGTCCTGTTCGTACCGCTGATCGAAGAACTCCCGGCGGTCGTTCTCTGCGATGCACCGGCCGCCATCCCCCTTCCTCTCCGGGCCCGGGCTCCTCCGCTCGTTTAGCTTTTCACCGCCGATGAGGCTTCAAGTGCGCGCTTTGTTTGCGCCGCCTGATCGTCTTGTGATCGCTTCATTCCCGACATGATCTCCGCGCGGCGAAAACACTGCTCGCGCGACATGGCGCGATGTGGTCACTGTTTTCATTGATTCAGTGTCGTGAACTAGTTTTTTAACCATATTGAGCGAGGAGCCATATTCATGAAATTGCTGTTCATCGTAGCGAGTATCACCACGGCCGTGCTGGCTGCGGCTGGGTTTGCGGCGGCGGCCGTGGTTGGCGACCAGAATTGGGCGGATGATGTGGAAATCTACACCGAGAATATCCAGAACTACGCCCATGTGCTGATGGATGATTCGACCACGTGGTGGCTCACGGGACCACCCGACGCGACGCAAACCGACGATTTCGTGGGCGGTTGGTGCGCCAACGCGCCGGGGGAATACATCGTCATGCACTGGGCGTCGCCGCTGGTCGATTTGCCGGGCGACGATTTGGTGGTGCGTCTGTTTAGCGGGCCCGCGGCGAGCGCCGAGGTCCTCGCCAGCGTTGACGGCGTAACGTACACGAGCATCGGTACGCTTGGCGGCGGGACCCCTCTGGCATATCGAGAGGAGATGTTTGATTTTGACGAACGATTCGCCGGAGACGTTTCTTACGTGATGCTTCAACGCGATGCCAACGGACCGCAAACCGGAGTGTTTTTCGATGCCTTGGGCAGCACGGTGGTCCCGGAGTTGATTCCCGGCGACGCCAATAACGACAAAAGGGTCGACGAAACGGACGCCCAGGCTCTTGCCAGGCATTGGGGTGAGGCCGACGCCGTTTGGACGATGGGCGATTTCGACGACGACGATTTCGTGGGGCCCGCCGACGCGGCGATTTTGGCGGCTCACTGGGGCTACGGGACGAGCGGAGCGGCGGCGGTTGCCGAGCCGTCGACGTTGTTCTTGATTGTCCCGCTGCTGGCGATGTGGTTCCGGCGAAGCGGACGCTTTTGTTGAACTGGGAAGCGGTTGTACTGGTCTTCAACGAAGTTGGTTGTCCGCGGTCCGGCCGAGACGCCTTCAGGCGACGCTCGGCCGGATCGCGACGGCCGCGAAAGACAAGAAAGGTACCATGCCATGTTGGGAGCAGAAACGCATTGCCCGGCAACTGAAACGGGGCGGCGATCATCCGGACCGCGCCGGAGGGTTCATGGTTTTACACTCGTTGAACTCTTGGTGGTCATCGCGATTATCGGCATTCTGATCGCCTTGTTGCTGCCGGCTGTTCAGGCGGCGAGAGAGGCGGCGCGGCGTGCCGCGTGTACCAATCATCTCAAGCAACTGGGGGTTGCCTTGTTGGGATACGCCGAGGCGCATGGGCATCTGCCCAGCCTCGGAATGACGCCCCAGACGAGTTTCTCGGTTCACAGCCGCATTCTGCCGTATTTGGAACAAGAGATCGTGCAGAAGGCGGTTGATTTTGAGCAAACTCTCATGCTCGGAGGCACCGGCAGCGTCTGCGTGAATCCCGTGCAGGTGGCCGCGACCGAAACGGTGGTCGCGGTGTTCTTGTGTCCGAGCGACGACTGGAGTGCGGAGTTCCACCACTACCTTTATTTCTCCGGCGGTTTGGGCCAGTCGGCCGGCACGAATTACATGGCGTGCGGCGGGTCGGGAACGGACACCCACTATGACTTGCGATATCCGAGCGATGGCGTTTTTTGGAGTCACTCGGCCGTTCGATTCCGTGACGTTTGCGACGGCGCGAGTCACACCCTGATGATGTCCGAGTCTCTGTTGGGCCTCGACTCCAACACGGCCGGTCCCGATCCGGAGAATCCAAGACGCCAGATGGCCGACATGTGCAGCCAATTTTCGCTGAACTCGGGCGAACCCGGGTTGTCCGGCGTGGAAAACCCGGATCTACGGAATCTCGTCGGCGGAGCGACCTATTGGCGGGGAATTCGCGGCGCGGCGTGGATTTGGGGTCGCGAGCCCATCACGACGTTCTCGGCGTACATGCCTCCGAATACGGACGTGCCCGACATGGTCGCGAAGGGAACCGGCTTTTTCTCCGCCCGAAGCAATCACCCCGAAGGCGTCAACGCCGTATTCGCCGATGGCAGTGTTCGCTTTGTTGAGGAGTCGATTTCGCTACCCATTTGGCGAGCGATGAGCACGCGCGATGGGAAAGAGGTTGTGCAGACGGACTGAAGTGGCTCGGTAGAAGATCTGCGAAATGGGGCATCGGCTGCCCACCTAAAAACCGATTCATCTCGGAGTTTTTTTCCAACAGAAGAAAGGACTATCCATGCGTTTCCATGTACGAGGCTTTGCCTCACTGCTTCTGGCGATCACGTTTTTGATCCTCGGTTTTTCCGGCGTCATCCTTTACATGACGCCCAAGGGGCGAGTTGCCCATTGGACCGGCTGGACCATGTTGGGGTTGGAGAAGGAAGAGTGGAGCGGATTGCACATCAATTTCGCGTTGTTATTTCTTGCAGTGGCGGGACTGCACTGGTTTCTCAACTGGAAACCGTTCTGGAGTTACCTCAAGGCCCGAAAGGCCCGCCGGCTGAATCTGGTTACGGAAACGGTCGTGACGATCGTGGTCGCCCTGCTCTTTTTCGTGTGCACGATCTGGCTGGTTCCGCCCTTTAGCACCGTTTTGCTGGGCAACAGTCAAATTCAAGCATACTGGGAGGAGCACTCTCCACGACCGCCGGCGCCGCACGCCGAGGAATTCAAGTTGAGAAGGTTCGCCAGCACCATCGGCCTGTCGCTCGACGAGGTGAAAGAGGCCCTGCGCAAGGAAGGCTATGTTATTCAGAGCGACTTCGTCACGGTCGGTCAACTGGCCGAAGAACACGGCGGCGTGCCGAGCGACGTACTCGCGGCCGTGCAAAAACATTTCCCAACGGCCGGCAGCAAGCCGCCCGGGTGTCAGGGCCGACGAAAACACCGGGTCCCGTAGCAGCGCCAACGCGAAAATGAGGTTGGGGGTGGTTGGGGCATGGCGAAGCGGTGGTCCGGATGCCTCTTCGTCGCGTGCCGTGGCTCATGCCTCGCCGTCGAGTTGGCCGAGGGCGTCTTTCAGCAATGCCGCGGAGGCCGACAGCGCGGCCCGTTCGTGGTCGGACAGCCGGCTTTCGATGATTTTCTCGGCGCCGCCGGCCGAGACGAGGCACGGCACGCTGAGGCAGACGTCGCGCAGGCCGAACTCTCCGTCAAGCAACGTCGAGACGGTCAAAACGCTGTTCTCGGAGCGGAGAATGGCGGCGGCGATTCGGACGAGCGCCATGCCGACTCCAAAACACGTAGCCCCTTTGTAGTCGATGATGTGGTAGGCCGAGTCGCGCACTTCCTGCTCGATCTGGCCGCGCGTGGCGATCCAATCGTCGCACCGGCCGCAGAGGGGGCAATACTCGTCAATCGGCATGCCGGCCACGTGGGTCATCGACCACGCGGCCAGTTCGCTGTCGCCGTGCTCGCCGAGCATGTAGGCGTGAACGTTATGGATGTCGACCCCGCAATGGCGACTCAACAGATGCCGAAACCGCGAACTGTCGAGAACCGTGCCCGATCCGATCACCCGGCCTCGCTTCCACCCCGAGCGACGCAGCGCGACTCGCGTGAGGACGTCGACCGGATTGCTGACGACCACGACGACGCCGGGCGAGTCCGACGCGGCGACGTCTTCCGCGATCTGGCCGACGATGGCCGCGTTGCGCTGCAGTAAATCGAGCCGGGTCTGGCCGGGCCGCTGCGCCGCGCCGGCCGTGACGACGATCAGTTGGGCGTCGGCGTAGTCCGACGGATCGCCGACGCGGATCGAGACGGTCGGAAAAAATGGCTGTCCATGGGCAAGATCCAATGCCTGGCCTTGAGCCATATCGGCGTTTCGGTCGATGAGCACGATTTCATCGGCCAGCCCGCTTTGAGCCAGGGCGTAGGAGAACGTTGCTCCGACGACGCCCGCGCCGACGACGACCACCTTGCGTTTGCCCGTGACACGTGGTTTCTTCATCACGCCCTCCCTGCCAGGGTTCATGGTTTCTTGCCGAGTTTACAGTCCGAGCACGTCGGCCATCGAGTACATGCCGGTCGGCTTACCGGCAAGGAACTTGGCGGCGGCCAACGCCCCGGCGGCGTAGCAGTCGCGGTTGGTGGCGCGAACCGTCAGTTCGACCGTTTCGCCGAGCATGCCGAAGACAATGGTGTGCTCGCCCGGATTGTCGCCCGTGCGAATGGCGTGATATCCGATTTCGCCGTGGGGTCGCGCGCCGATGCGGCCCTCGCGGCCGTGGCGCGTCGCGGTCTGGCCCATCTCGGAGGCGATGATCTGGCCGAATTTCAAGGCCGTGCCGCTGGGTGAATCGGCCTTGAAACGATGGTGCCGTTCGAGGATCTCGACGTCGGCGTCCTGATCCTTCAACGCGGCGGCGGCCACGGCGGCCAATTTCATGGTCAGATTGACCGCCAGGCTCATGTTGGGCGCCCAGAGAAGCGGAATCTGGCCGGCGGCCGCTTTGACTGCCTCGATCTGGGGCGGCTCCAGTCCGGTTGTGGCCAGGACCAGGGGAAGCTTTTGCCGCAGGCAGGTCTCCAAGATGGCCGTTGCCCCCTCGG
>JAFGIR010000284.1 GCA_016929515.1 Pirellulales bacterium | reverse complement strand
GTTGATCTTCCACCAACAGGTCCATTCGATAGCCACAGTCAAGCTTGATGTCTCGATAGTTGATTGGAAGAGGAACCTCGGTCTGGAAGCGAATGTCGCTTCGGCTCAATTCGTGGGCCAGGCACTGCTGATAGGCCGATTCGAGCTGTCCCGGGCCGAGTCGCTTGTGCACCTCAAGGGCACAGCCCAAGACCCGATGCGACAACTCATCGAACTCCATTCTCACTGCCCTCTACCTTCAAGTTCTGTCTTTCACTTTCACCTTTCTTCGTGCCCTTCGTGTTCTTCGTGGTGAAAAAAGTCTCAGGATCGCTGCGAAGCGTGGATAGCCTGGTCCAAATCGGCTTTGATGTCTTCGACGTCTTCGAGGCCGACGCTCAGGCGGATATAGTCGTCGCCGATGCCCGCCGCGCGGAGTTCCTCGGTGGTCTGTTGGCTGTGGGTGGTCGAGGCCGGATGGATGACCAACGTCTTGGCGTCGCCGATGTTGGCCAGGTGCGAGGCGAGCCGGACCGATTCGATGAATCGTTGGCCCGCCGCGCGACCGCCGACCAGCCCGAATCCAAGGATCGAACCGACACCGCGGGGTAAATATTTCTGTGCTCGCTGGTGGTCCGGGTGCGACGCCAGCCCGGCGTAGTTGACCCAATTAACCAGCGGATGGGCTTCGAGAAATTGGGCCACGGCCAAAGCGTTTTCGCAATGCCGAGGCATTCGAAGGTGCAGCGTTTCGAGTCCCTGGAGAAACAGGAAGGCGTTGAACGGGCTGAGCGAGCCGCCAAAATCGCGCAGCCAGTGCGTGCGGCACGTCGTGATGTAGCAAAGGGGACCGGTCGCTTCATGGAAAATTGTACCATGGTACGACGGGTCGGGCTCGGTGAATTGGGGCCATTTTTTCGGTTCGGCCGACCAATCGAAATTGCCGCTGTCGACAATCACCCCGCCGATGCTCGTGCCGTGGCCGCCGATGAACTTGGTCGCGCTATAGACGGCCATGTCGATCCCGTAGTCAAACGGCCGAAACAGCACGGGCGTGAGCACCGTGTTGTCGCACACCAGCGGAATGCCCGCCCGGTGAGTCACCTCGGCGATGGCCTCGTAGTCGAGCACGTCGTTTTTCGGATTGGCCACCGATTCGATGTAGACGCCGCGCGTCTCGGGGCGGATTGCCCGGGCGATATTGGCCGGGTCGGTCGCGTCGACGAACGTCACGTCGATGCCCAGTCGCTTGAACGTCTGGCCCAACAGCGTGAGCGTTCCGCCGTAGAGCGCCGCGCCGGCGACCAGATGCTGGCCACAGTGGGCCAGGTTCAATAGGGCCACGGTGATCGCCTGCTGCCCACTCGACAAAGCCACCGCGCCGATGCCGCCGTCCAACGCGGTCATTCGCTGCTCGAAGACGTCGGTCGTCGGGTTCATCAGCCGGGTGTAGATCCAACCGACCTCGTCGAGCGAAAAAAGCCGCGCGGCGTGGTCGGTGTCTTTGAACGTGTAGCTGGTCGTCTGGTGGATCGGCACGGCGCGCGAGCCGGTCGTCGGGTCGGGCCGCTGCCCGGCGTGCAAGGCCAAGGTGCCCAGCCCCTTCCACTCGATCTTTTCCGGTTCCATCGCGAACACTCCTTGGCTTATTGTCCTGCAAATTCGTCCGAGAACTCCCGCCACTCGGCCACAAGCGGCGCAAATACCCAATCCCTAGTCCCTGGTCCCCAATCCCTTTCCTTCAACATACGTGCTCAGCCAGTAGATGGGCAACCCGGCCAGGAGAATTGCGGCCGAGATGCCTGCCCAGAGCGGGCTGTACACGAATGCTTTGTAGATCAAAAAACCGCAGCAGGCGGCGAAAACCAACGGCACGACCGGGTAGCCCGTTACCCGATAGGGACGCGCAACGTCGGGCTCGCGGCGTCGCAGGACGATCAGGGCGAGGCTTGTGGCCAGATAAAAGCTATAGACAGCCGCTGCCGTGTAAAGGATCGTCTCTTCGAACGAACCAAATGCAACAATCAGTCCAACGGCCAAAAAAGCCTGGACCGCCAGAGCGACCACCGGCGTGCCGGTCCGCGAATTCCAAAGGCCGAGCCACCCGAAAGGGCGATGTTCGGTCCCCAAGGCATACGAAACTCTCGCCCCGGCGAAGATCTGGCCGTTCATTGCACCCAAGGCAGAAACACAAACCAATGCGGCCAGGAGCCTCCCACCCCATTGCGGCAGAACCGTGTTGATCACGTCGACGCCGACCGCGCCGGATCGGGCCATGCCTTCGAGTCCCAAGGCGTGGAGAAACGCGGCGTTCACCGCCAGATACAAGACCGTCACGGCCACCGTGCCCAGGACCAACGCCCGAAGGATATTGTGTTTGGGCCGTTTGACCTCGGCGGCCACGTAGGCCATTTCGTTCCAACCACCGTAGGTGAACAGCACGAGGATCAACGCCAATGCCAGCGGCCTCCTTTCCGACGCCGAGAGGAGCCGAGGCGCGTCGCCGGGGCCTTCGGTCGCAAAGGCCACGGCGAAAATAGCCACCAGCCCAAGCACCTTGACCACGGTCAACACGTTTTGCGTCCGTTTTCCGTGGCGAACCCCGAGCACGTTGATCAGCGTCAGTGCGACCACGGCCGCGGAGGCCAGGCCGAGTTTCAACGCCAGCTCGTGGCCCGCCAGGCCATCGGGCACGATCGGCCCGACGAGCGTCATGGCATAGGTGGCGAAAATGAACGCCATCAGCGTGATGTCGCCGGGTCGGGCAATGACGAGCTGGATCCAGCCGAACAGGAACCCGGCCCAGGGGCCGTAGGCCCGAGTCAGATAGACGTAATCGCCGCCTTCGCGCGGATAGGTCGTGGCCAATTCGGCGTAGCACAGCGCCCCGGCCAGCGAGAGCAGCCCGCCGACGATCCACAGGGCGAACATCCCGGTAGCCGAGCCTCCGGCGGCAGCTATCGTGGGCGCCGTCTCGAAAATGCCGGCGCCGATGATGATGCCCACGATCAGGCACGTCGAGTCGAACAGCGACAGCGTTCTCTTGGGAGTCGACAGTCTGTCTGTCTCTTCGTGTTCTTCGCAGTTCATATTCTTCTTTTCACCACGAAGGGTCTGTTTCTTTACCACGAAGGACACGAAGAGCACGAAGGGACTGAAGATATTATAGGACGAAGCGTTTCATGCCGTCTTTGAGTCTTTCCACGTTG
>JAFGIR010000283.1 GCA_016929515.1 Pirellulales bacterium | reverse complement strand
GGTGAACGCTCCCTTTCGGGTTTTTCCGCAACAGTGCGTAAAGCCCAAAAAGTCGAACGTCTCCGGCTTGCCCAGGCCTCGCCCTGCCGGCATCTTGGGGTCAGAGCGCACTTTGTCATTAGTGTCGACGTGTTTGAATGGATGGAGTAGGTTTAGGGGCATCATGACGAGACCTTTGCGGATTGAGTATTCCGGCGCGCTCTATCATGTGATGTCGCGTGGGAATGAACGAAAGCCGATCTTCCGCGACGACGCGGATTGCGAAAAACGTCTCGACGGGCTTCGGCGGACGGTCGAAATTCACGGATGGCGGCTGCATGCGTTTGTTCTGATGCGCAATCACGAACACCTGTTCGTCGAAACGCCCGAGCCGAACCTGTCGGCCGGCATGCAGTATCTCAACGGAAGTTATACCAGCTATTTCAATCGCCGACATCGCCGGGCCGGCCACCTTTTCCAAGGCCGTTTCAAGGCACAACTGGTCGACGAGGAAGGCTACTTTCTTGAAGTCACCCGCTACATCCACCTCAATCCGGTGCGTGCAAAAATCGCCGCTCGGCCTGAGGCTTATCGATGGAGCAGCTATCCGGGCTATACTCGTGCGTCTCGCGCGTTGCCATGGGTGTGCCATGCTCGCGTTCTCGCCGAGTTCGGCCGCAATGCGACAACGGCCCGTCGGGCGTATGCGCGGTTCGTTCGCGCGGGCGTTGATGAACCCCCGCCGTCGCCCTGGGCCGGCGCGTTGGGCGGACTGTTGGTCGGCTCGGAGGCGTTCATTGCGAAGATGCGGCATTTGCTAAGCGATCGGCCCAGCGATGAAGCCTTGCCGCAGTTGGGCTGCTTGAAGCCTCGGCCGTCGTTGGCGATAATCGCGGAGGCGGTCGCCGCCCATTTCGGCGACGACGCGAGTCGATGGCAACCGGGCCGACGGGTCGACGACGCGAGCCGCGCGGTGGCGGCTTATCTGGCCCGCCGCCGATTCGGCTACTCGGCGAGCGACGTGGCCCAGTCGCTCGGTTACAAAAGTCACGGCGGTGTGCACAACGCGCTGACAAGAATCGAAACCGGCTCGACCACGTTGAAAAATACCGTTGAAAAAATAGCCAACCGGATCCACTAATGACAAAGTGCGCTCTGACCCCATTCCCTTCCCCCTCCAATCCCCTTCGTTGACCGTCCGTATTCGGATGTATTGCGCGGGGGAACTGCGCGATTTCCCTATGACGTTTCGTAATGTAACGATTGTTACCGCTCGTTGAGCATTACGTTCAGGACGCTGTCGTTGGCCGCGACGCTTGCCAGGAGCTTCTCCGAAGGGGCTTGATCCAAGAGTATCGAGCAACTGGCGGCCACGGCACCGTCGAAGATCGTGTTCTCGATCTCTTCGACGTTAATGCCCTCTTCGCGAATCGCTTGAAGCACACTCGCTAAAATTCCGGCACGATTCAGGTGGCGAAGGACCAGGCTGTGAGTAGCCGGCGATTGCTTGCAGACATTCACCGTTCCAACGGGGTGGCCCGTCTTCAGAAAAGTGTCCACAATCCGAACGGCTTCTTCGGCGATGGCGTCGGCTGCCTGGTCGGTCGAAGCGCCAATGTGGGGCGTGCAAGTCACCATCGCGGCCAGGTCGGTTTGCGCGAACTCGTTGGCCGTGGCAGCCGGTTCGTTTTCGTAGACGTCCAGGGCGACGCGAAGCCCTTTCTGGAGGATCGCCGCCTTGAGCGCCTCGGTGTCGACCAGTTCACCGCGCGATGCGTTGATCAGAATTGCGCCGTCTTTCATCTTGTCGAGAAATGCCTTGTTGATCATGTGCTGACTATCGGGCGAAGCGGCCAGATGGACCGTGACGGCGTCCGATGCGGCGGCCAACTCCTCGGGCGAGGCGGCATATCCAACTCCGTTCTCCTCGGCCAACTCGGGGGTTAGCCAGAAACCGTCCCAAGCGATCACGTTCATTTCGAGTCCCTTGGCCCGCTGGGCGACCGACTTGCCGATGTTGCCCAGGCCGAGAATCCCCAGTGTCCGCCCTTTGAGCCCGCGCGATTTGCCGTATTCCTTCTTTTCCCATTTTCCTTCACGAAGCCCGATGGTTGCGTTGCCGATCCGCCGGTCGGCGGCGATCAGCAGACCAATAGTCAACTCGGCCACTGCCGCCGTGTTCTTACCGGGGCAATTGGCCACGTAGACGCCCTTGGCGCTGGCTGTGGCCAGATCAATCGTGTTCACGCCCGCCCCGGCGCGAATCACCAACGAGAGTGCCTTGCCGGCATCGAACGTCTTGGCAGTTACCTTGGTCGAACGGACAATCAGGATGTTAGTGTCACCGATCACCTCGGGCAGTTTTTCGGCGGTGAGTTCGGGCTGAACACTTACTTCAAGTCCCAGGGTTTCCAATGCCGTCACGGCATCTTTGGAGAGTTTGTCGGCGATCAAAACTTTCATCAGAACACACCTTCCTATATCCGTTGTCCAAGACCAAAAATCAGTCAAACCCTTCGATAAATTCGGCGCGGCAAAGTCTCGATCCGCCACGACGGCGTCTGCAAGGCTACGTCAAGAGGAAAATCGCCACAACGTGTCGACAATCCATTCCCCGGTTGCCCCATGACCCGGTATTATGCCAACACACGGACAGCGTCGCAATCGCTCCCCACCGTGGAGGCAATTCATCGTCGGACTCCGCCCAAACAGCGTGCCGTGGCTTGCCAGGAAGAAGCGCCAGAGAAGTTGAATTTCAACGTCCAACCGCACCGTTTGCCAGTCTTGCGTCCCTGAGTATTTTCTGATTCTGGCAAGGAGTGTCGTTACACAAGTACAGCGGTAAGAAGAACTTCTGCAAAAAGCAGAACCGCCCAAAATCCACTTTAGCCCTTGCCCGAGGCATTCCAATAGACACGCGTGCTTGCGGCCATAGGCAGCATGGACGATCGTTGCACGCGAAGGAAGTGCTCGCTACTTGGTCCCCGCAAGGAATTTCTTGAACTCCAGGACCGATGTCTTGAGTGCTGCCAGGACCTCGTCCGAAGCGATTTTGACTGGGTCGGGTTGGCTCGGAAAACCGGCCCCGCCTCCCAGACCGCCGGCTTCCGGGCCTCCGAACATCGGACCCAGCGGCATCCCGAAACGGTCTTCCTCCTCGGGTTTCTTTCCGGGTTTCTCGACCTTGGGAACGAGATCCTCGCGATCGAGTTTCTCCATCCCCAACCAGTCTTCGATTCGGTTTCGGACGGTTAAGGCGTAGGTCTTATCGTTCGGCTCGGTGGCCAGTGCCAGGATGCCTCCGAAGGGCTCTCCTCGTTTGGCTTCGTTTCCAGTCAACGCGGCTCGTATCGAAACAAGTTGTGCCTTGAGCTTGCGGACATCAATCACCCGGTCCGTGTCTTCCTCGCAGCGATGGATTTCATGCTCGCAGGCGGCAGTCGCCAAATAACCGAGTGATTGGGCGACGGCCGTGGGGTCCAACCCGGTCTGCGGTGTCATTTTCAGCCGACCCAACGCCCTGGCTGCTTCACATCGTACGGAGAGTGGCGCGGTCGATTCGCCGAGGACCTTTACCAGTGCCTTGGCCACCGTGCCCTGTTGGCCCGGCGATCCAAGCTGACCCAAGGTATCGATCGCCAAGCAGCGGAACCAAGTATGGCCTTCCTTGGAACGCCTCGGAGGCGGATTCCGCGTCGTAGCCAGCGAAAGCATTAGACTGCTTATCTTCTGGCGCGACTCCGCATCGCTGGCGCCGTATTTGCCGTGACGCACGATGCCCTGCAAGGCGGCAACACGGACCGCATCCGGGAGTTTGTCATCCTCGGCCGCCGCCAGTAGTCTGGCAAAGGCTTCGGGCAAAGGCTTCGGCGGCCTGTTGATGGCCGGCTCCTCGACATTCAGTTCGCCAATCACAAGCATCGCGTTGTACCGGGTGGCCGGACAATAGTTACCCTGGGCAAACTCGATCATCTGATCCATCACCAAGCGATTCAGCCGATCATAGACTGATCCGTGTTTGGCCGTCTTCAGATCGCGAAGAATACTCTGGCGAGGTGTTCTCACATTCCTGCCCTTGACCGAGTAGCTGTCCGGATTCGTCCACGTCGGGAACACGCACTTCTTGTAATAGTCGTCGAATATTGTCTCATCACCCGACTTGAATCCACCGGTCAGCATCCTGGAAACTCGTTGTTTCCATTCTCGACACACCTTTGCATCGACGTCGACCTTGAGTTGAACATAGGCTTTCGGCGGACTCGCGGCCGGCGCGGCAGCGGTGGGCGGGTCCTGAGCCAAACTGGCCGGCCCGAGCATTGCCCATGCCGTGAGGCAAGCCAGGGGTACGTAGACCGCGCAAGATACGCGTAACAAACAGGAATATATCGGCAATCGAGGCATGGGATTTGTGGGCTCCAAGGGAAGTCGCCAACAGGACATACGACAATTATAGGGTACCAACCGCTCCACTGCGGTGTCAAGTTGTGCCGATTGTCACGGGTTGGCGCATTTGGCCCCGCTGGAGGGTGTTTTGACATGTTCCTCGGACTCAGTGTAGCATTATGGGCCATAATGTGAGCCGGAATGCGGAAAGTCGAGATTATCGTGGACTAGCCAGCCGACGTTCCGAGCCCATCGAGCCGAAACCGGGTTTCTTGATCCGGGTCGGAAACCAAGCCAGATCCAAAACTCACCGATCTCCAACTCCCCATGACACTCCTGTACAACGAGTCTTGCTTCCTGCAACACGAGACAGGCGACCATCCGGAAAGCGCCGAGCGGATTCGTCGGATCCCTGCACGACTGGCTGTTTCGGGCCTCGACTGCCGCTGCCAGCGACCCACCTGGGAGCCGGTCGCCCGACGCCGCCTGACCGCCGTCCATGCGACACGCTACGTTGACGAGGTCTGGTCGTTGGCCAAGTCGGGTGGCGGAGAGATCGGGCGCGAGACCATCGTTAGCCCTTGCTCCTACGACGTGGCTTTGCTGGCGGCCGGGTGTGCTTGCGACGCCACCGAACGACTCATTCGAGGCGAGGACCGCCGGGCACTCTGTGTTGTGCGCCCACCAGGCCACCACGCGTTGACGAATCATGCCATGGGTTTCTGCTTGTTTAACAACGTGGCCATCGCCGCACACATGGCCGTTTACGAGTTTCGGCTCGACCGCGTCTTGATCGTCGACTGGGACATCCATCACGGCAACGGCACCCAGGCCACGTTCTGGAACGACCCCCGCGTTGGTTTCCTGTCGATTCACCGCTGGCCTTTTTTTCCGGGCACGGGAGCCGCGGACGAGACGGGCGGCGGCCCAGGCTTGGGGACGACACTTAACCTACCGATTTCGGTGGGAATCACGCGACGAGAGTACCTTGATCGTTTCGGCGACGCACTCGATGCATTCGCGGCCAAGATCAAGCCGCAGTTGGTATTGATCAGCGCCGGTTTCGATGCCCATCGTGGCGACCCCATTGGTCAGTTCATCCTCGAAACCGAGGATTTCATCCCACTGACCAACCGAGTTTTGGATGTGGCTGACACCTGGGCCGAAGGTCGGACGGTCAGTCTGCTCGAAGGGGGTTACGACCCGCAGCTGAACGCCGATTGCGTGGCGGCTCATCTGGGCGAGATGGTCCGACGCGACGAAACGTAGAGAACGTTTTTAGACCACTGTAAGGGTCGTCTCATGGCGTAACGGTCGCCCAAGACCTGCCGCCCCATGGATCGGCGTCTCCATCAATGGACTGGCTGGAGCATCGCGTCGTCGCTCTGGAAGATCGGCTGAGTCGTCGGTGGGTCAACCACGTCGGCCAGCGCGGTGACGATTGCGGCTGGTCCCATCGGTTTTGAAAGGAACAG
>JAFGIR010000282.1 GCA_016929515.1 Pirellulales bacterium | reverse complement strand
GGCGAATATCTCGGCCCCCTTGGCATGCACGTCTTTTTACCCAAATGCCCCACTATTGTCAAATTTGGTGGCTGTCACCTTTTCGTCTTCCTTTTCGTCTTCTTTTCGTCTTCCTTTTCGTCTTCTGGTGGCTGTCACCTTTTCGTCTTCCTTTTCGTCTTCCTTTTCGTCTTCCTTTTCGTCTTCCTTTTCGTCTTCCTTTTCGTCTTCGTCATGACCAAGATCAGCAATTGAAGGGACAAGGGCACTTGGATTGGAGGCAAAACCTTCTATCCCTTGTTGATTCGGTCACTCAGATGACCGGCGTTTTCCCTGGCACCTTTATCTTCCCTTGAGGTGGCGCGTGTTGCCCACGCGGCGCGTCACGCCTACCCGATCGAAATAGTCCAACAGCGGCAGGGCGAATTTCCGGGTCGTGTCGAGCAGGTACTTGAAATCGACGCTCTCCAAACGTTCGTCCTTGGCAAAATGTTCGAGGAGAAGTTGCCGCGCCCGCTCGACGGCCGTCTCGTGAAACACCAAGTCGTCGCTCACGCGGACCAAGCGGCCGTGCTCCAACAGCGTCTTGACCAGCCGCTCGGCTGTGCGGCGATCGAGCTTGAGTTGATCGACCATCTCGTCGAACTTCGGCGGCTTGAAACCTGCTTGCTCGAAGCATCGTTCGATGGCTTTGACGTGTTGGGCGTCGGCACCGGCAAACGAGGGGCGGTGTTCGGGCAGAGCCAATCGCCCGGCCATCTCGACGAGGCGTCCCTCCGCTTTGAGCCCGGCAATCAAACCATCGAACGCCGTTTTCGACGACGCGATATGATCCCGCAGATCGCCCGGCAGGATGCCCGGGCTGTCCGGCGACTCGCGGTGGAACTGGCCGACGGCCTCGATGAGGATGGCCCGCATGGACGCGACCGTGTCGCGATGCATGAACAGCCCGGCGGCGGGCGAAACCAACCGGCCCTGGCTTTGCAGGTCGGCCAGCACCTGGCGGAGTCGCGGCCGGGTGAGTTTGGTACGCCGAGCCAAGGCGTCTTCGCCGGCCGCTAGTTGTCTGGCCGTGCGAACACAATACTCGACCCAGCGCGGCTCGTCGACGACGGCTTTGGCCCGGCGCTGCAAATCGTCGAGCACCCCGGGCCGCCCGCGTTTTAGCCGGCGAGGCAAGTCCTCGATAATGCGTCCGCCGCCGATGGTTTGGACGGGCGAGAGCGTGCGGAGAATGAAGCGGTCGCCCGGCGCGGCGACGGCCGGAACGTTGAGCCGCACCTGGATGATCGACTCCTGGCCCGCCTTCAACTCGGCCGACTCCATGGGATAGACGGTCGCGACGACTTCGGACGTGCCCGTGTGGAGCTTGACGCGCGAGCCGCTTTTCAAGCCGGTCGGCCCGGCGCCCTTGTCCAAAAGCAACTCGGGCGAGAGCAAGCGAATTTGACAGGCGTAGCAGTCGGCGGGCTCGAAGTAGCCGGCGACGGTGACCGTGTTGCCTCGCTCGATTTGATGATGGTCCCACTGGCCGACGTTCAGCGAGGCGCATTGGCCGGCCAGCACCTGCTCGGCCGGTTGCCCATAGACTTCGATCCGCCGGATCCGCCCGGTGACGCCGGCAGGCAGCAGCAGGATGTCGTCGCCGAGGTTGGCGGAGCCGGCCAAGGGGACGCCCGCCACGATGGTGCCGTAGCCCTTGGCCGAAAAGGCACGATCGACCGGCAAGCGGAAGACGCCGTCGACCCGGCGCCCGGGAATCGAGTGAACCAACTTATCCAACGCGGCGACCAGATCGCCCAGCCCCTGGCCGGTGGTGTTCGAGACGGGCAGGATGGGCGAGTCGGCGAGAAACGTGTCGCGAAGATAGCCGGCCAACTGCATTTGCACCTCGGCGAGACGTTTGGCGTCGACCCGATCGATCTTCGTCAAGGCCACCAGCCCATGGCGTATGCCCAGCAGCGTCAAGATATCGAGATGTTCCCGGGTTTGGGGCATGATTCCGTCGTCGGCCGCGACGACCAGCATCACGGCATCCATGCAACTGGCCCCGGCCACCATCGTCTTGACGAAGTTTTCGTGGCCGGGCACGTCGACGATGCCGAAATGGAGATTGCCGGCCTGGCACGGGGCATGGCCCAGGTCGATCGACATGCCGCGTTCTTTTTCCGCCTTGAGGCGGTCGGTTTCGCAACCGGTCAGGCACTTTACCAGCGCGGTCTTGCCGTGGTCGATGTGACCGGCCGTGCCGAGCGTCAGATTGATTGCCTTCGAGGACATGGGATCTAGGGATTTCGGGATCTAGGGATTTCGGGATCTAGGGATTGGACTACTGCTTCGACGAGCATCGGCTCATCGCCGTCGCGCATCGTGCGCGGATCGATCAGAAGCCGGTCGTTTTGGATGCGGGTGAAGACGGGCGGCCGGTGACGGCGCAACCGCAGCCCCAGTTCGTCGGGCGAAAAGGTCCGCGGATCGATTGCCACCAACCGCGTGGCCAGATTTTGCGTCGGCAGCGAGCCGCTTCCGACTTGTGAAAAGCCGTCGACCACGGCGACCGCGGCGAGATCCGTCGCCCCCTTGATCGCTTCGGCAATCCGCTGGGCCTGGCGATCGATCGGGGCCTTGTCGCGGCGGATCATGGCCAGCGTGGGCACCTCGGCCAGGGCAACGCGCTCGTCGAGAAACAGACTCAACGTCGCTTCCAGCGCGGCCAGCGTGAGTTTGTCGACGCGGACGATCCGGGCCAACGGGTTCGTGCGAATCGCGGCAATCCAATCGGCTCGCCCCAGGATGATGCCCGCCTGCGAAGCGCCGATCAGCTTGTCGCCGCTCGACGTGATGAGATCGGCGCCGGCGGCGACCGACTCGTTCAGGGTTGGCTCGGGCTCGAAACCGAATTGCGAAAAATCGACCAGCGAACCGGCACCCACGTCGTCGATCAGCGGCAAACCGTGGCG
>JAFGIR010000034.1 GCA_016929515.1 Pirellulales bacterium | reverse complement strand
CGTCGCTCCGGTCGCCTGGCCGCCGGGCCGATCGGTTCTGTTGCGAACCGGCTGCTCGACCGGCGGCGAAGGCTGCGTGTCGCCGTTGCCAGTGTTGCCACTGTTGATGCCGTTGCCAGGCCTATACACGCCGCTACTGCCGTTGCCATTCCCGTAGTCGGTATTGGGAGGATTCTCGGGCAAAGATGGAGTCGTGGGGGGCTGCACGGGATAGATGGGAGTAACAGGACCGCCAGGGGACGTGATATCAAACGAACTATCAGACGAGCCACTCCACAATCCACTCGGGTCGACCGCGTTCATGAGATCGTTGCCGCAGTAGCGGTAGAGGTTCGGGTCGCCGCCGGCCAGGCCGATCGGGTCTTCGGAGACAAAACGGCTCAAGGCCGCATCGTACCACCGGGCACGGTAGTTGTACAACCCGATCGCCTCGTCCAGCGGCCGGCCCGTGTAGGCCGGCTCGAACGCGGAAAGTTCCAATTCGTCGCCGCCGGCCGGGTTGACGCGGTCGACCAGCTTGCCGCCGGCGTCGTAGCGGCGATGGTCGACGACGCGGGTCTCGCCCGTGACGCCGTCCTGCTCGGCCACGTCGCGGACCGTGCCCTGGTGGTCGGCCGATCTGACGGTCGAAAGCGTCGCTCGACGACCCTGCGTTCCCGGCCGCCACGTCCTTCTCTTCTCCTCCCGCTTGGACGCAAAGAACAAGCCGATTATTCCCCCAATAGGGGTATTTTTGTCCCCGGTCGACAAAACGGCCATCCAAAGTTAGGGCGATTACACGCGGCCGAAGCTCTTGTCGGTGAACGACTTATGGCCATCTCGATCGATGAAAATTAAGTCCAGAATCAAAGCGACTGGGACTAAATACCCGAGAGCGCGGAACTTGCCTGAGCCGTCGTGTCCGGCGCTCTTGCAGCAGTGGCAGAAGCGTGCCGCTCAATCCATGGATACCGATTCTCGATGGATTGTGCGGCCCATCGCCTGTTTATAGCGGAGGAGAACAGACTTCTTTCGCTCGGTGAACGCGCGGGATCGAAGTAGAATGGGTGTTACTTCTTTTTCTCGGGAGCCTTGTCGGCGGGAGCGAACCCCGATTCTTCAAGGAACGGGTTGTCGCCAGCTGGCTGGGCCGCGGGAATCGACTCGATCGATTTTTGTGCAGGCCGCACCGTCTTCGACGATTTCTTCGGCTTGAGCGATTTGGTCTTACGAGGACGCGCGGCCTTCGTCGCGGGCGCCAGGTCGATCGTGTTGCCAGGAGCGTCGAGCCCCGAAGGCGATGGATTGTCGAACGGATTGGGTTCGGCGCCGACGTTGCCGGATTTTTCGGCGGGTTTCGTTTTTGGAGCGGGCGGCGCCTGGTTGAAAGGATCGTCGTCAAACGGATCGTCCGCGTCGCCGGTTTGCATGGCCTTGCCTTGGGGGGGCATCATTTTCGGAACCGCGCCGCCACCAAATTCGCCGGCGGCCCCCGGGGTCGTTGCTCCGCCAAACCCACCGCTTGCCGGATCGAAGCCGCCGGCACCCATCGGTGGAGTTCCGGGGCCCGTCATGCCGCCGCCTGGCATGATGCCCTTGGGCACCGCGCCGCCGACCGCTCCAGCGACGCCGGACGTTTGTTGTCCGACCACTTCGCCGAAGGCTTTGCCGAACGCGCCGAACAACTTGCTCGACTTGACGGGCGTCGCTTCGGTCGCGGGGGCAGCAGCGGCCGGGACTTCGGCAAAGGGGTTTTCCGTTTCCGGCGCGGCGGCCGCGGGTTTGGTGCCGACCAGCGTGGACGTCTTTTCAGCGGTCGAGTCGGGCGTCAAGACGACGTCGGTTCGCAACACACGTGCCTCCTGGCTGCGGATGGCCTCGTAGCGAGCATGACGAACCGCCTTGGTATGCTTGATCGCGTCGGCGCGGGCCTTGCCTCGATACTCCTCGATCGTGAGCCGCGATTGGCCCTGGACCCGTTCCAGCGCCTTGCTCACATCGTAGAACACATTGGCGTCGCCCGCCTCGAGTTGGGCTCCTTTTTGGAAGTCCATTTGGGCTTCTTCCGGACGGTTCAGTTTCAAACAAACCAAGCCGCGGAAATAGTGAGCGCGAGGATCACGGCTTTCTCTGTCGATGGCGGCAGTCAGTAGTTCGTGCGATCGGACCAGATCGCCGGAAAAGTACGCCTGGATTCCCCGGCCGTAAAGCTGGGCCGCCGACGAGTCTTGGGCTTGAATGGGGAGAGCGGCCAAAAGAACGACTCCTCCGGCCAGCAGCGTCATTTTCCTAAACATAACAACCGACTCCCATTAAAATATGTTGATATCCCTCTCGACGTTCCTCACTTTGGAGCGACTTCGGTTGAAGCAGCGCTCCTGGGGTCGTCGTTTCCACGGACGTGCTCGTGGCAAACCGGCCCGGGGCGACGACGCACCCCGACCGCTCGTTTTCCCCGACCGCAAAGCGGACGGCCCTGGCCGCGCGAGGCAATGCCCACAGTTACCGTCGATATTAACCAGAATGGGGCCGGATTTCAAGCAATCACTCGGTTGAGGACCGCTCCAAGACCATGGGAATCGACGTCAGGTGGCGTAGGGCCATTCGGATGAGGGGGTATCTCGTCGAGCATGGCTGGTCGGCCTCGGAATTGCGGCGGCGGTCCCGAGCGACTCATCGCGAGGCGGCGTAGCGTTCGGCGAATTCGAGTACCCACATGTCGATCATGTCGACAAACGAAGTCAGATCGACTTCGGCCAGACGTTGGTAGTGGGACCGGTTGAAGATTTCCTTGTTGCGGATGGTCGCCTTGGCCGCCAGCTCCAGCACGAAATACTCGGAGAGGGGGCGAATGACCATTTCCAGGCGGCTGAAGTAATTGACGCGATCTCGCTGGTCGTCGACCTCCAGATCGTCTCGGCTGGTCACCGTTCCCCAGCCGCGATCGTTGACAACCGTGCTCAACACGAAACCTGGAAAGTGTTCGGGCAGTTTCTGGAAACACTGTTGAATGTGGTCGGAGAGCACCAACCGGTATTCGACATGGAGCCGACGAAGTTCCTTTTCGTTTAGCTTCTTTTCCGCTTCTGCCTCGGCGCGAACACTGCCGATGCGTTCGCCTCGCCGTATGGCCCTGTTGAGTCGCTCTTCAAAGTCCATCATCCGAAATCACTGTCGTTGAAACACGCGTGACGGGGCGGCCTGGAATCAACTGTCCGGGGAAGCGTCCTCGGGTCGGTCTTCCGTTTCGGGCTTGTTTTCCCGCGAATCGGCTTCCGTACTACCCTGGTTTTTCTGCGTACGCTTGATGTCGTAGTACTGCACCAGATCGCCAAAGGTGCGCATGGGTTCGTTGCCGGCGACCATTTTTCGCGTAATCGGCACGACCGGTTTCGGAGAGGGCTTGGGCCGATAAGTCGTCTTTTGGTGGCGTTTCTTTTTATCGTAGCCGCCTTCCTTACGGCCCGGTTTTCGCGGCCTCGACGATGACTTTCCAGTCCGGTGGGCCGGTTGGTCCGGACGTTTCGCGTCCGGTTTGCCTCGCGGGCGACGCGGCGGCCGTTCGGGAGGTTTCGTGCCGGGCGGAATCATCGTCAGCGAGACACGGCGACGTTCCTTGTCCAACCCCACGACCCAGACTTCAACGATGTCGCCCACGGCCACCACGTCGTGTGGATCGCGGACAAACTGATTGGCCAGTTGGCTGATGTGGACCAGTCCACTGTCGTGCATGCCGATGTCGACGAACGCGCCAAAATCGACGACGTTCAAGATCGTGCCGTGAAGCGCCATGCCTACCGAAAGGTCGTCCAACTTGAGCACGCCACGTTTGAAAACCGGTTTGCGTAGATCCTCTCGCGGGTCGCGTCCGGGCCGGGCGAGCTGCGCGAGAATGTCCGCCAGCAGCAACGTGCCCACGCCCAAGAGTTCGGCCGTCGCCGCCAAATCCACCTCGACCGTCTTCTCGGACAACGAGGCCAACTTAGCTTTGTCCAAAAGATCCTCGACTGAATAGCCGAGCTGAGACAGTACCCGAGAGGTCACGTTGTAACTTTCGGGATGAATCCACGTTGTGTCCAATGGTTGGTCGCCGCCGGCGATCTTCAAGAAACCGGCGGCCTGGACGAAAGTGGCTTCGCCGACGCCGGGAACCTGCTTGAGTTGACTCCGATCTCGGAATGGGCCGTTCTGCAGCCGGTACTCGTACACGCGTCGCGCGGTCAACTGATTCAGTCCCGACACGTAACCCAACAAAGCCGGGCTGGCCGTGTTGAGATTCACGCCGACGAAGTTCACGCACGACTCGACCACTCCGTCCAACGACGAGTGAAGGTGCTTTGCCTTGACGTCGTGTTGATAGAGTCCCACGCCGATACGAGCGGGATCGATCTTGACCAACTCGCTCAACGGATCTTGGAAACGCCGGCCGATAGAAATCGCGCCGCGCACCGTGGCGTCGTAGTGTGGAAACTCCTCGCGTCCCAACCGGCTGGTCGAATAGACGCTCGCGCCCGCCTCGTTGACGATCACGTAGGCCAAATCGTGGTCTTTCAACTCGTCGGCGACCAATTTGGCGAAGAAATCCTCGGTCTCGCGAGAAGCGGTCCCGTTGCCGATGACCACGACCTTCAACCCGAAACGATCAACCAGATCGGTCACCGTTTTCTTGGCGGTCTGCTTGCGCTGCGACTTGCCGACCAGGTAGATTACACTGTGTTCTAGGAAATTGCCAAATTCGTCGAGCGCGACCAACTTGCAGCCGCTGCGATAGCCGGGGTCCACCGCCAACACGCGCAGATCGCGAATCGGCGGTTGCAGCAGAAGGTTGCGCAGATTGCGAGCAAAGACCGTGACGGCGTGCGATTCCGCCTTGTCGGTCATCTCGCGACGGAGTTCCCGTTCCAGGCTCGGGAGGATCAAACGCGACAGCGCATCGCGCGCGCAGCCGCGCAAAAAATCGGCGTGGGGATGATCCGTCGGGATCAGCAGCTCGTCGATCGTGTGTTCGGCCGCCGTTGTGTCGCTTTCGATCTTGACGCGGAGAACCCGGCCGCGCTCGCCCCGGTTAATTGCCAGCACCCGATGGGCCGGGACTTTCTTCACGCTCTCGCGATAGTCAAAATAGTCGCTAAACGCCTTGAGTTTCTTCTCTTGAATCTGCTGCTTCTTCAACTGTGCCTTGCTCAATCGCTCGCGCGGAACCGGCGTCGGAGGCTGGGTGGACGGCTCGGTCGACGTGCCTTGGGCCGTCGGCGCCGTCGTGGAAGTCGTGATGCCCAAATCCGCCTCGGGAGACTTGGCCGAGGGTTCGCCGCCGGTCTCCGACTCTGAATTCGAAGGCGGTGGTTCCCCTGGTTGGGAATCCGCTTCAACCTTCGACGCAGTGTCCTCAACCGCTTCCGTCGCCGATTCCTCGGGCGACGCGTCCGGCGCGGACGCAGGCTCGTCCGAGGGCTTGTCGACCGCAGGTTGCTCGACCGGCGATGGAACGGCCGTCTCAGTTGCGGCGGCTTCAGCGGGCGCCGTCTCAGGTGTTGCCTGCCTCGCGGGTTCTTCGCCGCCGGGCTGGTTCTGGTTCGGTTTCTCCGGTTCAGACGAAGCTGGTGGCGGCGCGGACCGCTCCTGTGATGGCGGGGCGATTTGCTTGCTGACAAGCGTGCCCGTTCGCTGAAGAATGTCGCGCAGTCGCTGGCGCAGATCGGCCCGCTCGCTGAACTGTTCGGCCAGGATATGGCCGGCGCCCAACAAGGCGTCGGCCGGTGTCGCCACACCTTTGTCCTTGTCGGCGAAGTCGGCTGCGCGGGCGTCGAGGTCGGCGCACATCGGCGACGCTTCGAGAATCTCGCTCGCCAATGTTTCCAGCCCTCGACTTCGGGCCAGCGTGGCCAGCGTCTGTTTTTTGGGCTTGAACGGCAGATAGAGATCTTCGAGCCGTTTGGTCGTCGAAGCCGTTTCGATCTGTTTCGCGAGTTTCTCGGTGAGTTTGCCCTGCGACTCGATCGAGCGGAGAATCGTCTGCTTGCGTTCGGCCAAAAGCCGGACCGTAGTCAGATGATCTCGGATGCGTCGGATTTGCTCTTCATCAAGCCCCCCCGTTTGGTCTTTCCTGTATCGCGTGATGAAGGGAACCGTATTGCCTTCGTCCAAAAGCTCAACGGCTGCCTGGACTTTGGGCAAGGGAAGTCCGAGGTCATGAGCCACGTGCTGCAGATTGATCGTTACCGGTTCAACCATGAAGACAGATGGGAAGGAGTCGCGATAAGCGTTTGTTTGGCCGGAACTTATCCGATTCGCACTGTAGCGCATCTGGAGCCGCTTGTCAAGGATCCACCCCACGAGATCGTCCGAAGGTGGTGGTTCCCACGTTCTGATAAGGCCCGCATCACAGCTATCATCCTTTTGTCACCTAACACCCCGATAGCAGGACCATTGGGAAAAAGTCTTATTTTCCTTGAAAAAGGTCAAACCCGCAAGACGCCTGCCGCCGATACAAGAGATAGCGTGCAGGGAGGGTACATCGCCGCATGAGGATGTGTCCATGCGCCGGTAACTCTTGGCCAAAGGAAGGGCTCAAAATGAAGTCACCGCAGCTTCGTGTTTATTACGGTCCCGGCGAAAACCTCGGTGGTGTCGAAGTCAGCGAAACGCCTGCGCGCCGCCAAAACGTTACGCTCCCCTTGATGGACATCTTGCCGCTGATCGGCGACGCGGTCCGTTCGGAGCGAACATGGCTCGACGACTTCAAAGACGACGAAATCACCATTTCAATGGATCTCTACGAAGTCCTGTTGGCTTACCAGCATTACCGTCGTCCCTCTGCCTGATACGATTACCCATAAGCCTAGACATTGCGAAGTCTGGGCTTATTTTTTGCGCCAACTGCCCCGTCTTCCCATTAGACCCTGCATGGCCAGTAGACCCAGAGCGACCAACTAAGGGGTGACTCCCGCGCGATTTCACAGCGAAGCGATGGGAGATGTTGAGCTACTAGAGGCCACGGCTTATTGTTGTTGGGTGCCTATCCGAAATCAAGTTGGGGTAGCTGGGCCATGGCGAATCTGAAAATGGTGACACGTTTTCAGAAGACTTCTGAAGGCCGGCAACTCCAGAATCGGACTACCGACCTGTCCGAGCAAGGCAATGAGTGAGATCCTGTGTTTCGCTCGGGATGACAATCTTCGGATCTCCGCTAGAGCGCGTTTCGGATAACTGTAGCGGGTGCCATGGCCACGAGAACATGCCCACGACAAGCGATGGGCATGGCACCCAACACACTACGCTTCCGTGAGACGCGATCCAGTGAAATGCCGTCTATGGAAGCGAGAATGCCTCGACGGCCTCACGGCAGACATGGTCATGGCACCGAACAACCGTTCCTTCGGGCTGGTCGAATTGCCGGACCGCCGTGCCGTTCGGCCGTCGCATTCCAACGTGGCGTCTGGTGTGCAACCGAGAACACGAATTGGTCCGTGCGAAGATGCGACGGCCGGACTACCAGGGTCCACGCACGTAGTAGACACCGAACTGGCGCGTGTCGCTGGGCCAGGCTGGCGTGGGGCTGTACATGCTGCGCGAGTACTCGCCCGGGCCGGGATAGTTGCGATGGAACTGGTGATAGATGGGCGTGACGCGCGTGTTGCCCACACCCCAACCCCAGTCGACTTGCCGTTCGGCGGTTGGCGGAACGACCAAGGCGACGGGCATCCCCCAGGCGGCGCTGTAGTAGTCGCCGTTCCACGCCTGACGTTTGGCTCGGAATCTGGCGTAATAGCCTAACAAGCTCCCTTCGCCGGCCTGAGCCGTATCGGCCACTGCCGTTGCAATCAACGCGACAATGGCAATGGTCAGAATCATGGTTCGTTTCATTATTACAAGACTCCTTCGCGGTTTGCTGACATGAATGGGCTTGAAAGTGCTCGGCAGCACGGCCTTGGGCACCGCCGATCATTGACCATGCAGCGGTGGTTCCTCGTGTCACGGATTGTAGTACTTGCCGGCGCCTTCGAAGGGATTGAAGAAGATGTTGCTCAGAATCGGGCCGTCCATCCAGACCGGAACGATTGACTGCAAACGATTGCGGCAATAGTGCACCTTGGTGTAGGTGAGGCCGGCGCCCGGGTTGTGCCGCACGTAGCAGCGGTTGTGCCTGTACATGAATTCATGGGGCAACAACGGTTGATAGGTTACCCACGTGTGGCCGACCATGGGCGGCGCGGGCCGCGGACTGACATAGAGTTCGGCTCCCACGCCGCCGCTGGGG
>JAFGIR010000281.1 GCA_016929515.1 Pirellulales bacterium | reverse complement strand
GTTGGCGCGCGAGAACGCTACTACGTGGCTATCGAACTAGACGAGGACTACGTCGAGGCCCGGGCCAACTTGGGGTGTATTCTGGCCGAGATGGGGCAACTCGATTTGGCCGTCGCCGCCCTCCGAGGTGCACTGGCTTATCACGCTGATTATCCGGACGCCCATTATCATCTGGCCAGAACGCTCGACCGACTGGGGCGGCCGGAAGATGCCCGCAACCACTGGCAAGTCTTTCTCCGCCTGGCGCCGGACAGCCCCTGGGCCGACCAGGCCCGAACACGAGTTGACGAGCAATAGTCGCTCGCGATGTCGGTTCCCGTGGCAATTACCGGGGGGCTTGCAAAGAGACGCCGGTGGGATATCATGGTTTGGCTGGGGATCGATCTCATCCCATGCGACCAGTCCGATGCATCGAGTGCTCTTCGAATACGATCTTGACCCGACCACCTGGGTTTACCTTTCGTCGTTGATGACGATCGGCATCTATTTCAAATTTCGCCGTTTCTGGAGCGTGCGCAATTTGGATCTGGCGGGGCTGATCGCCTTTGCACCGGGCCTGTTGTTGGTTGCCCATCAACAGGAATCGTTGGGTTATATCTGGTTGACGGTCGTCGGATTAGCCTATCTACTGCGGCTCTTGATCGACCCAATCATGGTCCGCCGGCCGCTGTTGGAACCGAACTTGTCGGTTGACGGCTTGATGTTCACCGGCGTGGCCTTGCTCGTCTTCTTGGTGGGCAACGTCGTCACCAACCAGTTGATCGAAAGCGACCAGGAAGGTGCCCGGCGAATGGACATGATTCTCGCCCGGCAAATCACGCCCGACGAGCTTCGTGATCTCGGGCAGCACGGGCCGGGCTATCCGTTGTTCCACATCTTTGCCACGTACTCCAACAACACACTGGTCCCCGTTGCTCAAGCCGAGGCGGTGCCGCTCCCCCGCCGTGCGCTGTTGCGCGCGGTGGCCACCCGTGGCAGCGTCATCTTGGGGCACCTGGCCATTGTGATCGGGATCGTCCTGATCGGCTACCGTCATTTCGATAATCTCCACACAGGCATGGCCGCCGCCGCGCTCTATCTGCTGTTGCCCTACACGTCGCAGATGACCTCGCGCGTCGATCACGTGGTGCCGGCCGCATTCTTAGTGTGGGCCGTCGAGGCCTATCGTCGCCCGGCGGTTGCCGGCGTCCTTCTCGGTTTGGCCGGAGGGCTGATTTGCTATCCATTGTTTCTGCTGCCGCTGTGGTGCAGCTTCTATTGGCGGCGCGGCCTCGTTCGTTTTGCCGTTGGGGTTGTCGGTGCGTTGGTATTCCTGACCTTGACCCTGATTCTCATCTCGTCCGACGCGGATTCATTTCTCGGTCATCTTGGGACGATGTTCGGCGCCAACGAATTGAAGCTACAAACGGCCGCCGGTTTCTGGCTTCATCATGAACCGGTTTACCGCATCCCCGTAGTGGCGGCCTTCATCACCGGATGCTTCTCCCTGATCTTGTGGCCGCCGCAGAAAAACCTCGGCACGCTGCTAAGTTGCTCGGCGGCCGTCATGCTCGGCGTGACCTTCTGGTACGATCCGGGGCCAGGTGTCTACCACATGGCTTGGTTCCTACCGCTACTGCTTCTGACCGTGTTTCGGCCCAACCTCGAAGACCGGGTAGCGGTGGCGGCCATCAAGCAGTCGCGGTTCATGCGGCGCCGAGCCACGACCGTGAAGTAGGTAGAGAAGGGAAGGTGTAGCGCAGTCTAATCCTGCCGCCGTGCATCGAGTGGGGCGTGTTTGTTCTGTTCGGCGTGCCAGTAATCCCAGGCCGCCACGTCGAAACCGAAGTTGACTCCGCCGGTCAACGAGACTAGCGCGTCGAGCACGGCTTGATTCTCCACGGTAGCCGTAAAGGTCCGCGTGCTCGTCCCGACCCCAAGCCCCGTTCCTCCGCTTCCGAACGCCGCGCCAACCCCGCCCGACTTGCCCACGGTGACCTTCCGTTTGTGCTGCGTCACCAGTGCGTCGATCAGTGGCCTAATGGCCGACTTGTCTTTCATGTAAGCCAAGGCGACCGCTGCACGATTGATGATGACGTTGTCCTTGTCCTTCAACATGCGGACAAAATACGCGACCGTGTCCGGGCGTTTCTCTTTCTTGAGGTGATCCAGGCAGAGTAACCGCACCTCCTCGTCGTTATCTTCAATGGCGCATATCCTCAATGATGTGATTGCCTCGGACGTGTCGATGCGAGCTAGTGCTTCGATGTAGATTGCCTTAACCGCCCGACGTCGCTCTTTCACCAGAGAACGGTCGAGTGCCGCAACGGCCGCCGGGTCATTGATTGCCGCAATAGCCTGTCGGCCTTGCTCATATTTCTCACCTTCGAGCCATCCGGTGTAGCGGTTGAGCAAGCCGTACCATTTGTTCTTGGCCTGCTTGCGTTTTTGCTGCCGCTCGATCACCTCGATTTCCTGCGGGGTGCGATAACGACCTTTGTACCAGAGGAGGCCGCGGCTTTCCCTGGCTTCTTTGAGGGTTTTCCATTGGCCGTCAATCCGACTGTAGCCCAGCGCCGCTCGAGCCCGCTTGTGATCGGGATCCAACTGCAGAATGCGGTGCAAATGAACCCTGCGCTGGGCCGAGAGGTAGTTTTCACGACACCATTCGGCCAGTCGCCAATGACCGTCGATCGTGTCCGGAGCGTCGGCGCGGTGCTTCTCATACTCCGCCTCCCTCGGACTGAGCGCGGTTCGCTTGACGACCTGATCCGCCGCCAAGGTGATCTGTCCACCGGAGAGCGTCTCAATCTGGTAGGTTTGCCGTGGCGACTCGTCGGCGTTGAGCAGCCGGCCCACGACTCGACCGCCGGCGCGGAGCTCGAACACCTCGCCATGAGCCGACAAGCAGCCCAGCAGACAAAGCAAGACCCAACTCACGGCGAGGATATAACCGAAAGGACGCAACATGCGGGCCTCTTTGGCAAGGAAGCAAGATACTCTCTTCAGTATACGAACGAATCGCTGAGTCAGGCAAATCAAATACCCCCTCGAACTAACGGTTCTTGCGATTATGCGGAATAGGGCTAATTGGGACAGCTGGGTTGGTTAGCCTGATGAAGTCGGGTCCGGTCAACCGACATGAGAAAAGGCGGTTCCCTGTTCACCGGGGCAGCCTTTCTTCGGCCACGGACGGGGAAAGCCCCGGTGGAAGTCACCGAGGAACAAGAAACGGAGCGAGTTGCCCGACGGAGGCTTTTGTGTGGAAGGTCATCCTAGTTTCGATCGTGTTGGCTGCGGCTGGCGGTACGTATTACTTCCTGACAAATTATGACGTCAGTCGTCAGGAAGGTCACGTTGTGATCAGTCGACGCAAGGTGGTTCCGGCAGCGCTTCCCGAGACTCCCGGTTTGCCGGTAACCGAACCCAATCGAAAAACGATCCGGCTGGCGACGTTCAATTTGGGTCCGCTGGACCGCAACAAGCTCGGCAGTCCGCTCATCGCGGCCCATTTGGCCACGCTGATTCGCGATTTCGACGTCGTGGCCGTCCAAAATATCCGCGCGTCGAATCAAGGCGTAGTCCGCGATTTGGTTCGTTACGTCAACACGATCGGCGACAACTACGATTTTGCCGTCGCTCCCGAAGTGGGCACCGAACCGATCCAATCGTACAGCGCGATCTTGTTCGACGCAGGTCGTGTCGAGGTCGATCGCTCGACCGTCCATTCGGTGGAGGACCCGGCCGGGCGACTACGCTATCCGCCCTTGACCGCGTTGTTCCGAGTCCGCGGCCCCGCCCCCGAAGAGGCGTTTACGTTCCTTCTGATCAACGTCCAGGTCGATCTGAATCAGGTTGACATGGAACTCGATTTGCTTGACGACGTCTACTTTGCGGTTCAGGGCAGCCAGCCCGCCGAAGACGACGTCATCCTCTTGGGGCATCTGAATACCGACGATCGTCGTTTTGGTCAACTCGGTCGGATTCCACATTTGGGCTGGGCCGTCTCGAACACAGTCAGCACGACACGAGGAACTCGACTGGTCGACAACATTCTTTTCAATCGCCGCGCAACGACCGAGCTGACCGGGCGTAGTGGTGTCGTCGACCTTGTCAAACGGCTGAACTTGAACATTGATGAAGCCTCGATGGTCGCCGAGCATATGCCGGTTTGGGTCGAGCTCAGTGTGTTCGAGGGGGGGCAAGCCGGCCGTATCGCTACAGGCGACAAACACGATCTTCGGTGAGACCAGCAGGTCGCCGAAACCACCTCTTCGGAGTGGACGATTTCTCCACTATTTCTTGGGGGGTATTGTGGAACGGGGTACGCTGACCTGCTAAAATAATAATGGCTGTTCGGTCGCGCGTCTTTTCTTTCGGGAGGCACTGACCATGAACGTTTGGGACGATGATGGTCTTTGGTTCGCACAGGAAGAGTCTCCTTGTTCGGATTCGCTCTCGCTTGACTGGCTTCTTCCGCTGAACGACAAGGAAGCCGCGTGCATCGAGACGCTTTGCGAAGAGGCGGGACCCAGCCCTTTGGTCATTGACGACATTGCGGCTGGCGACGGCGTTGTTGTGGCGACGTTGCCTGACGGACGCCACATTATCAGCTTGGCTCCGACCGGCTCACCCGATGATCCTGCCTGGGTGGATGCCAACGCGAGATTGATTTGTCATGCCCGCTCCTTCCTGATCCGCTTGTTGCGTGACCGCGGGCGCTGGTGCGAGGAACGCAAGAAGCTCCTCTCGCGAATCGAGGCGCTCGAAGCAGCCCAACGATCGAGACCCACCAAAATCCGGTCTCGGGCCGATGGCCCGATGGCCGTGCGTCCGCGATAGAAACACATGGATCGTACCTAGCGTGGCTGAGTTGCATTCATCAAGCACGGCAGGGTCCACGCTTCACAAGAGTCTCGGGCTCCAGGAAGAACATCATGCCAATACCTCGACATGTCTTGGGCACGCTGGCCGTTCTCATTGGGCTGATGCCATTTGCGTCGGCCGAACAACCACCGATCGGGCTCGAATTAGTCGACGTCAAGAAGATCTGGGACAAGGCGCCGCACAATGCGTTCACCGACCTGACGCGATTCAACGATCAATGGTACTTGGCGTTTCGCGAAGGCACGTCTCACGGCGTCGCGGGCAATGGAGACGTGCGTGTGATTCGCTCGCCCGACGGTACCCACTGGAAATCGGTCGCGCTTTTGGATTATGGCACCGGGTGGGACATGCGTGACGCCAAACTAAACGTTATGGCCGACGGTCGCTTGATGCTCAACACGGCCGCCGCGCCCCTGGCCAACATCCGAAGCCGTCAGTCGCTCGTTTGGTTTTCCCATGACGGGACCGATTGGTCGGACGGGCCCCATAAGGTGGGGGAGCATGACTGGTGGCTCTGGGGCGTCCGGGTTCATCCCAGCGGGATCGTCTACGGCGTCGGATACGGCGATCTCGGAAATCGTCCCGTTACAACAAGACTCTACCGGAGCCGCAACGGCATCGACTATGAAACACTCGTTCCTACACTCACCCCCGAACCTACCTCCGGCGAAACGGCTCTTGTTTTTCGCAAGGATGGGTCGGCAGTCGCCTTGGTACGAACGGCCCATGACGAACGTTCCCTGGCGGGCGTTGCCCGAGGTGATTACACTAAGTGGACGTTCAAGGCGACCAAGAAACGACTGGGGGGGCCCGAACTGATCGAGCTGCCCGACGGCAATATCCTGGCGGCCACGAGACTGTATCTGGGCGGAACCCGGACGTCGCTGTGTTGGCTGGATCTCGAGGCGGGTCAACTCACCGAACTGCTACGGTTGCCTTCCGGCGGTGACACGAGCTACCCCGGTTTGATTTGGCACGATGGTCTGCTCTGGGTAAGCTATTACTCCAGCCACGAAGGCCGCGCGTCCATTTATTTGGCCAAGGTGCGCGTGAAATCGGCCGACAAGATTTCCCCCACCAAATAGTCGATGCCAGAGCACGGAACGTGCTGTCCTGCCTCTTTCATCCATTAGCTTGCCTAATTCAAGGAAAGTGCGTCTCCCCATCAAGGAACTTATCATGTCAGACAAGGCGACTCTCATTTATGAAGGTCGAACCATCGAACTGCCGGTCGTGCGCGGCACCGAAGGCAACCCGGCGATCGACATTTCACGGTTGCGGGCTAAAACCGGATTGATTACGTACGATCCCTCGCTGGCCAACACGGGCTTATGTCGAAGCGAGATTACGTTTGTTGACGGCGAAGAAGGAATTCTTCGCTATCGGGGTATTCCCATCGAGCAATTCACCAAGAGGCCCGATTTTGTCGAGGTTATTTGGCTTCTGATCTTTGGGCACTTGCCAAACAAGGAGGAGTTGGCCGAGTTCAGTACCCTGTTGACCGAGAATGAACTACTGCATGAAGGCCTCAGACACCAGTTTCAGTATATCCCAGTCGATGCCCCACCGATGGCGATTCTTTCGGCGGCACTGACCAGCCTGGCGTTCTTTCATCAGGAGTTTCTGGCCGTGGAGGACATCGAATCAGTCATCCAGGCTGCCGCTCGATTGATCAGTAAGGTACGCACAATCGCCGCGTTTGCGTGCCGACGTTCGCTGGGGTTGCCGTTTATGTTTCCCGATCCGAAGTTTCGCTACTGTGCGAACCTCCTCCACATGATGTTCTCCATCCCGTACAAGCAGTATGTCGTGACACCGGAGATCGAAGACGCTATCAACCTTCTGTTCATCCTCCATGCCGACCATGAACAGAACTGTAGCACGTCAACCGTGCGTACCGTGGGTTCCGCTCAAGCCAATTTGTTTGCCTCCTGCGCGGCAGGTGTTTGCGCCCTCTGGGGGCCGTTGCACGGTGGAGCCAACGTCGAGGTGATCGAAATGCTCAACAGAATTCAAGCCGGCGGCATTTCGCCCGAGCAGTGTATCCGTGACGCAAAGAACAAGGACAAACCATTCAGGCTCTATGGATTTGGGCATCGAGTCTATCGCCATTACGATCCCAGGGCCAAGATTCTCAAGGACGCATGTGATCGAGTCTTCGCCCAACTCCACCGGAAAGACCCCCTGCTAGATATTGCTCGAAAACTCGAAGAACTCGCCCTGACCGACCCGTACTTCATCGAACGAAAGCTGTTTCCAAACGTCGATTTCTATAGTGGAATACTACTTCGGGCGATTGGCATTCCGACGAACATGTTCACGGTTTGCTTTGCCATCGGACGGCTGCCCGGCTGGATTGCCCAATGGAAAGAACAGCATGCCGACCCAACGGCCAAGATCCTTCGCCCCCGGCAGGTCTACACAGGCCCGGCCAAGGTCGATTACGTCCCGATGAGCGAACGCGCTTGACGCTCGCAAGATCGCCGCGCCGGGGCGGAACCAGTCGCGAGCATTCTGCCAGGGTGGCTCGTCTCCGCAGACGCTATTTCTCGGGCGGGTCGTCGTCAACCTTTGCCCAGCCGAGTTCAGCCAAATAAAGCCCTGTCTTATTTCCCCAGTGCCGATCCTCGATACCACAGTGGCTGAGGTAAGTCTTTCCGTTCCACTCGAAGATCTCGGTCGCATGGGCAAAAAGCATACACAACGGCTTCTTCCAATCGAAACGCCGTGGGTTTTCGCTGCGGAAGACGAGCGTCTCTTGATACTGATGGTGGCTGTGGTTGAGAAACAAGTAGTACGCATTGCCACGGCGGTGGACAAACGGTGATTCGAGCGGCCCCCAATCGCCGCGAATATCGCTAAGCAACGCAGGCGGAAGTGGTTGCCACTTCTTCATGTCGGCACTCTCGCCGAGAGCCACCGCCGCATGGTCCTTATGGCCCGCCGTGCAATAGAGGAAGTAGTCTCCGCCGGCCTGCTTCACCACGCACGGATCGCGCGTGCCGTGCCCCAGATTGACCACCGGCACGTCGTTCGCAACATGCCAGTCGTCAAGGTTGCGGCTCGTTGCCGTCGTAAATCCGTCCACGAAGTTGTAGAGCATCACGTACTCGTCGCCGTGACGCACCACGAAGCACGCTCCGATGAATCTCTTCGAGTCTTCCGGCAGCGACACGGCGTCCTTGTGCTCTGTCCATGGTCCAAACGGATGTTTGGCCGAAGCATGTCCGACATGCAGGTGCGTGCCCGGCCCGTAGTAGCTCCGGCCTCTGGGAGGAAACGGATTGGTAATGCCAAACCAATGGATTGTGTTGTCGGTGTCGACGAAGAAACAATGGTCGTTGATGTACCATTGACGTTTTTCGGGGTCGGCCTTCTGGCCCGGCGGGTCCAGGACGTGACGAAACATGCCCTTGACCCAGGGAATCTCCACGTTTTTGTCGGCTTGCTTGGCGGGGCCTGGCGCTCCGGTTGGTGGGTCCGCCTGGCAGATTGGAAACAGGTTGCTCTGCGCCAGCAGAAAGAAGCAGCCGTACGCGACGAAGCGGGTTAATGTACGCAACAACTGTAGATAGGTATCAATCATGAACTCCCCTGGCACGGTCGGCCTAATGTGAGATCGTTGGTCGGAAACGCCATTACAGGCCTTCAATCGATGGTCAATCGCCAGCTCCCTCCGATTTTACCCTGGGTTGTCGGCGCGTGCAAAGAACCCATAGGCTGCGGGCTCACGCGCAGCCCACGGCATGGGTGCCCTGCGCAAACTGTTACCGGCCGTTGCGCCCGTTCGCGCCGTTACCGCTGGGTCGAGGGGCGGCGACCATCCGGACGTTGCCCTCGCCGAGCAACTCACCGAGCCGACGGCGCATCTCAGCGTTGATTTCGACTCGTTTCTTGCAGCGGCAGGCTACCTGCGTTCCATCAGTCAGCGAGATATGGAGGTGCAGGGGACACGAGCCGGGGTAGCCGCGAAGAATCTCGTGAAGCTGTTCCAAGCCGTGTTCGCTGTGTTGCTGTTCGATGATGCGAACGCGAATGCCCGCGGTCAGCCGGGCCGGAGCGTCTTCAAGCCTGACCAGATCGTTGACGATAAGGTTCGCTTCTTCGCTGCCCGGCCGTTTGTCGACCGCGCCACAGACGATCAGGATAGCGTCGGGCTGGACTAGCTTGTTCAACTCGGCATACTGTTCAGGCCAGACAATGCACCGCACCAACCCGTCGTGATCTTCGAGGTCGAACATTGCATACTTGGTCGGCTTGCCCGGCTTGGGATTCTTGGTATGCGCCAGTTTCAGCGAGTTGATCATTCCACCGAGAATCACTTCGGTACGGTGTTTCAGCGCGGCCGCCTGACTTGTTGTATGTGAGCAGAACTGGTCGAGCAGTTCTTTGTGTTCAGCCAATGGATGGCTTGTCAGATAAAAGCCGAGGACTTCCTTCTCCTTCGCCAGTTTATCGCGTTGGTCCCACTCCGGTACGCTGGGCAAGTTGGCCACTGCGTCGGTCGGGTCGTCTCCGGCCAGATCATCGAACAGACTCATCTGTCCACGGCGACGATCGTCGGCGGCCGACGTGCCGGACTGAATGGCCCGCTCGACAACGGCGGACAATTGCGCGCGGCGGGCCCCCAGGGAGTCGAACGCTCCGGCCTTGATCAAGGTTTCGACTGCGGAACGATTGACCGTACCGGGATCGAGTCGTTCGCAGAAGTCGAAGAGACTGCGATAGGGGCCACCTATATTTCGTTGACGTGATATAGCCTCGGCGGCAGCCGCACCACACCCCTTGATGGCCGACAGTCCGAAAAGGACTTTCCCGTCGCGGACGATGAAATCGGCGTCGGAATGGTTGACGTCGGGTGGCATGACGTCGATGTTCATCCGCTGGCAGTCTTCGAGATGTTCGACCAGCGAGTCCTTGCGTTTGAAGTTGCGGCCTGGAATGTCACTCGACAGAAGCGCGGCCATGAATTCGACGGGGTAATGGGCCTTGAGATAGGCCGTCATGTAAGCAATCAGCGCGTAGGCGGTCGAATGGCTTTTGTTGAATCCGTAGCCGGCGAATTTCTCGATCAGACCGAAGAGATCCTCGCCTTCCTTTTTCGACATGCCCTGGACCTGAACCCCCTCGACGAACTGCTCGCGAAACTTGGCGATCATCGCCCGTTTCTTTTTGCTAATGGCCTTGATGCATGTATAGGCGCTGGCCAGTTCGATGCCGCCGAGCCGATTGAGGATCCGCATGACCTGCTCTTGATAGACCATGACGCCGTGGGTTTCCTGGAGCACGTCTTCCATCAAGGGATGGGGGTAGGCGGCCTTCTGGCGGCCGTGTTTCACCTCGATGTAGTCGTCGACCATGCCGCCTTCGAGCGGCCCTGGACGATAGAGCGCGGCCGTGGCGATGACGTCGCGGAAGTGGTCCGGTTTCATCCGCTGCAACAGGTCGCGGATGCCACCGCTTTCGAGTTGGAAGATGCCCTTCGTCTCGCCACGACACAACAGATCGAACGTCTCCTGGTCATCCAGCGGAAACTTGTAGGGGTCGACCAGCCGGCCCGTGGTCTGTTCGATCAGGGCAACGGCCTTCGAGAGAATCGTCAGGTTGCGCAGGCCGAGGAAGTCCATCTTCAACAAGCCGGCCGCTTCAACGTCGGCTTGAGCCCATTGCGTGACGACTTCTTCCTTGCCGCTGACGTGCTGCAGCGGCACGTAGTCGGTCAACGGCCGGTCGGCGATCACCACGGCGCAAGCATGGGTACCGACGTTCCGCGCCAGACCCTCGACCTGCTTGGCCAGATCGAGCAGTTCGCGAACCTCGCCGTCCGCCTCGTAGACCTTCTTCAAATCATCGCTCTTTTCGAGTGCCTTCGGCAGTGTGATCTTGAGTTCCTCGGGCACCTTGGCCACGACCGAATCGACCCGGGCGATGGGCAACCCGAGTGCCCGGCCCGTGTCCCGCACGCTCGCCCGCGCGGCCAACGTGCCGAACGTGCCGATTTGGGCGACGTTCTCGGTGCCGTATTTTTCCTTGACGTACTGGAGGATCTCGCCACGACGTTCCTTCTCGAAATCGATGTCGATGTCTGGTGCTTCGAGCCGGCTTTCGTCGAGGAACCGCTCGAAGAGGAGATCGTACTCGAGAGGACAAACGTGGCTGAGATACAAGGCGTAGCAGACGAGCGAGCCCACGCCCGAGCCGCGCGCCGTGGCCGCGATGCCAACACTACGAGCAAACCGGACAACGTCCCAAACGATTAGAAAGTAGTTGGGAAACCCCGACTGGCTGATGACCGCCAGCTCACGTTCCAATCGGGCAACGACGTCTTCGGAGAGATCTCCGTCAATACAGCGGCGAGGATCATCGGCATACCGCTCGCGGAGCCCCTGGTAACAAAGCTCCCGAAGGTACACTTCCGACGTTTTGTCTTCGGGCGGCGCGAAGACCGGGAAATGTCGTTTGCCCAACTTCAACTTGATCTGGACCGAATCGGCAATTTCTTGGCTGCGGCGCACGGCGTCTTCCAACCCCGGAAACGCGGCGACCATCTCGTCGGGACTGCGCAAGTAAAACTCGTTACCCTCCATCCGCATCCGATTCGTGTCGGTGCGGTACTTGCCTGTGTTGATGCAAAGTAACACGTCTTGGGCCTCGGCGTCCTCGCGGTTGACGTAGTGGACGTCGCTGGTCGCGACCAGCGGGATATCGAGACGTCGCGATAGTTCGATACACCCTTCGGTGGCAAGCCGCTGGACTTCCAAGCCATTGTTTTGGATTTCCAGAAAGTAACGGTCGCCAAAGAGTTCACGATACCAAACGGCGATTTGCTCGGCTTCGTCGATCCCCGAGGAACCTCCGCGAAGGATGGCCCGGCTCACCTCACCCGAAACACACCCACTCAGACATATCAACCCTTCGTGGTGTTGGGCGAGCAGTTCCTTGTCGATCCGGGGCCGAAAGTAGAACCCTTCGAGAAACGCGGCCGAGGCCAGCTTCAGGAGATTGCCGTAGCCCGTGCGGTTCTGTGCCAGCAAAGTCAGATGGTAGTTGGCCTCCTTCATGCTGGCGGCTTCGCGCTGGGTGCGATGTTGGGGCGCGACGTAGGCTTCGTATCCGATAATCGGGTTGATGCCCAGCTTCTTGGCCTTCTGATAAAACTCCAGCGCCCCGTGGAGGTTGCCGTGGTCGGTCAACGCCAAGGCATTCATGCCCAACTCTTCGGTTCGGGCGAGCAACCGGTCGAGCGTGCCGGCTCCGTCCAGGAGACTGTAGTGGCTGTGGCAATGGAGATGGACAAATGGCAGAGAACTCATCCGTGACTCCCGGAGCGCGGCAAGGTCTGAGAAGGCTAAAGAACTCCTTCATTATCGAGGGCCGAGGACTATTGGAGAAGCCCCCCGGGCTGCAGGGGGCTGCCCCCGGCTCCGCGGCCTTGCGGAAGGTCGCTAGCGGTCGCCTGGGAGTCGGTCTACGAGCCGGTTGCCCCTGCGTCGGACGTAGCTTGGGCGACAGTGCTCGTTTCTCAGAGATTTCGCCGCGAGAACGGGGCCATCGCGCCTCGGGACGCAAAGACGGTGAGCAATTCTTGCGCCGAGCGATCATAATTCTCGCCGACCGAGGGTGGGGTGCTCTGCGGACATCTTCCGGACGAAAAACTGCTTTTCTTAGGGCATCCACAAGGTATGATAATAGAAGAGGCACGAGACCAAGATCCACGTTGGGTGGGGTTTCCTGCCTCCGGACGAATTCTCGCAAGGCGTGCGGGGAGATGTGCCGATAGTGTTGGAACAAACGGATACTTGGATAGAAACCTCTTGCCCCTATATTCCGACGGAGGTGCCAACCCTTTAGCGTGAGTCAGGGTCACTGATCGGCTGGTGCTTCGGCACGCCCGACCCTCGCTCGTCTCGCAGCGCCGCATCCGGTCGCAATTGGCGGGAGGTTTATTCCATGGCCGCCGGCTTTCCCACGGGAAAATCGGCGGCTCTTTTTTGCGCGCCGGAGAGAACTGTCCAGCACGCGGGGATCTGACGCGGCGCGTTTTATCGCCGGTGAAAATCGCAGATCACTCGCCAGGCCTCATCCGGCGTGTCGACGAAGTGAAACAAATCGAGGTCGCGATCATCGACCGTTCCTTCGTCGGCCAGGAACTGAAAGTTGATCGCCCGCTCCCAATACTTGCGGCCGAACAGGAGAATCGGAATGTGCTGCATCCGACCCGTCTGGCGTAGCGTCAATGCGTCGAACATCTCGTCGACCGTGCCGTAACCGCCGGGAAAAATCACCAACGCCTTCGCCCGAAGCAAGAAATGAAGCTTCCGCACGGCGAAATAGTGGAACTGGAAGCACAGCTCCGGCGTGATGTAAGGGTTGGGCTCCTGCTCCTTGGGCAGACGGATGTTCAGCCCGACCGACTTGGCGCCCACGTCGTAGGCGCCCCGATTGGCCGCTTCCATGATGCCCGGACCGCCACCGGTCGTGATCACGTAGTCGCAACGGCCCTCGACCTGGCATTGCGAAGAAACCAGTCGGGCAAACTCGCGGGCCACGTCGTAGTATGGGCTCTTCGCGGCAATCCGCTCGGCCCGAGCCAGCTCGCGGCGCCGGCGAGGGTCATCGGGCGTATCGTTCAGCCGGGCGCGGGCCTGATCGGCGCGTTTCTGTGCCGCCGCCGGCTCGCGGACCTGCGTGCTGCCGAACACGACGATTGTCGATTCGACGTTTTGCTGGCGTAGAATCAAGTCGGCCTTCAGAAACTCAAGCTCCATCCGCACGTGCCGAAGCTCGGCCGAATCCATCAGTTCCGTGTCGTGATAGGCCACGCGATAGCTGGGCGAGTGGACGAGTTGTCCGAGGAGTTCGCGTCGTTGTTTTTCGTCGAGCATGATTGTTCCTTCTTGAGTATCACGGAGCCAAGGGACACATTGCCGCCAGCGGTTGCCAGAACACGATCCAAACAGGTACGAGCAAAGCCAGCCAGATCATTGGACTCACCACGGGCAGGCCAGGACTCAGCCACCGCATGGCTTGCTCCAACAATGACAAAATCAGCGCTGCGGCTCCCAACAGCAGTATGGCCTCAAAGCCGAGAAACAGACTCACGCACACGGCAGCCAGTAGAATGGCGGCAACATCCTTGCCGTTCGCGCAGCGCGGCATAAGCCCTTCGAAAACCCACCCTACGACCAGGCCGGCGACAACATGGATAAACGTCTTATAAAGCCGGGCTAGCAGGAGAATGCGAGTGTTATCATGCGTGCAGAGGACACCCAGATGTAAATACGGACAAACCAACGGCGCAACAACACCGACCAACAACGCTGGTACAAAGAGTCTCGGTGGAACGTGCTGTCGGTCGTGCGTAATCAATGCGGCAGACAGCAATGTACAAAGCAGCAACAGATGGAATGCGTAGACGACTACAAGCTCGCTTGGACACGTGATCGGCTCGATAGTCTGGTGTTTTCCAAGGATGATCGGCAGATTCGCCCCGCCACTGAACAACTCGACCCACGCCAAACCGAAGAAGATGGCCGCCGTCAGAGCTTCGACCAACGGGTAGCGGAACGAGATCGGCTCGCCACAGTCGCGGCACTTGCCTCGCAGGGCAAACCAACCCAGCACCGGCACGTTGTCGTACCAGCGAATCGGATGATTGCACTTCGGGCAGTACGAGCCGGGGTGAACCAGGCTCTTTCCGGCAGGCAAGCGATAGACGACGACGTTCAAGAAACTGCCGACGCAGCCGCCCAAGACGGCCAGCCAGGCGGCCATCAGCCAAAGCCACGTCGGTGATACGTCGGCAAAAAAGTCCAAAGCGAGTGTCTCGGTAGCCAAAGCTCCCAATCCCTAATCCCCAACCCCCAATCCCTATATTACCCCATGCAACGGCCCGCCGGGAGAGGCCAACTGGTCGACTCGCCGCGTAATCTCCGGATCCTCGACCAGCGGCGGGGCGTGATGCGGCTTGGTCCGGGCATCGATCACGAGCGAACCGCAGCAGCCCCAGTGCTTCGCTTCGGTGAACGACTCGATTCCATAGACATCGGTTGCCGGGTTGCTGCGTGTGAACGCAACCCAAAGCAGATTGTCCAACGTTCGGGCGGCAAATTCGGAATCATCGACCACAACGACAAGCGGGAACCGGTTGACCGGATCGTGCCGGTCGACCGACGCCGTCCAGCGGCGAACGGTCTCGGCATCTTGCTCATAATCGGGTCCTCGAACGACCAGGATGCCCGGCCGGGCGACCCGCGGATCGGCGATGCCCGACATGTCCGACAGCGACATGTTGGCCGGCAGCTTGGTGGGCAACTCGCGCCGAGGCGAACCGGCTGCCGCAATGACTAGCTTCGAGCCGGCATTCAAACCGTGGCCGCTGTAGTCGAGCGTGTCGATGGTCGTCTGCGTCTGGAAATGCAGATCACAGCGCCAATCGACGCGACGCAGCATGTGCGCAAGGAACGCCTCGACGCGATGGACGTCCAACGCCGGGTCGTCCTCGGCGGCCGCGATCCACACGTATTTGGCCAGCGAGAGTTGGCCCTGGCCCAAGATCGCGTTGGCTTGCGTCAATAGCTCGCGCGGCCGCCGCGGTTCATAGGGCACATAACGCTCGCTGCCGATGGCCAACAGCAGCGGATGGACCCCAGCCGCATCGACCGCGTGGACGGCGCGCAACCCCGGCACGACGCTGGGAATAACCGGCCCAGTCAGTTCGTGAATCAATTCGGCGAACATTGTGTCTTCCTGCGGCGGGCGGCCGACCACGGTAAACGGCCAGATGGCATCGTCCCGATGATACACGTGCTCAACCCGCAATACGGGAAAATCGTGCGCCAGGCTATAGTAGCCCAAGTGATCGCCAAAGGGCCCCTCGGGCAACTGGCGGTCGGGATCGAGATAGCCGCAGATGCAGAAGTCGGCTTCGGCCGCGATGGGCAAATGGTCGGGTCCGACAATCATGGGCACGCGACGGCGGCCCAGCACGCCGGCCATGGCCAGTTCGCTCATTCCTTCGGGCAGCGGCATGACGGCCGCCACCGTCAAGGCCGGCGGACCACCGACGAAAACGTTGACCCGAAGACGCTCGCTGCGGCGGATGGCTGCCGCATGGTGCGCTTCGATACCGCGTTGAATTTGGTAGTGGAGTCCCACCTCTTGGTTCGTTTGGTACTGCCCGCCGGAGAGCTGCACGCGATACATGCCCAGGTTC
>JAFGIR010000280.1 GCA_016929515.1 Pirellulales bacterium | reverse complement strand
CGGATGAAACGGTTTGGCTGGACTTGGGTGACGTTTCCGTTGTTGGTTGTGGTTTTCAGTGTCGGTGCGTATTGGGCCGCCTATGGCCTGAAGGGGACGGAAATTCGGCTCAATCAGGTCGATCTGATCGACGTGGACACGAGCACCAGCCTGGTCCGGGGGACTCATTGGAGCAACCTGTATAGTCCGCGTGTCGACACCTACGATCTCTCGCTGCGCCCGCGCTGGCCCGGCGAATCGGCGGCGACCGACCGGCGGATGGTTCTGGCGTGGCTGGGCCTGCCGGGCAACGGGCTGGGAGGCATGGACCCGAAGACGGTCAACCCGACCTCGTGGCCGGGCAGCTACCACTTTTCTTCCACGCTGGACCGGATCAACGGGCTTCCGTTGCAAAGCTGGTCGACGCGTAGCCTGACGGCTCGATGGAGCGCGACGTGGAAGGATTGTCCTCGCCCGGAATTGGCTCGCCGCGACGACTTGCCCAGCGGCCGGCTGACCAACCCGCTCGACTTCGCGCTCGAAGAGTGTCTGCTGGTCTACGACCGTTGGGTCTATGTAGTGGGGCGAATCGAGCCGGGTGCTTCGATCGCACTCGACGAGTTGGAGGGCCGGGCCCAATTGAAGACCCTGTTGACCGGCCACCACATGGTTCTGGACAAAGAAGACGACAAGACGCGGTTTCAGGCGACGCCCTACGATGCGGCCAGTGTTGATCCAGCGTATATTCTCCGAACCATGATGTTTTTCGAACATGCCGGAGGGGAGCGCTATACCCATCTGTCCAACGGATATCAGCCGTTCGTCGATTTGAGCCCTTTGCTCAATCTGAGTCCCGTACATGCTTCGGATCGTGCGATTTTGATTGGGGTTGCCGGGTCCGCGCGGCCGCCCGTCGCGGAGATTTGTCGCGACGGCCAGCCGCTGAACCGAGCCGGCAATCGGCATCTGACGATCTACCGGTTCGTGTTCCCCGTCAAGGAAGTCCCGTCCCCGTAAACCCAACCATCCCGTCGTCAATGCCATGATTAAGACCCAGGATCTCACCAAAGCCTACGGCGAGTTGCACGCCATTGACAATCTCAATCTTGAATTGGACAAGGGCGATCTGTTTGGTTTCATCGGACCCAACGGGTCGGGCAAGACGACCACGATGCGGATTCTTGCCACGCTCTTGCAGCCCACCTGCGGCGAGGCCTACGTCTGCGATTATTCGATCTACACCCATCCGAAGGAAATCCGGCGCCTGATCGGTTACATGCCCGACTTCTTCGGCGTCTACGACGATATGAAGGTGATCGAGTATCTTGAGTTCTTTGCCGCCGCTTATCGAATCAAAGGGGCCTCGCGCCGAAAAGTGTGCGACGACATGCTCGATCTGGTCGGCCTGGACTACAAGCGCGACGCACTGGTCACGAGCCTCTCGCGCGGCATGACTCAGCGGCTCGGCTTGGCCCGGGTACTGCTGCACGATCCGCAAGTGCTTCTGTTGGACGAGCCGGCCAGCGGTTTGGATCCTCGGGCACGCATCGAAATCCGCGAACTGCTCAAGCAACTCCGCGGGATGGGCAAGACGATCATGGTTTCGAGCCACATTCTGCCCGAGCTGGCCGACATCTGCAACAAGGTCGGCATCATCGAGCGAGGCAAGCTGCTTGTCTCGGCCAAGGTTTCCGACGTGATGAAACAAGTCCGCAAGCGGCCGGTGCTCTGCATTGCCGTGGCCGACGATTTGGACGCGGCCGCCAAACGGATCGAGGCGACCAAGCTGGTCGAGTCGGTCGAGCTGCGCAACGGCCGGATCTACGCCGCGCTGGCCGAGGGCGTCGACGATTACAGCCCGCTGTCGAAGCTCCTCATCGAGGCGGGCCACCGCCTGACGCTCTTCAAGGAAGACGAAATCAACCTGGAAACGGCCTTCATGGCGTTGACAAAGGGGATTACGGCGTAGGGCATCGGGCAGTCGACTGTCGACAAACGCTATGATCGTTCCTTGCTTATGGGGGAATTCTCTCTAGAAGTGAGCTGTGGTTTGTGAGGCATATCGACGGTAAGTCTTTTTGTAGCAAGCGATTAGGAAATGCACTCTTGCGGAGCGCGTTCGATATGTTGATAATAGGACTGATAGATCACAAGGCTGGCCAAAGGTGGTATGCAAATAAGGTGGGTTGACTTTCGGTTTAGTTAAAACTAAACTTTATGTTAGTTGTGGGTCGATTCTATGTGCATCGTCGTGGGGCAACGTCACTCGATTCTTTTCGCTGAGTTGGCGGACGGTAGCACCCCGGGAAGGGAATTCTTCGGGTCACTTGCGGAGGAGACACGAGCCAAGTTTCTTTCCTATTTCAAGCACGTTGCCGATAACGGGAAAGGCGCGGCTTTCAACAGTAGACGATTTCGTCGGGAACGGAAGCCGTACTATGCGTTCAAGAATAAGGGGCGGACGAAGAATAAGAGTAAACGTGGGATGATTCGGTTCCCGTGTTTCTGTCACAAAGAGTTGATTATCATCACACATGGCTTTTGGAAGCCAGGCCAGAGAAAATGGCCAGAAACAGAATACACGCGTGCCGAGGGAATACGAAAAGAATGGTTGAAGCTAAACACCTCTGATGTATGAGTGGAGAAAGTCATGGCTAAGACAATGTATGAGGAGTTTGCCAGCACCCCTGAGGGGCGGCGGTTGCTCAATCGAGAAGCATTGACCATCGAAATCACAGAACTCATCTGCCAGATGATGCAAGAGAAGAGGATATCGCGAAAGCAACTCGCGGAGTTGTTGGGGAAGAGTAAGGGGCGTGTGAGCCAGATGTTGAACGGGGAATGCAATCTTACATTGCGAACTGTTGCGGACATATGCACCGTTCTCGAAAAGCGGCTTGCCGTTAAGTGTCGACCTGATCCACTTCTTCACCCGGAATCGGTTCGTTCCGGAAAGACTCTAATGCAAGACTGGGTAGAGCAAGCTCAACAACAGCCTTGGAGGTGTGACAGTGGAGTCCGTTCAGTAGCATACAGTGGAGTAGCGAGTTGACAGATGACCGAGAATACAAGCAAAGTTGATCCTGTCTTGTTGATGGCCCCTGTTGCCGAACGTGCTCAAATCCAGGACTTTCGAGTACTGAAAGCATCCATGAAGCGGAGTGAAGAGGTTGTCTTTCCGCTACATGTGGAGAATCAGTTTCGTACTAGTAGCAGAACCGATCGAGAAAGTAGTACGGTAGTTGGAGTTGTTGTCTTAACATTGCTTGCGTCTCGTGTGAAAGAAAGCAGTGAAACGGATGGTCAGGGTGTGTGTGATTCTGATCCCGTGATTGAGATTAACATCGAGTATCAATTAACATACGAAGTATCCGGCATAACAGCGTTCAAGGATGAACAGCTCAATGCTTTTGGTTGCGTTAACGGGCTCTATAATTCGTGGCCGTACTGGCGTGAGTATGTTCAGTCGAGCATTGCACGAATGGGTCTACCGCCGTTCGTTGTCCCTGTACTCACCGTTGCCGAGCTTCAGAAAATGGAAAAGGCAGCAGACGGCACGTTCTCGATGAATGCGGCGGCGGAACCAGAATGACTTTTGGTTTTACTGCTTGTTGTTCGTATGCCATCGATTGAGCAATTTCACGCGCCGAACTTCTCCAGCCGTCCGGCGTTGGCCAGGGCCAGGGGCATCAGGTGGATTGCCTCGAATTGGCCTAGCCCACCGCCGATGGCTGCCGTTTCGCCGAAGGTCGTGCAGGCGTCCGTGCGGCAGTTCTTTGCCGCCAAGAGCGTCGGCACCGGGTGCCAACTGTGATTGGCCAGCGCCGCCGGCGTGCTGTGGTCGCCGGTGACGATCAACACATCGGGCTTGAGCGTCATGACCCGGGGCACGATGGCGTCGAACTCTTCGATCATCTTTACCTTGGCCTCGAAGTTGCCGTCCTCGCCTCGGCTATCGGTGTACTTGAAGTGGACGAAAAAAAAATCGTGGCTGTCCCACGCCTGGGCCAAGACGTCGATTTCCTCTTCGAGCGTGCCGGGCTCGCCGATGACGTCCATGCCGACCAGCTTGGCCAGGCCCTTGTACATCGGATAAACGGCGATTGCCGCCGCGCGAACGCCGTAGACCTCCTCATAGGTCGGGATATCCGGCTTCTTCGCGAAACCACGCATCGTCAGGCCGTTGGCCTTGGGCTCTTGGGCCAGGAGCTTTACGGCCTGGTTGTAGAACTCCTGGGCAATCTTGGCCGTCCGCTGGCTGGCGTCGTCGTGGGCGACCGGCGCGAGCGGCGGCACGCCCGTCTTTTGCGGATCGGTGTCGTCGACCGCCGCGCCGAGTCCCTCGGCGCGAAAAACGACCACGAAACGATGTTCCTTGACCGGTTCGACAAACAGTTCGATGCCGGGAATCTTCACGTTCTCGCCGAGCATCTTGGCCAGCGGGGCACTCGCTTCGGTCGGGATGCGGCCGGCGCGCCGGTCGGCAATGTTGCCGCTGGCGTCGAGCGTGCAGAAATTGCAGCGGATGGCCACGTCGTCCGGTCCAACGTGAAAACCGATGCCGGTCGCTTCGAGTACGCCGCGGCCGATCATGAATTTCAACGGATCGTAGCCGAACAAACCCAGGTGCCCGGGGCCGCTCCCCGGCGTAATGCCCGGCTTGATCGGGATCGACAACCCCGAGATTCCCTGCTTGGCCAACGCGTCGAGGTTGGGCGTATTGGCGGCTTCAAGTTCGGTCGGCCCGCCGGGCTCGACGGGCAGACCGCCCAGCCCATCGGCCACGAGCATGACAATCTTTGAGTCGTTCTTGACGTGCAGCAATCGCGTAAGATCCTGGGTATCCATGTTTGGCTTTCCTGTTATTGTTTTCCTGTACTACCAATTTCCTTGGTCGCCGGCGTGACCGACCCAACCGGTCGAAAAAACGCACAATCCCCAATTTCCTACCACAACGGGCAGCGAAAACAAGTGGGGGCATCGTCCCGTAGGGTCGGCATTTAGGGCTCGGTTGCCTTGCCAAAAGGGCCCGTTGGCATGAAAATCCGGATTACGCGACGTCCCTCAAGAGAAGTGCGAGGGAAACGGCCTGCCGTGACCAAGGCCGACGGGAATTCCTGTCCGATATAGAGAGACAGTCACTCCTGTTGCCGAAAGAGCCCCCTCAAGCGGTGTGGTGCCCAATGAACGAGCCAGCGATCCTCCCGATTTCGTATGATCCTTCCGGAACGATGATCCACGAGACGGGCATCAGTCAGGCAGACCTCGTCTGGCTTGCCCCGCGACTTGTGGCCGCGCGAAACGAAGTGCTCGACGACCTGGCGCTTTGCCAGTCGGGCGAGCCCGTGCCCAAGGAGAAGGGGCCGCTCGACGCCGCGTTCATCGACCTGCCCGAGCGAATGCTCGAAGAACATGCGGCCAAGGGCGAGCGGAGCCAGTTGGCGCGGATCCGCGCGGCGGCCGATTCGCTGGCCGAGCGTGTCGAACAGGTCGTCGTGTTGGGCATCGGGGGTTCCTATATGGGCGCGAGGGCCCTGTTCGAGGCGTGCTGCCATCCTTATTTCAACCAACTCGGCCGGCTTCAGCGGGGAAGGCGGCCGCGGATTTTTTTCGAGGGCAACAATCTCGACAACGACGCGATGAGCGGCCTGTTCGATTTGCTCTTGGGCGAGGGGCCGCATCGCTGGGGCATCGTCCCGATCAGCAAGAGCGGCAGCACGCTCGAGACGGCCGTCGCGCTGCGAATCCTGTTGGAGCGACTGTGCAGCGAGTGTGACAACGATCTCACAAAAGTCCGCGACCTGATCGTTCCCGTCACCGGTTTGAAAAGTCGACTTCGCGCCTTGTGTACGGCGATGGAGTGTCCGGAGATGTTTCCCATTCCCGACGGCGTCGGCGGACGGTTTTCGATCTTCACTGCGGTCGGGCTGCTGCCGGCGGCCATCATGGGGCTTGATCCGATCAAGCTCCTCGAGGGCGCCGCCGTGACCAACCGCCGGTTCTGCAACTCCGAACCGGGCGACAACCCCGTGCTCGACTACGTCGGCGTGTGCCACCTGATGGAATCGCGGCGCGGGGCGACGACCCGAGTGTTGTCGACCTGGGGCAAGGGGCTCGAAGCGGTCGGTCTGTGGTACGATCAACTTCTGGCCGAAAGTTTGGGCAAGGACGGCCAAGGAGCCTTGCCGCTGACCTGCGTCAACACGCGGGACCTGCACTCCCGCGGCCAGCAACACCAAGAGGGCCGTCGTGATAAGTTGATCACCAACCTGATTGTCGAACATCCGAAGAGCGAGTTGGTGGCCGTCAAACCGAGCACGCTCAATCAAGACCAACTCAACGACTTGGCTGGCAAGTCGCTCCCGGAAATTCTCGCGGCGGCGCTGGCCGGCACGAATCGTGCCTATGCCGACGACCGGCGGCCCACGGCCGACCTGCGATTGCCGCGGTTGGACGAACACGCGCTGGGGCAACTCTTCCAGATGTTTATGTTGGCCACCGTCGTCGAAGGACGGCTCATCGGCATCAACCCCTACGGCCAACCGGGCGTCGAGGCCTACAAACGACACATGAACGAGTTCTTGCGAGGGAAGTAGCCATGGCTGTCGAACTAACCTGGCTCGGACACGGAAGCTGGTCGATCCAAAGCGGCGAGTACCACATTCTCTTGGATCCGTTTTTGAGCGACTCGCCGACCTCGCCGGTCGCGCCGGAAGAGGTCGAGGCCGATTTCATCCTGGTTTCACATGGTCACTCCGACCACGTGGGCGACGTCGTGTCGATTGCCCGGCGAACCGGGGCGATGGTCATTGCTAATTTCGAGATTTGCCAGTGGCTCGGCCGGCAGGGCGTTGAAAACACGCACGCGATGAACCTGGGAGGAACATGCCAGCAACCGTTCGGCACGGTCAAGATGACGCTGGCCCATCATTCGTCGATGTTGCCCGACGGTTCGTGCGGCGGCAATCCGTGTGGCTTCGTGCTAGGGCTGTCGGGGAGCAACGTCTATTTTGCTTGCGACACGG
>JAFGIR010000279.1 GCA_016929515.1 Pirellulales bacterium | reverse complement strand
TCCGGGCGATGCCGTCCGGGTCGGTGTTGTCGATGAAGTCCACGATCATCCGGTCGGCGGCCGGCCTGCCGAGCGCGTCGGCGACGAACATCGGGCCGAGGGCCGAGCCGCCGATGCCGATGCATAGGACGTGCGAAAACCGCACGGCGGTGGGAGGCCGAATGGCACCGCTGTGGACGGCGGCGGCGAAAGACTTGACATCGGCCACGGTCTTGCGGATCTCGGTCGCGATCTCGGGCGTCGGCGCCAACTCCGGCGTGCGGAGCCAGTAATGCCCGACCATACGCTTCTCGTCGGGATTGGCGATGTCGCCGGCTTCCAGCGCGTCCATAGCTTCGAATGCGCGCTGCATGGGCGAGTCCATCCGCTCCAGAAAGTGATCCTCGAACCGCATCCGGCTCACGTCCAGCGTCAAGCCAAGCGAGGGAACCTGGCAAAGATACTGCTGATACCGTTTCCACAGATTAGGTGTACTCATGGCTCCTCCTATCACTTGGCCGTAGATAGCCGTATCCTCGACGCTGCCGATCTCGGCCATGGTCGGTTGTCTCCGCGCCGTCTCTCCTCGATGAAGCTGAAATCGTTCCGGTCCCCGACCAAAACGGTCTCAGCCGTTCCCAGGAATAGCCCGGTGCCCACGACACCGGGAATCGCTCGCATGTCCATTTCCAACCGACTGGCATCCGGGATTGGGCCGATCTGACAATCGAGGATATGATTGCCGTTGTCGGTCACAAACAGGCTGCCCCCTCGAAAGTAAAGAACCGGCGCGCAGCCGAGTTCGCGCATCCGACGTTCGCACAATGGTAAGGCAAACGGAACCACCTCGACCGGCAACTTGCCTCGCGTTCCCAATTGCGGAACGAGCTTCTCGTCTCCCACCAGGATGATCAGCCGGCGGGAGGAGGCAGCGACGATCTTCTCCCGGACCATGTCCCGGCCGTAGCCCTTGATCAGGTCAAGCTGGGGGTCGACTTCGTCCGCGCCATCGACGGTCAAGTCGAGAATTCCGGCTTCGGCAAGGGTCACCAGCGGAATGCCCTCGTTCCGAGCCAATCTTGCCGTTTCCTCCGAGGTAGGCACCCCTTGAACGCGCAGGCGTCCGCTGCGGACGCGCTGGCCAAGGGCGCTGACGAAGGCGTGGGCCGTATGGCCGGACCCCAGACCGATCCGTGAATCGTCTGCCAACAGTTCCAAGGCCCGCTCGATGATCGTCATGGCTGACTCCGTGGCAAGCAACTACATCCAGTTCCGACGCGAGAGGCCGATTTGCTCCTTTGCCGCTGCGATGACGTGCTCCGTCGTAAAGCCGAACTTCTTCACCAAATCCTTGAGCGGCGCCGACGCTCCGAATGAGCGCATTCCGATACTGTGGCCGCGGACACCGACATACTTGGCCCAGCCGAACGTCGAGGCTTGCTCCACCGAGACCCGCGCAATCACTTCCGGCGGCAGCACACTGTCGCGGTACTCTTGTGGCTGATCGTCGAACAGTTCCCACGACGGCATGCTCACTACCCGCGATTTGATCCCCTCGGCTGTGAGCCGCTCATGCGCTTCCAAGCACAACGCCACCTCGCTGCCGCTTGCGATCAGCAGGACGTCTGGCTGAGCATTCGGGGCGTCGGCCAAAATGTACGCTCCGCGAGCCAATCCCGACGCAGAAGCGTACTTGCTTCGGTCGATCGTTGGGACCGCTTGGCGCGTGAGAATCAAGACGGCCGGTTCGTGGTGCAGCCGCATGATGACCTTCCACGCCTCTGCCGTTTCGTTGGCGTCGGCGGGGCGCAAAACGACCAGGCCCGGGATGGACCGCAACGAGGGCAACTGTTCGACCGGCTGGTGCGTAGGGCCGTCCTCGCCGACACCGATGGAGTCGTGCGTGAAGACGTAGACCACCGGCAACTCCATCAAGGCGCTGAGCCGCATAGCGCCCCGGGCGTAGTCACTGAAGATCAAGAAGGAGGAACCATAGGCCCGCACCTTGACCAGCGCCATGCCGTTGAGCACTGCGGCCATGGCATGTTCGCGGATGCCGAAGTGCAGGTTGCGCCCAGCGGGACTGTCGGGGAAGAAGTCGCCGGCCCCGTCGAACGTCAACCGCGTCTTGCAGGACGGCGCTAAGTCGGCCGAGCCGCCCATGAGCCACGGGATCGTCTTCCCAAGGGCGTTGAGTACCTTCCCGGAAGCGTCTCGCGTCGCCAACCCCTTGGCGTCCGGCGCGAAAGTGGGTACGTCCTTGTCCCAGCCTTCGGGCAGTTGGCGGTGCTGCATGCGATACAACTCGTCTGCCAACTCGGGATAGGCGGCCCGGTACTGTGGCACCCGAGCGAACCAGGCGTCGCGAAGCTCCTTGCCTCGCTTGCCGATCCCGTTGCGAAAACGTTCGTAAACTCCATCCGGCACCAAGAATTTGGCGTCTTCCGGCCAGCCGTAGGTCCGTTTGGTCAATCGGATTTCTTCTTCGCCGAGAGGCTCGCCGTGGGCGGCGCTGGTATCCTGCTTGTGCGGGGCCCCGTACGCGATATGGCTGTCGACAATGATGAGCGTCGGGCGGTCGGGGGTGGCAAGGAAGGTGTGGAATGCCCGCGCCAGCATCTCCTGGTCATTCGCGTCGCCGACGCGGGTAACGTTCCAACCGTGGCCGATGAAGCGCGTGGCCACGTCGTCACTGAAGGTCAGC
>JAFGIR010000278.1 GCA_016929515.1 Pirellulales bacterium | reverse complement strand
GTAGGCCATGGCTCTCCGGCAATCATTCGAGAAAGGACCGAGGCTGCCCGGTAACCGACTTCAAGATCGCTGCGCGAAACGCTGCTCAGCGGCACGCGGCACAACTGGCAAATCACCTCGTTGTTGTCCACGCCCACGACGCCCACGTCGTCGGGAACGCGTAGCCCAAGGCGCAGACACGCATCGACGATCATCGCCGCCCTCAGGTCGATGCTGGCCATGATCCCGACCGGCAGCGGCAGCGACGACAACCATCGATCGAGCGGCTCGAACCAATCCTCGGCCGATCGAAGCGACCGAGGGCGACTTGGTGCTTCGAGAACGGAGCACTCTCCCCCGGCCTCCCGCACGCGACGGACAAAGCCCGTTTTGCGCTGTTGTCCCGACCACACGCGCGCGACGCCGAAATAGCCGAAGTTGCGAAATCCACAGTTCAGGAGATGCTCGGCCGCGATGCGCCCCATCGCTTCCTGGTCGACCATGACGCGGGGTAACCGCGTGTCGCGCAACGCCCCCGACAGATTGACGACGGGAATGCCCATCTCCCGCGCGATTTGGTTTTCATGTTTCGTGGCAACCGTTGCCAGGATTCCATCGCCGGGCCAGTGCCGCAGAGCCGCAATCGAGCTTCCGTAGTGTTCCGGACTGAACGTGAACGCCCAGTTGCCGCGCTCCTCGGCGAACTGCTGGATACCACGAAGAATGTGGGTCTGATGCGACTCGGAGAGCGCAAAGGCAATCGCTACTTGAATGTTCTTCGACACGACTGGAAAACACCGTGAACAGGATGAAACCAGTGGGAAACGAACTCGACCCGGGCGAGATGTTCGGATCGCCGCCCCTCGGCAACCGCTTTCTATTCCATTGTCGTCGGAAAACGTACGGTCGGCCAGCCCAAAAATGCTCTTTTCTTTCCCAAAACGGCTCTTGAGGCACTTCTCCATCAAGGCTAGGCTGGAGAATGTGCCGAGGCAGCAACGGCATCCGAGTTGTACGCCCAAGCGGTCGGCAACCGGCGACAGTTCTCGATCGACCCGATCGGAGAATTGTGTGGATTCCGGAATCGGTGGTAGTCGCGTTGCGTTTGGGGATGTTATTGATCGGCCCGGTCTGACGCCACTAACACTATCCGCCGCGTGATTCGGAAACACGAAGTCGGAAAAAAGAAGAGACTCAGTGCGATGGTGAGGCAATCCGAGAAAGCCCGCGCCCGGGTGTAGCGAGTACGAACACCCGGGCTGGTGGGCTGAAGGACAAAATGTCCGACGAATCGCTGAATTGACAAGACCGGCAACTTGTTTGTGGAACGGACAGATTGAGTTGTCCAAGAACCGGCCATCAACTGCGGCAGGGCGAACGTCACCACCAGATTCAAGGATGGGGATTTCCACAGCAACGGCAACGTGAACGTCACGTGTGCATCCATCCAAGCGGCCAACCGGTGGGACCAAACCCGAGCAACCGGCGACGTGCCGACCGCATTCCTAATCGTGCGGCCGGTGCTCGCCGGAATTTTTTGAAAGTCATGCCGCCCGCCATCTCATCCGCCGCCAGGCTTTGAGGCGTCTTCGGCGCACGCGCCGACAACGAGACGCCGGCGCTGGCAGTCCGGCGCGTCTGTCACTCGCTCACGAGTCTTCGAGAAGGGGCGGACCCCCGACAGGACCCCCCGCACATCCCGGCCCCCAAGGATTGCCTACGCCTCGCTCCTTGTCGACGAATTCATCACCTTCATTACCCGAATGACGAGACACCTAGATCAAAGACGACTAGCGTTCAGATGATTCGTCGTGTCTGAAGGCGACATGCGACGTCAAGAAACAGGACCGTTTGTCTAGCCCCTGACAACCACCACGCTATAGTTTCGTTAGGTGCGAGTAGTCTCTCGGCCGAACTGGGCGGACCTATGGGGGCTCGCATTAGCAGTGAATTCAGGGCGACCAAGGGGACGCCCGGTCTTCAGAGCAATCCGGCAAGGCACCAGTGTCACTTCGGTGCCTGCGAGCGCGGGCTCCCCTGTTGACCAGACTTGTTTCCATATATGATCACAACACACCGTGATGGATCGGAGTGGACCTGTCCCCAAAACACCATGTTTGGTCATGTGCGACAGAAACACTATGAATCACAAGATTCAGGACGTCATCAATGTCGACGGGATTCGCGCCCTCTTGGAAAGCTTTTCCCAGGCACTCGGCATCGCAACGGCCATAATCGATCTTGACGGCACGATCTTGGTCGCCTCTGGATGGCGGGACATCTGCACCAAGTTTCATCGTGTATGCCCCAAAACGGCAAAGCGATGTCTTGCAAGCGACACGGTTCTTGCCTGCCAACTGGCGAAAGGCGAAAAGTACAACATCTACCAGTGCCAGAACGGTTTGGTGGATATTGCCGTGCCCATTGTGGTCCGAGGGGAACACCTAGGGAATCTCTTCACCGGGCAATTGCTTCTTGAAGCACCCGATCGGGAATCATTTCGCAGACAGGCCGCCAAATACGGCTTCGATGAAGACGCCTATCTCGATGCCTTGTCCCGGGTCCCCGTCATTCCTGAAAGCGAGATCAAGCCGATCGTCGCATTTCTTCTGCAGCTAACGAGCCTTCTGGCGGAGATGGGCCTGAGCCGAATCGCGCAGCACGAAACCACCGAAGCACTCCGCAGAAGCGAGGAACAGTTTGCTCTCTTCATGGATGCGAGTCCGGCCATCGCGTGGATGGAAGACGACCGCGGCCGTTACGTCTATGTGAACGATACCTGGAAAAAGACGTTCGATTTTGAGCAAGACGACTGGCTCGGCAAGGCCGCATGCGACCTGGCGGCGACTGGAATCGTCGAAAATATTCGGGACGACGACCAGAAGATCCTGGCAACCGGCAAACCGGTTGAGTCCTTGGTGGAAACGAGAGAAGAGGCATCTACCGAAACTCGATACTGGCACAGCATCCGCTTTCCGATGGAAAGCCCGGACGGGGAGCACTTCGTGGGGGGCTGGGCCGTCGACGTTACCCAGCAGAAGCGGGCGGAGGAGTCGGTTCGACTATCCGCCGCGGAATGGCAAGCCACGTTCGATGCCATCAAGGACGCCGTGTTTCTGTGCAACGTCGACGGAGACCTTCTGCGGTGTAACCGGAGCGCGGCCGAGTTGCTGGGCAAGTCTCCCGAGGAGGTCATCGGGCAGAAGTGCTACGAGTTGGTGCATCGCACGACCGAGCGCATCGAGAATTGCCCCGTCGAACGCATGTTGCGTACCCGTCAAAGCGAAGAGTCGATTCTACCCGTCGGGGAAAAGTGGTTCGCCGTGACGGCCGACCCGCTGCTCGACGAAAATGGGACTCTCTACGGTGCGGTCCACTCGATGCGCGACGTCACCGCGCGGAAGCGTGCCGAACATGAGCGTGAAACATTGATCGTCGAATTGGAGAAGAAGAACGCGGAGATGGAACGCTTCAACTACACGATTTCGCATGACCTCAAGAGCCCGCTGATCACGATCAAGGGATTCATGGGCCTGTTGGAGGAGGATCTGAGTGAAGGAAACATGACCGGGGCAAGAGAGCGAATGGCGCATATCGACAACGCGGCCAACCGAATGCACGAGTTGCTCAGCGACTTGCTGAGGCTTTCTCGAATCGGTCGCGTGGTGGAACCGTCCGAGGACGTCGCCTTGGAGGAACTGGCTGGCGAGGCCGTGAAACTCGTTGCCGGGCGGCTTCTCAACGGAGCGATACGGGTAGACGTCTCTCCCGAGTTGCCCCACGTTTACGGCGATCGCGGACGATTGCTCGACGTGCTGCAGAACTTGATTGAAAACGCCACGAAGTACATGGGCGATCAACCCGATCCGCTCATCGAGGTGGGTGCCCGGCGGGACCAAGAACAAACCGTCGTCTATGTCCGGGACAACGGCATGGGAATCGAGCCTCGTTATCACGACAAAGTTTTCACGTTGTTCGGTAAACTGACGTCGGGAGGTGAAGGCACCGGCGTGGGACTTGCGTTGGTCAAGCGAATTATCGAGTTGCACGGTGGACGAATCTGGATCGAATCCGAGGGCTCGGGCCGCGGATCGACTTTCTGCTTCGTCTTGCCGCCCAAAGAAGAGGCCATAAACGATGATAAATCCGAAGGTCAGCGGCAAACCGTCGGTGACACTCCTCGTTGAAGACGATCTGTGTCACGCCCAACTGATCATGCACGGGCTCCAAAAGCACCACCTGGATAACGTGGTCTACCATGTCTGGGACGGTGAAGAAGCGCTCGATTATCTGTTTCGGCGCGGCAAGTACGTGAATCGTGAAATGAGTCCCCGACCCGACGTCGTCTTGCTGGACCTCCGAATGCCCAAGGTCGACGGCTTGGAAGTCCTCAAGGAAGTCAAGGAATCCGAACGGCTCCGCGGAATTCCGATAATCATCCTCACCAGCTCCGAGGCCGAAGTGGACCTCGCTCAAGCCTACGAGTATCGCGCGAACAGCTATCTGGTCAAACCTCTCGACTTAAAGGGATTCGGCCAACTCATGAACACGCTGACGGGCTACTGGCTTCGATGCGATCATCATCCGGAGCTGTCGACTCAGAACGAGGCTGCCTCCTGAGGCTTGGGCAAATCGACCTGAAGAAATCCGCTCAGCTCGCGCACCAGGTCGTCCAGCGCCACGGGTTTCGTCAGGTATCCGGCCGCCCCTTGACCACACAGCCGGCGCCGCAAGTCATCCCCCTTCCTGCCTGTCAGGAAAATCAAAGGAATGCCTTCCGTGACCGGATTCTCCCGAAAGCGACGCAACAAGTAGTTGCCGTCACCGTCCGGCAGAATTACGTCACAGAGAATCAGATCGGGAGCATGGGCAACGGCCAGCCGATAACCCTCCACGCCGCTGAACGCCTGAATCACTTCGAGTCCTAGCGATTCCAGCCGCAGCTTCAAGGCATTCGAAGCCTCGACGTCGTCTTCAACATACAGAACGGTCATCCGTCTCGCTCGATCGCGGCCGCCGTCCGACGTGGAAGGAGACTTGTGGGACGGCTGCCAGTGCATGGGCGCTTCCGCCGTGAATTCCGAACGACCATGGTCAGACGGATTGGCATCGACATTATCCGGATTCTCGGCGACTTCCGTGAAAATCGACTCGTCGGCGATCACATCCACGAGATTCCGCAGGCCTTCGCGGGACGAGGTTGCCGGGCGATCCATCTCGGCGGTTTCGTCGGACGCTTCGGAGCCGCCAAGCCGACCCTCTTCGATGTCCAAAAGCTCGCAGAGAAGCGGCCTCAGACGCTCCCACACGTCCGGAGATTTCAAAACATAGAACGCGCACATCTCGTGGCAACGCCGAATCGTCGCGTGGTCATCCTTGCCGGTCAACATGATCACGGGAATGCAAGACAACTCTTCGTCGTTGACCAACATCTCGCATACGCTCAGACCGCTCCCCGAGGGCATCTTCACGTCCAGACAGATCACGTCGGGGTGAGCTTCGCAGATGCGCGCGAAGGCCGCTCGGGCATCGTAGGCAACTACCACGTTCAAACCCAACTGGCGACATCGCAGGGCCAGAACGTCGACCAGATTCTGATCGTCGTCGGCAATAAGGACGGTCTTCGGCGTCATGACGGGGGTCCTCCTCTGGAACAGTTTCGCGCGGCGACGCCGCGCGCGCCGCCGAGGGTACGATCGAATGAGTTCGGCGGAATGCGGCCTCGGACAGCATGACCCGATCGTTTCGGGTTGTCGGGGCAGGGCGGCGAAAGACCCAGAAGCCGTCGAACAAGCGGCTCCAGAAGATCCCACATCGCCGTCGATTTGCGGAGGTAGTGAGCACCCATCGACCGGCAACCGCAAATCGTGTCTTCATCCGAACGACCGGTCAGCATGATCACGGGAATAGAAGCCAAGGCCTGGTCGAGAGCTAGCATCTTGCAGATATCCATGCCGCTTCCACAGGGCATGTTCACATCCAAACAGACGAGATCCGGCGACTGCTGGTCGATGAGGGTCAACGCGCTCAGCCCATCATAGGCAACCAGCACCTTCAGCCCCAGTTGCCGGCAACGCACGGCCAAGACGTCGGCCAAATCGGAATCGTCATCGGCAATGAGAATCGTCTTGGCAATCATAGTCAATCCAATCCCGCGCGAAAGGGTTCCGCGATCACCTCGCGCAGCGCGGCCGCAAGGGTACCGGAATCGCACGGCTTTTGCAAGAAAAAGCAAACGCCCCGCTCAAGTGCCTGCTGCCGGTCTCGCGTGCTGGCCGAAAGCATAATCACCGGAACTTCCATCGTTTCGGTGTGTTTCCCCAATTCGTCGAGCGTCTCCAATCCGCTCATCACCGGCATGTAATTGTCCATCACAATCGCATCCGGGTGATGCTCGACCGCCAAGTCCACCGCCGCCAATCCGTCGAACGCCGTCATCACCTCGTAGCCGCTCGCCCGCAATCGAATCTCCAATCCCTGAACAAATTCGTGGTCGTCATCGACCAGCAGAATCCGCGATTCCGCAGGTTCGTTCACGGCGAGCGCTAGTTCCGATTGGCATTGTCGCAGGACGTCCTCCGCTGGCGCCGTCGCGGACCAGGTGTCTCGGACCGAAAACTTGACCTTCGGGATCTTCACCTCCGGCATACTGCGGTTGTTCTCGGCCCAAGCCGACTGCACTCGATCGAGCATCTTGGTAATCTCATCCCGCGGGCACTGCGCTAGCACGAGCCATTTGTGCAATTGTATTTGCAGCACCAGATCGCTTCCGCGAAACGTGTGCTGTAGGAACTCGTCCACGACGTGCGAGACGGTGCGTTCGATCGGAGTGTCGACCGTGGCAACCAACAGCGATACGCCGGCGGGTTGCGACCGGTCGACCCGCTTCAAATACCGGCTTACTAGTTCCTCCGGATTCCAGGCGGGTAGGTTGAACGAGAATACGCTTCCCTTATCGGGCTTGCTCCGAACATCGATTTCGCCCAGATTGAGGTGCACTAGTTCTCTGGCGATATTCAGTCCCAACCCGAAGCCGTCGCCGCTGAGCCGGTGGGTGCCTTCGGCCTGGCGGAATCGTTCGAAAACCCGTTGCAGATTTTCCGGAGAGATGCCCGGGCCGTCATCCGCAACCTCGATGATGACTTCCGGCCCGTCCGTTGCCCGGTGCGCCTGCAGACTCACCTCGCCGCCCTTCGCGCAGAACTTGACCGCGTTCATCACGAGATTGACGATTACCCGACCGATCTTGTCGGGATCACAGTAGACGACCGGCAGGTCTTCGTCTGCCGAGATTTTCAACGTTACCTCTTTGACGACCGCCTTTCGCTCTAGCGTTGGACGAGCATGCTCAAACACGTCACTGATTCGGGTTTCCCGTCGCCAGATGTTCATGAGCCCCGCGTCGAGCCTGCTCCTGTCCAGCATGTCGTCGACCATGAGCGCCAGATCATCGGCGCGGTCGTTCACGATTCCAAGAAATTGGCGCTGCTTTTCGCTCACCTCGCCGGCCAAACCGTCACACACGATGCCAACGTATTCCTTGATGACGGTCAACGGCGTGCGAAAGTCGTGCGAGACATTGTCCACGAACTGTTGGCCCATCTCGTACATTTGGGTCAACCGCTGGTTCTTCCGATCCAACAAGCATTGGGTTTCGCGCAGTTCCTCGTTTCTCTGATCGAGCAACCGGTTCAACTCCAACAGTTCGGCGTTTTTTCGGTCGAGCGACTCATTGGCACGACGCACTTCGAGCAGCACTTGTTGGCGCTGAATCACGTGCCGAAGCACGCGCTCCAACGTGGGGGCGTTCATGTAGCCCTTGTAAACATAGTCATCCGCGCCCATCGTAGCCGTTTCGATGCCAACCGAAGGGTTGCTGTTGCTGGTTAGGACCACTATGGCGGTTTCCGGACACTGTCGCCGAATTTGCGACAACGCTTCCAGTCCGAGCGCATCGGGCAGACCAAGATCGAGCAAGATCGCGTCATACTCGCACGTGGCCAGGATTTCGTGCGCCGCCGCCAGACAGTCGACGTGGGTCAGATCAAACGAGGTCAGATCGGCTTTTGCGAGAGCCGCCTTGACCATCTCGGCATGGTCCGCGTCGTCTTCAACCAAGAGCACCTTTAGTACGGTCTCTGCCACGGTAGCCCCCTCAGTGACCCACCCCCGTCAAGTCTTGTCGACATGAACCAAGAACCGGTTTGATCGCCGTGTGTTGGTATCCCGTGTTGCGTCAACATCAACTTGTCCACGATGAGCAGTCGTCACGACGTCGTTTCGCTCCCTGTCGTCGAGCCGATATCGATGGTTCCGACTCGCACAGAACCCCAACAAAACCAACGCCGAATTCAATGAACTCCCACCTATTAATAGTATACTCCGCTGGGTCGTGCATGCTGGTCGAGGGCAACACGACTTCGATCACGAACGAGGTCCCCCAATCGTTCCGTCAACTCGGTCTCACTCGAACCCCCTGCTCGGTACATCTTCAAAAAATGAACACGACCGCGCGTCACCGGCGATGCCCACGTATCAACCACGAATCACCGATTGATCCAGGGCGGACGACGACGCGTCACGATAAGGCACGTGTGTTCTTATGAATGCAAGAACGCTGCCATTCACCGAAGCCGGCATGCATTTCGGCTGCCTCTCACCACAACCCGGACTCGCCCGGTTGTCTATGTCGCAATCGAGACAATCTCCGGCGTTGATGATTATATTGGCTAGGTGCCCCCAGAATTGGTCTGTCGGGCTCGTTCGGCCAAGGACGCCGCGCGTCGGCCTTTCCGAACACCGAAGCCCGGGGCTGGTCGCCTTCCACGGCCGAATCATGCCGAATTCGCCCCGCACCACTTTCGATTCCCCGAGGTTTTGTCTAGAATTACAGGTCTCTATATAGTTAAATAGACCTGGGGCAACCGGTCGCAGGGCCGGTCTTCGCACTGTTTGACCGTGTCCTGCCGATCATTAACAATGGAGTTGTCGGCAAAGGTCGCGCGGCCCGGTCTCGGGCAACGGAAAACCGGCGGATTGCCGGACGCGACCCCCCAAGAAAAACGCTGTTGCCTTTGGTGTGCTTTTCATCACGAGAGACTATCGGATGACGACCGATCCCATGTCCAGCCCGGAAAACGACCCGTCGGAAGCCATGAAACCCGAGACACCCCTTGAGTCGGAATCTCCGTCGCAAGACACCGGCAGCGACTCGCCGTCCGCGAAGCCGAGAATCCTGATCGGTTCCCAGCGCGCCGGCAACACGCCAGCCAAGCCACGCGATTGGTATGTGCCGGGCGAAGAGAAACCAACGCCGTCGGCCGAGCCAGCCGCCGCGGCTCCCGACACGCCCGAGGCACCGGCCGCGACCCGGTCGGCCCCGATCGAATCACCGCCGGCCGCCGAAGCCCCGATTGCCCAAGTCGCCCCGCCCCCGGCCGTCGAAACCCCGACCACCGCGGTCGAGCCGGCGACCGAACCGCCCGTTGGCGAACCGCGACATTTTCCTCCACCCAATATCCGAGAGCAACTTTCGCCCGATCTGGAAAGCGAACTCGATGAAGCCCTGGGCGATGCGTCGCTCGACGAGCTGATGGGCGCCGGCAGCGACGCGATCACCTCGGCGGTCATCCTCGAGCCCGAGACCAAGCATCAAGGTCGGATCGTGGCCATCGCCCGCGATAACGTCTTCGTCGAGCTGGGCAGCCGCGAGCAAGGCACCGTCTCGCTCAAACAGTTCGCCGAGGCGCCCGAGGTCGGCGCCGAAATCGAGGTCGTCGTCACCCGGCTCAACCCGGCCGAAGGGCTCTACGAGTTGCGACTGCCCGGCGCGGCCGCCAACGTCGCCGATTGGACCGATCTCGACGAAGGCGTCGTGGTCGACGCGATGGTGACGGGCCACAACACGGGCGGGCTCGAATGCGAGGTGAACCACATCCGCGGGTTCATCCCCGTCAGCCAGATCTCGCTCTATCGGGTCGAGGACCTGGCCGAATTCGTCGGCCAGAAGATGAGCTGCATCGTGACCGAGGCAAACCCCGAACGGCGGAACCTCGTGCTCAGCCGGCGGGCCGTGCTCGAACGCGAACGTGAAGAATCGCGGCAACAACTGCTCCGGTCGCTCGCGCCGGGCCAGGTCCACGAAGGCGTCGTCCGAAAACTCATGGATTTCGGCGCGTTCGTCGACCTGGGTGGCGTCGACGGCCTGCTGCACATCAGCCAACTGGGCTGGGGCCGCGTCAACCATCCCGGCGACGTCCTCGCCGAGGGCCAAGCCATCAAGGTCAAGGTGCTCAAGATCGACCACGGAAGCCGGCGGATCAGCCTCGGCTATCGCGACCAGCTTGCCAATCCGTGGGACGGCGTCGAACAGAAATTCCCCGTCAACACGGTCGCCCACGGAAAAGTCGTCAAGATCATGGAGTTCGGCGCGTTTGTCGAGCTTGAGCCGGGCGTCGAGGGACTCGTCCATATCTCCGAGTTGGACCACAAACGCGTCCAACGCGTCGGCAACGTCGTCAGCGAGGGCCAGGAAGTCGACGTGCTGGTCAAATCGATCGACCGAGAGAAACAGCGGATCAGCCTGTCGATCAAGGACACCTTGCCCCAGGTCGACACGGACGCACAGGGTGAAGCGACCGACGAGCAGTTGGACGCCGCCATGCCCAAGCCGAGCAAACCCCGCTCGAACAAACCGCTCCGGGGCGGCCTTGGCCGCGTGCCGGGCGCCGATCGTTTTGGACTTAATTGGTAACACGACCCACGCGGTGGTTCGCGGCCCGTCGAAGACCATTTCGGGCCCCCGGGCCGTAGCTCAACGATCGAGGTTGCCATGGCAAAATCGCCTCCGAAGTCGCCGTCGCCTCAGCCGAAGCTGCACTACTCCTTCCTGAAAATTCTTGCCGGCTCCGATCTGTCGCGCCGGCGACTCCCGTTGATGTCGGCCGTCAGCCCCAACCCCGGCCCGGTGGTCTGGCTGACCGCCTGCGGCCACGGCGACGAGGTCAGCGGCATGGTCATCGTCCAGGAGGTGTTTCGCGCCATCCGGCGACGCCTCCTGTGCGGATCGGTTTACGCGTTTCCGCTAATGAACCCGATGGGGTTCGAAATGGGAACCCGCAATATCAGCATCAGCCGCGAGGACCTGAACCGCTCGTTTCCCGGCAGTCCCGTCGGCTCGCTCGGAGAACGCATTGCCGAGAGGATTTTCGGGACCATTCTCGAAACCCGGCCGACCATCGTCCTTGATCTCCACAACGACTGGATCGAGTCGATTCCCTACGTGCTGCTGGACCGCGATCCCGGGGACAAACACCGCACGGGCTATGAGAAAGCCGTCTGGGCCAGCCGCGCGTCGGGGTTCTGCGTCATCGTCGACGCCGAGGAATTGAACAAAACCCTGTCGTTCAACCTGCTGTTGCACGGCGTTGCCTCGTTGACGCTCGAACTGGGCAAACCTCGCGCGGTCAGCGAAGTCCACGTCTCGCAGGGTGTCGAGGCGGTCTGGAATATCCTGGCCGGCCTCGGAATGATCGAACCTCGCCCACAGCTCTTCCGATACGACTTGCCCGAAACCTACGGCGGCGGCCGGCTCCTTCGCTATTCGGACAAGCCCTACGGGTCGAAGACGGGCATCGTCCGTTTTCTGGCCAAGCCGGGCGACGAGGTCCGCCGCGGACAACCGTTGGCAAAAATCGTCAATGCGTTCGGCCGGCATCAAGAGACCGTCACGGCGTTGGACGACGCCCTCGTGCTGGGACACAGCGATTCGTCGGCCGCGTTTCCCGGAATGCCCATCATGGCCTTCGGAATCAAGGCCTCCTGAGCCGGCAGTCCTCCCGGGGGAGCGACTCGGTCACGCGGCATGGCCGCCTCTACTTCCCATATCGAATCCACAGCAAGAGGTCGCTGAGGACAGCCTTCTTCTTCTCGGGCTCGTTGAGTGACACGGCGAACGTGTTTTTGCCCGTCTTGACCAGCGACGGCTTGACCGCGAACTGGGTCCATCGGCCTTCTTGCTTCGCGCCGCCGAGGCGGTGGCCGTTGAGCGTGACTTTCAGGTTCTCGGCGTCGCCGACGCCGGTGGTGTAGAGCCGCAGCGTGGCCGTGCCGCCGTTCTGCACCACCCGGTCGTGCACATCGAGCGTCACCCGGGCCGGCTTGTCGACCGAGAGCGTCTTCGGCCGCTCGGGCAGGCAAAGTGGACGATTCAGACATTCCTTGGCCCCGGCCAGCCAGCTCCGGGCCGAACGGAACTCACGCGCGCCCGTCGTGTAGAGCTTGTCCATGGTCATCAACGCTTCCGGATCGTCCAGCTCGTTGCATGCCGGCAGCGTCGGATGGAAGTAGTTGAACAGATAAATCCCGTCGACGCCCGAACGCCACGCATCGAGTGCCCGGGCACGCTGGCATTCGATCGACCTGCGGGCGTTCTGGAACTCCTTGTTGCGAAAACGCGGTTCGTCGAGGCTCGCGAAGACGGGCACGTGATAGCGATGGCCCAACTCGACGCTCGTTTTCCAAGGGTTCAGCCGGAAGTAGCCGCTCACGACCATCATGTCGATCAGGCCTTCGTCGAGCCAGCGCTCGACGTCCAAACCGATGCGTTTGCAGAACTCGACCGAGTCGGGTACGCGGACGGCGATCGGCAGCGGGCGGCCTCGCCGGGTGCCCTCGCGGTCGGCCACTTCGCCAATCCGCCGGACCAACGACGTCATCAGGTCGCGCTGCTTCTGCGAGACGGGCTTCCCGTGTAACTGGGGCTTGAAGAAAACCGGGTGCCG
>JAFGIR010000005.1 GCA_016929515.1 Pirellulales bacterium | reverse complement strand
GGGCCGACGGTTTTTCGTACGGTGAGATCGCTCGGATCATGGAAATCAGCCCGGCGAACGTCCGCGTGCTGGTCCACCGTGGGTTGGAACGCTTGCGCAACGACCCGATCGCGCGGCATTTGCGCTGAACCATCCGAGGCAAACCATGAATCCTCACGACATACACGAAGCACGATGGACGGCTTATGCCCTCGACCAGCTCGACGGCCCGGAGCTTGAAGCCGTCGAGCGGGAATTGGCCGCCAGCGCCGAGGCGCGCCAGTTCATCGAGGAAATTCGCCTGCTGGCCGGCCACGTTCGCCAGGCCTGCCAGAACGATCCGCTGCCGGCCGCGTCGACCGAGCTTCAACAAACGATTGTCGAAGAACTCCAAAACCAAGAGTCCGCGGGCCGGACCGCAACCCGGCAGCAACCATCGGCCGAGTCGAGTCATGACCCGGCCCACTTACCTCAAGACAAGGAAGTCGCCATGAGTGAGTCCCATCGCACGGAACCGTTTGATCGGGCCGAACGCCGCCGCCGGCGCCGATCCCATTGGGCAACCGCCGCCGCGTCGTTCGTCGCCGGGGGCATCCTGGTCGCGTTGCTCTTGCCCGCCGTTCAGCCGCCGCGATCGTCAGTAAAAAATCCGAACCGCGCCCGTAAGGAAGCGGCCCCCGAACACCACAACTCCGCGCCACGCAACGCATATCCCCGAATGACGCCACCCTTGACCGGCGACGCAGCAGGCCCCGGTCCTTATGCACCGGCCGGTTCAGGCTCCGTTCCCCCGTGGCCCACAACGGCCGACAACCCGATGACCGGTCAGTTCATGTTCAGTCCGGGCGTTCATTCCGACGCTGGGTTACTCGGTTCCATTGTCGTTGACGAACAGAATTTCGACTGGCGGCAAGGACCGGCCGGTCCGGCGGACATTCGCTCGGGCCAAGCCTGGCGCGGCGAGGGGCAGAGATTTCAGATCGAATCCGACAGCGACTCAAATCTGAGCGGACTAGGTTATGGATTTGGCTTGGCCGCGGAACCGTACTCGCCCGCTTCACCGGCCCAGGAAATCGAGAAACCGTTGTTTGCCGGCGGTCTTGGTCGCGAGGATTTCAGCTCGTTCCAAGCTCCACTATACAAAACAAATTATACCAGCGGAACAACACACATTGGATACAACACCGAATATGACAAGCAAGCACACCCGGCCGCATCGCCGACATCGACAGCCGTGACGTCCACTGCATCGGATCGAACCGTCATGTTAAACCGTCTGTCACTCACTCCAGGATGCACCGGAAAGGGTCTGGTTTGTCAAAACCTGGGCACACCCTGTTATGAATATGGGTCCATGAAAGTAGGCAAGGAAGTTGCCACCTTTACTTTTAGTGGTCGGACCACCTCGCTGGTTGACAATACGCCGACAACAGATAACTCATCTGCACCGAACATACATTACGCCGGCCACGCCATTGTTTGGTCCCGCAATTTGGGATTGGGCGAGTCGCCCGGGATGAATGACCGGCAACAGGCACTATTAGCATCGCTCAACGCGGTCGAACAGAGCGTTGCCACCACCAGCGACAACGAGCCGATATGCTATCGCGCCTCGCAAGAGTTCATTATCGACGGCCAGCGTATCCGCGTCATCGACCAGCGGCCGGGCAGTCCCAACACCGAACACTATGCCCCGATCGTCGAAAATCCGTTTGTCACGCCGTTTGCCTCGCCGCTTTCGACGTTTTCGATCGACGTCGACACGGCCTCGTATGCCAATGTTCGCCGGTTTCTCGACCAGGGACAGCTTCCACCGCCGGATGCCGTTCGGATCGAGGAATTGATCAACTACTTTTCGTACGACTATCCACGGCCCGAGGACGGCGAGCCGTTTTCGGTCAATTTCGAGCTGGCCGACTGCCCCTGGAAAAGCGGCCACCAGTTGCTCCGCGTCGGCCTGGCGGGGCGCGAAATTCCGCGCGACAAGCGGGGTCCCAGCAACCTGGTTTTTCTGTTGGATGTCTCGGGCTCGATGGCCGACGAGAACAAACTGCCCTTGGTCAAGCAGGCCATGCGGCTCCTGGTCGACCGGCTCACCGAGGACGACCGCGTGGCCATAGTCACCTATGCCAGCGATACGGCCGTGCGGCTCGAATCGACCAACGCGACGAACAAAAAGGCCATTATCGAAGCCATCGACGCCCTGGCGGCCGGCGGCTGCACCTACGGCAGCGGCGGCATCCAGTTGGCCTATCAGCAGGCGATCAGACACTTCCTGCCCGAGGGCAACAATCGCGTGATCCTCGCCACCGACGGCGACCTGAACGTCGGGGTGACCGACGACGATGAACTGGCCAAATTGATCGAAGAAAAAGCTAAATCGGGTGTTTTCCTGAGCGTGCTCGGCTTCGGCATGGGCAACCTCAAAGACGCCAAGCTCGAAAAACTGGCCGATCGAGGCAACGGCCATTATGCCTACGTCGACAATCTGCGCGAGGCCCGCAAGGTGCTGGTCGAGGAGATGGCCGGAAGCTTGGTGACGATCGCCAAGGACGTGAAAATCCAGATCGAGTTCAACCCGGCCCGCGTGGCGGCGTATCGTCTGATCGGCTATGAAAACCGCAAGCTCGCCGCGCGCGATTTCAACGACGACACGAAGGACGCAGGCGAAATCGGCGCGGGCCACACTGTGACGGCGCTTTATGAACTTGTGCCGGCACGCGAACCGGAGAGCCCCGAAGACGGCTCCGACGGCGAGCCGACGTTGAAATACCAAAAAATCCTCCGACCGACCGACTCGCTGACCGAGGCGGCCGCCAACGACGAATTGGCCACCGTTCGGCTGCGTTACAAAGAGCCCGAGGGACAGGAAAGCCGGCTCCTCGAACGGACCGTCGGCGGGACCGGCGTGTCGTTTCCAAGTGCGTCGTCCGACTTTCAGTTTGCCGCGGCCGTGGCGTCGTTCGGCATGATTCTTCGCGACTCGCGCTATGCCGGCGACGCGACGTTTGCGGCCGTCGAACAATACGCCATGCCGGGTTTGAGCCACGACCCGAGCGGCTATCGGGCCGAATTCGTCGACTTGGTTCGCAAGGCGCGAGAGCTCACCCAAACCACGTCCTCTCCGGCCGTCGGCACAAAACGGCAATGGAGTCCCGAACAGGCGACCGGCGCTCCCGACACGCACCAGGCGGGCGACATTCCGACCGCGTGGGCATCGCTCGAACCGAACGGCGGCATCGAGTGGCTTCAGGTCGAGTTCGATCGCGCCGTAAACCCCGCGGAAATCCGCATCCGCGAATCGTTCAACCCAGGCGCGGTCAGCAAGGTGGTTGCGGTCGCCGACGATGGGAGCGAGCAAGTCCTTTGGAGAGGTCAAGACCCAACATCCACCGCTCCGACCGACTTTGTTGTTCGCCCCAACGGCGCGGCAGCCTGCAAAACCATACGAGTTTACCTCGACACGACGCGCCGCGCGGGCTGGAACGAGATCGACGCCGTTGAACTGATCGGCGCCGACGGATCGCGGCAGTGGGCCTCGCACGCGACGGCCAGCTCGACCTACGCCTCGCGCATGACGAATCCCGCCAGCCCGAACGGCGCGGAATATCCGGCCCGATAGAATGGTCGGCGGCGGTCACGCTTGTG
>JAFGIR010000277.1 GCA_016929515.1 Pirellulales bacterium | reverse complement strand
AGGTCTCTCGCCCGAGCTGGCCAAGGTCCGCGACCACTATGCCGAGCGAGCGTCGGAATCGGACCAGTCGGCCGGCCTGATCGACCCGGCCGTGGCCAAAGAAGTCGGTCTTCCCACCGGCATTCCGGTCGCCGTCGGCGCGATCGATGCCCATCTCGGCGCGGTCGGCGCCGGCATCAAGCCGGGAACACTCGTCAAGATCATCGGCACGAGCACTTGCGACATGCTCGTCGCGCCCCAGGGCAAAAAAACGCCCGACGTGCCCGGACTCTGCGGAATCGTCCCCGGTTCGATCGTGCCGGGCATGTACGGGATCGAGGCCGGCCAATCGGCCGTCGGCGACATCTTCAATTGGTTCACCAGCCACTTGACGCCCGAGGCCTACACGGCCAAGGGTGATCCGCACGTCAACCTGACCCGCGACGCGGCCAAGTTGAAGCCGGGCGAGAGTGGATTGCTCGCCTTGGATTGGAACAACGGCAACCGTTCGGTCCTGACCGATCCGCTACTCACGGGACTGTTGGTCGGCCAGACGCTCCACACGACCGCCCCGGAGGTCTACCGCGCGTTGGTCGAGGCCACGGCGTTCGGCGCGTTGGTGATCATCAACCGGTATCGCGAGTGTGGGGCCACGGTCGACGAAGTCGTCAACTGCGGCGGCATCGCCGAAAAGAACGCCTTTGTCATGCAGATCTACGCCGACGTCTGCAACGTGCCGATGAAGATCAGCCGATCGGCCCAAACCTGCGCGCTCGGCGCGGCCATCTTCGGCGCGGTCGTCGGCGGGGCCTACAAGACCACCGAAGCGGCTCAGAAGAAGATGACCGGCGTGAAATCGACCGTCTACCGGCCCAACAAGAAGGCGGCCAAGGTCTACGCCGAACTTTTCGCCCTCTACATGCAGTTGCACGACGCTTTCGGCCTGCCCGGTGCCCAAGCGAAACTCGGCAACGTGATGAAGGACCTGATCGCCATCCGCGATTGTCAACGCAAGTAGTCTGGACGCCGCAATAGCCACGGAAAACACGAAAAGACGCGGAGGTTTGGAAGACCCTTTCGTGTCTTTTTGTGTTTCTTGCGGCCAGTCGACCGACCAAAACCGGTCGGTCTCTAACGACTGTAACAGCCGTAGCGATTCTCCCGGCAGGTCTTTGCGAATTACCCACACAGTCGATTACTCTAATACAAACCTAACCCGACGCCTCCCGATGAACCACACTGGCAGGTCGCTTGCCGCTGAAGTACCTGTCAATGAACTCCAACAGTTGCCCCGGATCGGTTTGTCAAACCGGATCCTTGGTCGGGACCAATCGTGCCGACGGGAGAGGGCCCACTCATGGAAACACCACTTTGAAACGCGGGGACCCCCTGGTATGAAACGTCCATCTTTCATCGTCTCGGTGATCGCTCTGTTGGTTCTCTGCTCGAATCACGCCGCGGTCCACGCGGAGGAGCCGGATTTTCTGCTCGGGCGGCTCGTTGAAAGGGGAATCCTCACCGCCGACGAAGCCGACGCGCTGCGCCGTGAACAACAACAAACCGAGTGGCAGCGCCAGGAACAACTCAACCAGCAAGTCAAGGGCAATGTGTTTGAATTGCCCAAGCCGCTCAAGGGTCTGACGGTCGGCATGCTCGGATACCTCGACTTTTCGGCGGGAGATTTGCCCGAGTTCAACGACCAGGACGAAAGCTTCAACGCCTTCCGAGTCACGCGGGGTTATCTGACCGTCAAGAAGGAGATTACCTCGCAGCTTCATGCCAGGGTAACCCTGGATGCCCATCAGGACGGCACGGGCGATTACAAGGCCCGGCTGAAATACTACTATGCCGAATGGCGCCCGCACGATTTCGCCTTCCTGACCGACATGAAGTCGGAAATCGGCATGGGGCACATGCCCTGGCTCGACTTCGAAGAGCATGTCAATCCCTATCGGTGTCAAGGAACCATGGCCGTCGAGCGAGCGGGTGTGTTCAATTCGTCCGATTTGGGCGTCAGTCTCCGCGGCAATTTCTTCGGCAAGGTCTTCGACGCCAAGGACCGACTCGGCAACGATCACTACGACGGACGCTGGGGAACCTGGCACGTGGGGCTCTATAATGGCTCCGGATACCACGCCGTCGAGGAAAACTGCAACAAGGCGATCGAAGGACGCTTCACCGTCCGGCCGCTGCCCGACTTCCTGCCCGGGCTACAGCTGAGCTATCTTGGCATCCACGGCGACGGCAACATGGATTACCCCTCGGGCTGGCCCGACTACGACGTGAACATGACCATGTTGAGTTATCAGCAGCCCTGGTTGGTCCTGACCGCTCAGTACTTCGCAACCAAGGGCAACGCCAAGGGAACGTGGGTCGATGCGGCAGGCAACGCGCTCGATACGGCCGGCTATTCGTTCTTCACGAATCTGAGAATCCCGATCGGTGCCCGGAAGCTCTGGTGGTTTGCTCGCTACGACCATTTCGACCAGGATGTCGACGCGCGAATTGCCTCGAATGCGTATTATGACATGTGGATCACCGGGCTGGCCTACTATCTGACCGGCGAAAACCTCATTATGGTAGTCTATGAAGGCACCGATTATGGCGCCGGCGCGAACAAAAAGGGACACGCCCCCAACCCGGCCGAGACCCGACTTGGAAACGACCAGAAGGTACAGGTCGTCATGCAGGTAAAGTTCTGAACGAGTCTCGCCTTCGCCCGTGAATGCCACGCTTCCCGTGGGGGGCATTCCCCACGAATGGCTCCTTTTCTTGCGACCCCTCCTGCATTTCGTCGGAAAACCGGGTATCATAGCCCTCGCAGCCAATGGCCGATGGACCGACGAAAGAAGCCGAGAAGGAGAGAACCGTGGTGAAGCAAAAGGATGTTTATTTGGCGGTGGATGTTGGAGGAACCAAGATCCTTGCCGCTCTGGTCGATGCCTCGGGAATGGTCCTTCGTCGCGAGAAGAGCCCAACCCCTCGCGAAGGCGGCGCCGGGACGCTCCACCAAGCTCTCGAAAACGTCGTTGCGCAGCTCCTCCGAAAGGCGAGCGATATCACGCTCGACGATCTTGCCGCCATGGGAATCGGCGTGCCCGGCGTCGTCGATACCGACCAGGGCCTCGTGGTCGTCACGCCCAACATGGGCCTTTCGAACACGAGACTCGGCGAGTATTGCGAAAAAACGTTCCGCTTGACCGTGGCCGTCGCCAACGACTGCAACCTGGGCATTCTCGGCGAGAAGTGGCTCGGTTCCGCCCGAGCCGCCGACAGCGCCATGGGCATTTTGGTCGGCACGGGCATTGGCGGTGGATTCATTCAGGGCTCGGAGGTCTGGCAAGGCGCCCGCGGAGCGGCCTCCGAAATCGGCCACATCGTCATGGAAATCGGCGGGCCGTTGTGCGGCTGCGGCAATCGCGGCTGCCTCGAAGCCTTGGCCAGCCGAACCGCCATCGAACGCGATCTGCGCGAGGCGGTCGCCGCCGGCCGGCCGACCGTCCTCACCGAGTTGCTCGAAGGCGATCTCGACCTCATTCGAAGCAGTATCCTGCGCCAAGCCCTTGAGCGGAATGACACTCTGGTTACCGGAGTGCTCCGACACGCATCGATCGTGCTGGGACATGCCTGCCTCACCGTGGACCACCTGCTCGATCCGGAGGTCATCGTCCTCGGCGGCGGGGTTATCGACGCCTGCAGCAACTTCATCGTCCCAATCGTTCAGAAAATCGTCGCCGACGATTGTCTCGCCGCCGGTCGCGACACGAGCGGGGTCCTCGTCTCGTCGCTCGGCGACGACGCCGTGCTGCTCGGCGCCACCGCAATGGCCCGGCTTCGCATCGGCGAGAACCCTTTCAAAAAACGCTTTGCCGTCGCGTCTTCCTACCCGCCGATCGTCCGCGGCAAGTCCGATGTCTATGAACTGGGCTCGAAGCGATTCGACGCCGATTTCTACGTAACCGCCTCGGGCAAAGCCAAGCGACACAGAGCCGAGCCTTACCCAACATCATTGGACGGATCGCGGCTGCTTACACCCCAGCATTTGAGCCGTCCGTGTCGCGGCGGCCCCCACGTGCTTTTTATCGCCATGGGAGCAAAAAGCGACCTGAAACTCAGCGACGATGCGTGTCTCTATCTCCGGCAGCGCGCCATCGAGTGGCACGCCTTGCCCAACGACGAAGCGGTCGAGGCCTACAACGAGTGCGCCGATCGCAAGGCCGCGCTGGTCCATGTTGGCTAGCGGGCAATCGAATAGATCGTCCCGGGGTGTCGAGACGCGCACGGCACAGGTCTGTAGGCTCGGTGTCCGGGGGGATCAACCGGGCAGGGATTTCGACACGCCGTTGGGTGTCTTTGGGCCAACTGTCAGCCCCGCCCAGAGCAACCGATGACGGCGCGCGGGAAACGGAGACACGGTCTCACCGGGTTGGAATATCTGACATAGCCCCCCGGGAAGGAAAAAACCGAGAAAGATGTAACCAAAACCGCTCGCGGCGCATCCAAGATACCAGGGGTCAGTCTATCGCTTCCGCAACACCACGGCACAACTATTCCATGCGGTGTGAAGACCTCTTTACGGCCTTGGTCGAGTATGTCGACGGGCAAATCGACCCGGAAACGGCTGCCGCGATCGAGCGACATCTCGAAGAATGCCCGGTCTGTCGGCTTGTGGTCGACAATATCCGCAAGACGATTTTCGTCTACTCGGCCGATTCCACATGCGACATGCCCGAGACGTTCCATGAACATCTCGACGGTTTGCTTCGCGACCACTGGAAGGCCCGCTTTCCATCCTCCCAGCCCGAGGACGCTAGTTAGCCGTGTCGTGAGCCCATTCCCGCCATCACAAACGGGCAGCTTTCTAGAAGATGCCGGCCCGGACCCAAGGCCAAGCCCCCATCTGTTAAACTAGGCAACCCCGACTGGTCGAATTGCCATGCTTTACGCAAGGCTTGGGTATGTCAACGTTACGCTCCGGCATTCCAAAACGCCCACGCGGCGCGGGTATTTTTATTACCCAAAAACGGACTCCTCTCCACGATGATCCCCAGCCGTCTTCCGATGTAACGCGTTAATTGGTATGGTTATGAAATCGCATCCGTGAACAGGACGCCGCGGCGCGAGCGACAGCCGGCCAGGCTGTTCGCCACGTCGGCGCGAACGAGGAAACTGGCTTGCTTGAAAGGAGTCTTCCGGCAATGCACTATCCTTGGTGGTACGTCCCCCATGTGACCTCGCCCATGCTTATTGCGCTGGTCGCGGTTGTCCACGTGTTGGTTTCTCATTACGCGGTCGGCGGCGGGCTGTTTCTGGCCGTCGAGACCAGCTTCGCCTATCGGAAAAAGAACCGCGACTATCTGGCCTATCTCCGGCGCCATGCCCGATTCTTCGTCCTGCTGACCGTCGTTTTCGGCGCGATCACGGGCGTGGGCATCTGGTGGACCATTGGCCTGGCCTCGCCGCTGGCGACCGAGGTGCTGATACGCACCTTTGTCTTCGCCTGGGCCATGGAGTGGGTCTTCTTCGTCATCGAGATTACCTCGGCCTTCATCTTCTATTACTACTGGGGTCGCCTTCCCCGGCGCGCCCACGTCCAGATCGGTTGGATCTATGGATTGGCTGCCTGGATCAGCCTCGTGCTGATTACCGGCATCACGGCGTTCATGCTCAACTCGGGCAATTGGCCGGCCAACCGCGACTTCTGGGTCGGTTTCCTCAATCCGCAGTTTATTCCACAGGTCGTCGCCCGGACCGGCGGGGCCCTGTTGTTGACGTCGCTCTACGTTTATCTCCACGCCTCGCTGGTGATCAAGGACGCGGCGCTTCGCGAGTTGATCAGCGCGCGAAGCATCCGGCCGGCGTTGCTGGCCGCGGTGCTGATCGCCGCCGGCGGCGCGGGGTGGTACGTCCATTTGCCGCCGTCGGCCGTCGCCGTCTTGCCCACGGCCGCCGTGCTGAACGTCTTCATGGGTTTGATTTTCGCCATGACGGCCGTCCTGTTTCTGGCGCTCTACTTCGGGCCTTACCGCAATCCCAAGTGGCTTTCACCCGGCTTTGCCGGCTTGATGCTCCTCTTTGGGT
>JAFGIR010000276.1 GCA_016929515.1 Pirellulales bacterium | reverse complement strand
TGCGATAGGTGCTGCGGGCGGCGAATTCGGCCTGTTTTCCGGCGTTCCACTGGTTGACCGGCCGGAGATAGCCAACTACCCGCGAGTAAACCTCGGTTTCCTGCCCGCATTCGGGACACGCGGGCACTTCGCCGCGAAGGTAGCCGTGCGTCGGGCAGATCGAAAACGTGGGCGACAGCGTGAAATAGGGCAGCCGATAGTTCTCGCACACCTTGCGGACAAACCGCTTGACCGATTCGGGATTGGGGACGGCCTCGCCCAAGAAGACATGCTGCACGGTGCCGCCGGTATAACGCGATTGCAACGGGTCTTGAAGGTCGAGAACCTGAAAGATGTCGTCGCTGTAGTGGACCGGCAGTTGCGTCGAGTTGCTGTAGAACGGTTCCGGCGTTTTCTCGCTCGTTTTGGCAAGCGAGTCCGTCGCCGCCGTGCGGATGTCGGGGAATCGCTGACGGTCGAGCCTTGCCAGACGATAGGCGGTCCCTTCGGCGGGCGTGGCCTCAAGGTTGTAGAGCCGCCCGGTGAGTTGCTGGGATTCTTGCAGACGGTCGCGCATGTGATCGAGCACCCGGCCGGCAAAGGCGACGCCTTCCGGCGTTCCAATATCGCAACCCAGCAGGTTCAGGCACGCCTCGTTCATGCCGACCAGCCCAATCGTGGAAAAATGGTTGTGCCAGTAGTGGCCGAACCGCTCTTTGACTCCGCGCAGATAGAACTTCGTGTAGGGGTACAACCCCTGGTCGGTGAACTCTTCGAGCACCTGCCGCTTCGTTTCCAAGCTCGTCCGGGCGGTTTCCATGAGCCGGTCGAGACGTATTAGAAAATCTTCTTCCGACGTGGCCAGATAGCCAAGCCTCGGCATGTTGATCGTCACCACGCCGATCGAGCCGGTCAGCGGGTTCGCCCCGAACAGCCCGCCGCCCCGTCGCTCCAACGCCCGAAGGTCGAGCCGTAGGCGACAGCACATCGACCGGGCGTCCTCGGGCGACATATCCGAATTGACGAAGTTGGCGAAGTACGGAATGCCGTATCGTGCGGTGGCCTTCCACAACCGTTCCAAACCGGGGGCGTCCCAGTCGAAATCAGCGGTAATGTTGTACGTCGGAATGGGGAATGTGAACACGCGGCCCTTGGCGTCGCCCTCGGAGAGGACTTCCAGGAAGGCCGAGTTGAACATGTCCATCTCGCGCTGGAACTCGCCGTAGGTGTCCGCCTGTGGGCGGCCACCGATAATGACCGCCTCATCTCGCAAGATTCGCGGTGGTTGCAGGTCGAGTGTGACGTTCGTAAACGGCGTCTGGAAACCAACCCGCGTGGCCACGTTCAGGTTGAAGATAAACTCCTGCAACGCTTGCTTGACTTCGGTGTATTCCAGGCGGTCGTAGCGGATAAATGGGGCTAGGAGCGTGTCGATGTTGGAAAACGCCTGCGCGCCGGCCGCTTCGCCCTGCAACGTGTAGAAGAAGTTGACGATCTGGCCCAAGGCCGCGCGGAAATGCTTGGCCGGCCGGCTTTCCGACTTACCGGAAGCGCCTTGAAACCCGGACGCCAGCAAGTCCTTCAAGTCCCAACCGACGCAATAGGCCGACAGCAATCCCAGATCGTGCAAATGAAAGTCGCCGGAGACATGGGCCTCGCGCACGTCGGGCGTGTAAATCTTGTTGAGCCAATAGACCTTGCTGATCTCGCTCGACACGTAGTTGTTCAGGCCCTGGAGTGAGTAGGCCATGTTGCTGTTCTCGCGCACTCGCCAATCGAGTTGGCCGAGATAGCTGTCGATCAAGTCGAGATCGGCCTTCTGGATCATCTCGCGGTTTCGGGCGTGCTGGTCGCGGTAGAGGATATACGCCTTGGCCGTCCGCTTGAACGGAGATGCGAGCAGGGTCTCCTCGACGACGTTTTGGATGTCTTCGACCGAGGGCGCGTCTTCATGTGCCATCATCTGAACGACGCCCAGCACACGGACCGTAACCGTCTGGGCCATGTCGTCGCCGAATTCCCCAGTCGCCTTGCCGGCCTTCAAGATGGCCTGCGATATTTTGCGGGCGTCAAAGGCCGCGAGATTGCCGTCGCGTTTGCGAATTGCCGTTATGGGCGAGGCGTCGGCTTGGGGCATGGGATGAGAGGAAGCGACACGATCGTACCGATAGGTTTGAGTCGTAGCCAAAGCGGGGGTCTCCTTTCCAGTTGCACGGCGGCGCGGGGCGGCGCAACGCCGCGATTCCTTGCGACGGCGGCCTTCGAGGAGAACAAGTGAGCGGCACGGCTGATCCGCCCATGCGCGCCAGCGGCGCACGGAAGAAGATGAAGCCGACCACACCTTCCCCTCGGAAGCGACAGTCGATTAGTCACGTTGGACCACAATGTTGCTGGCAGGTCTTCGGACTTGCGGGCAGTTGCGGCTTCGGTGACAAAGCCGCTTGACCTACTGGCCGTCGCTTCCCAGCCCGTTGGGGCCAGTGCTTGGTGACGGCGGTCGTTCCCGTTTACCGCTGCGGGGCAGCCACGGATTTGCACCGTGTTCCCTCTTGCGACGCTCCAACGGCGGAGCGAACCAGCATCGTGACCACTATATCCTGTGGCCCGGCGTTGTCAACACCACCAGGGATTGGCTTTTTTACCTCGGGTTTCACGAAGGTATTACCTTGGACGGCTGTAGTCTGGATTGACAGATAGACGAAACAGCTTAAATTGGGTGTTAGCGTAACTGGTGGCCGGAAATCCCATCTGGGTTTTCCGGCGAACAGGGAACTCCGGTGCAAGTCCGGGACGGCCCCGCCGCTGTAAGCGAACTTTGGCAGGGGTTGCCGAATCTAAGATGCCATTGCCACGTTGAAATCAACGTGGCGAGAAGGCCAGGCAACCTCCTTCGTTCGCAAGTCAGAAGACCTACCAGCCGCGCCTTGCCGCAAACCCCTGCGAGGGACGGGGATCGGCCAAGCATGTTGTATTGTCCAGAAGTCCGCTGACCGTTTGTTTGGGCATTTGCGGTTGTTGGTTGTCGCCAGCGATTGCAGTGCGACGGATCGCGGTCCGCGCGGACTGAATCATAAGGAATACACGATGGTCAAGGAGAACGTCGAACTTGTTCTCGGCGACGACGAGCAAGAGGAATCTCGCGTCCATGCGATTGTGGCGCGGGCGATCCAGGCAAAGGCAACCGTTTTCGTCGGGCGGTTCCTGAGCGACATGACTCTGCCCGAACCCGTGGCGACGGCATGGCGAGAAGCGAATGTCACGTTGCGGCAGTACGGCCACAGTTGCTTTGTGAACGCCTATCCGCCTTTGGCCGACGCTGGGCGGGCCGAGATGGGGTTGGAGGAAGCCGAGGCCGCTCTGCGAAGCGGCAAATACGACATCGTGTTGCTCAGCCAGGTGCTGACGGCGGTTGACGAACGTCTGTTGACCAGCTTCGACCTTGCGGCATTGATCGAGGCGCGTCCTGAAGGGATCGCTTTGGTTTTGACCGGCTGTAACGCCCCCACTCAGCTTGTGGCCCAATGCGAATCATGCCAACAGGGAGCGGAAAGATGAACCTGATGAAGGAACGAGTCCGTTCGGTTGGCGAGGAAATGGTCAACGCTGCCACCCACGGTTTTGGCGCGATTTCGATTGTCGCGGCATTGCCGTTTCTGTTGGCGGCGGCATTGGAACACGGCGGCTCGCTGGCCGTCGTTAGCGCGAGCATCTTTGCTGCCACGGCAATGTCGCTTTACGTGGCGTCAATGCTCTATCATGCCGTGCCGCCTGGACGGCTGAAAAGCATATTTCAAGCCGCAGACCACAGCGCTATCTTTCTGCTGATTGCGGGCACTTACACACCGTTCATGCTTGGCGTTCTACGAGGTCCTTGGGGCTGGAGCTTGTTCGGCGTGATTTGGGGACTCGCGTTGCTGGGCCTTCTGGCGGAATGCTCCGGCATGAGGCGAATCCGATCATTTTCCGTCGGCCTTTATCTGGCGATGGGCTGGCTGGCCGTGGTGGCCATCGTGCCAATGACGGCCCACGTTCAATTCGGTGGTCTTGTATTGATCTTCGCCGGCGGCTTGGCCTACACGATTGGCACGGTGTTTTATGCCATCGAACAAATACCCTATTTCCATGCCGTGTGGCATTTGTTTGTCCTGGCTGGCACGGGCTGCCACTTCTTTGCCGTAATGAACTACGCGGCATGAGATCACAACCTCGACACAAAGACATTCACTATGGCCAATAAGACCTTTGTCGAAGCCCTGACTAATCGTGTCCTCGTTTTTGACGGCGCGATGGGCACGGAGATTTACCGGCACCATGTTTTCACCAACCGATGCTTTGACGAACTGTGCCTTTCCGATTCCAAGCTCATTCGTCAGATTCACACGGACTACCGCGATGCCGGAGCCGATGTGCTGACGACCAATACATTCGGCGCGAACCGCGTGTCGCTGGCCAAGTTTGCACTGGCGGAGAGGCTCAGCGAGATTCTTCGTGCCGGAGCAAAGCTCGCCCGCGAGGTGGCCGGCCAGGCCGATCGGCCGATCTACGTGGCCGGCTCAATTGGACCGATGCCTGCCATGCCGCCGCAACGGATGACCATCGAGGAAATGATATTCGAGCAAGCGGAATGCCTGATGGTCGGCGGGGCCGACTTCATCCTCTTCGAGACCCAGCCAAACCGAGAGTCGTTGGAACGGGCGGCAGCCGCAATGCGGCGGTTGCCCGATGTTCCATTCGTGCTTTCCTTCGTCGTCACCAGCACCGGCGAAACAGCCTCGGGTGAGTCGGTCGAACGGATGCTCGCCCCGTTGCCATCAGGGCTACCGCAGCCGGTGGCTTGGGGGATTAACTGCGGCGTCGGGCCGGACGGGCTTCTTGGCGCGGTGGAACAAGCCGTGCGGCTCACCACGCTGCCGCTCGTCGTGCAGCCGAATGCCGGAATCCCAAAAGAGGTCGAAAACCGGCGGATTTACCTCTGTTCGCCGGAGTATCTCGCGGAGTACGCCAAACGATACGTGGGGCTGGGCGTGTCGGCCGTCGGCGGCTGTTGTGGAACCACGCCGGAACATATCCGCGCGGTGGC
>JAFGIR010000004.1 GCA_016929515.1 Pirellulales bacterium | reverse complement strand
GCCGAACGTGTCGCCCAACGCCTTGTCGAACGCGAGACGGACGACGTGATTCGCGGGGTTGCCCGTCTCGGGCACCCAACGAACCAACTTGCCCAGCGGCTCGCGTTTTTGCCCGCCGCGCGAGTCCCAACCGACGGGCACGCCGCGCCGGGCCTTTTCGAAATCGCCGCCGGTGATCAGATTCGGACCGTTCTCCCAGTTCGCTTCGCTCATCTCGTCGACCGGCCGCGGCGCCGCCGGCCCGCGCTCGTAGAGCTTGTCGAGCATCTGCTTCACATAGAGATGCGGGATCTCGCCGACGGTCTTCGTCCGCGCGTCGATCGAACAAACGACGTTCGGTTTCGGCCCGGCCGAAAAATCGACGCAGCGAATCTTCAGGTCATACACGTCCCACCGCTGGCCGGCCACGCGCTCGACGCTTCCCCAGATGGCAACGTCGGCGCCGAAATCGTCGCGGACAATTTTGGCAACCTCGTCGAGCGGCATGTCGGGCGCGAGCTTGATCCGGTTGGCTTCGACCGTGCTGCGGACGTCGACCATCGTCTCGGGAATCACGAAACCGCCTGCCCGGTCGAGCCGCTTCCAGATCAACTCGCCGACGATCTTGCCATAGCGTCCCTGGTCGAATTGCGAAACAAAGTCGAACGGAACGACGACCTTCTTGCCGCCGTCGGCGCGGACACTGCAAACCACACTGCCCGAGACAAACAACAACACAAGCCCCACGGAGATTCGCGGCCTCATTTTCTTGCATCCCCCGTCGAAAGCCGTTCGTAGTACTGCCGGTTCAACGACTCCCAGCCGGCGGGCGAGGGGTCTTGCATGCCGCCGAGAATGTCCTTCTGCACCTCGGCCGGCAGGTTCACGGTCGTGTCCCTGCGCAGCTCGACCTGGCCGCCGAGGTACTGTTTCACGTTGCCGAGCCCCTCGGCCAACACGCTTCGCTGGCGCAGGGCGTTTTGGTATCGTCCGCCCTTCAGATCGCGTTCGACCTGGGCCATCACCTCGATCATTTTTTTCAAATCGGTCCGGTGGAAGTCCATGATTTCGAACTTCAAATCGATCGTTTCGGCCTTGTTGCGCAGGCTGGCTTGTTTACCCGCCAGACGCTTCAAATCGCGCCGCCCCGGGAACCGTCGCTGGGGACCTTCGAGTCCCTCGCCGCCTTGGCCGCTTTCCTTGCCGCCGCCGGTCGCGCCGCCGACGGGATCGCGGCTGTGGTCCTTGATCTGGCCCTTCTCATAAGGGTCGGGCGTCAGGCGGCTGGGCGTTCGGCGCCCGCCCTTGCCGACGGCCTCGTCGCCGACGAATTCGCCGCTCGACTTGCCCGAGCGACCCTCGCCGCTGCGGCCGCTCATTTCGCTCGTGTTGGGCAGCGTGTTGCCGGTCACGCCCTTGGCGCTCATGTTCGAGATCGGCCCGTCCTTGGCGTCCCAGCCGGCGCCGACGTCGAGCGAGTCGGCCGCGCTGCTCGAAACGTCCTCCATCTCGTCGAACAAGTCCTCTTCCTCCTCGAACAGTTCGCCGACAAGATCTTCCAACTCGCCCGGCAACTCGGCCATCGGGGCTTCCTTGTCCTCGTCGGTGAGCGATTCTTCCTGGCTCCAACGTTCGCGGTCGGGCTCGTCGGGCAGCCACTTCTCCATGTTCGTCAACAACTCCTCCGCCATTTCGGCGGCCAGTTGTTCGAGCGGAACCGCGATGTCGGCCGTTTGCTTCGTCAGCGCGCCGGCGGCCATCTTGATCTCGGTCTGAATCTCGTTCATTTCGCTCAACATCGACGAGTTCGCAAAATCCTGCTCGGCCAGCTTGCTCAGGTCCGAGTGAATCTCTTCGAGAAACCGCGCCCAGTCATCCTCGGTCACCGCCAATTGGCGCATCAACTCCTTCTCTTCGTCCGTAAAATCCTCGACCGGCTTCTTGGCCAGGTTCTTCGTCGCCTCGATCACCTTTTTCTGTTGCCGGAGAAACTCGTCGAGCTTTTCGCGCGCGGCTTCGAGCTTCTTCCTCGCGTCGTCCGGCAAATCGCCGCCGGGGCGGCTGGCTCGCTCGGCCAACAACTCGGCCTGTGCCCGGCGTGCCACGTCCAGCAGGCCGCGCAGCGTTTCGATGATCGACTGCTGGGTTTCGCCCAGCTTGACGGCACTACTGGACAAGCCGCCAGGGGTACCCTCGGGGACAGACTGGCCACAGCAGCCCAGCAACGCCTCGGCCTGGCGGACCGCGTCGACCATCTTGCCCGTGGCCAGCGTGTTCAGCACTCGCTTGATGGTCTGTTGGACCGCTCGATCGGTCCGGCCGATCGACGCCACCAGCCGTCCGCTCGCCTTCTGGATATCGACTTGCGCCAAACGTACGTCGCCGGCCAGCGAGCCAGCTTGCTCGGCCCGCTTCATCTTGGCAATCTTGCCCGTGTCGACCCGCGCGCGGATCTGATCGAGCAGGATCTTGTAGAGGGCCGCGCGGAGCGTGTCGAGCCGTTCGAGTTCGGCCTCGATCTTCTGATCGGAATCGACGAGGCGAATCGCATGCCAAGGGCTTTCGGCCTGTTGCGGTCCCAGCTTGCGTCCCCAACGCCTTGCGTCGATCGCTCGCCGGTCGGTGGCCACGGCCCGCACGAGCAACGTTTGGCCGGCGACCAATCGGGCCGCGTCGAGCAAGACGTCTTCGCCCAGGACCATTTCCTCCTGGCCGCTCGGGCTGGTCCACTCGCGGAGCACCAACGGCGCGTCGATCGCGTCCGACGGTTCGGCCGAACCGTCTTGCACGCGCATTTCCAACCGCGCGCCGCCGAGCCCATGATCGTCGGTCGCGCGGAACATCACGGCCACGCGTTCGCCCGGCGCGGCCGTGCTCCGCCGCGGCGGCTTCAGCAACGCGACGTTCGGCGGCGCGTCGGGCACGACGCGCATCCGGTGGGGTCGAGGGTCGGGATCGGCGTGACCCGCATCGTTCTCAAGATGAATCGTAAACGTGCCGCTTTTGAGCATCGGCAATTCGGCAATCGTCACGCTCCGGCCGTCGGCGCTCACGTTGCCCGGAAACGAGCGGCCGCGCGACTCGGCATGGCCCAGGGCCAGCCGGGTCGCGCCGCGAATCCGCAACTCGGCCAGCGTGAATTGCGGGGCTTCGAGATCCGCGTGGCGTTGGCGGAGCGTCTCGGGCCGCCGGTCAAGATAGG
>JAFGIR010000275.1 GCA_016929515.1 Pirellulales bacterium | reverse complement strand
TGCTACTTTCGCGGAGCGAAAGGCGACAATCCAGCCAGCCTGCTCTTTCCGCAACAGAAACAAAGTAGAATCCTTCTGCATCGAGACCATCAGCCGTGCGAAATCCAATTCGTGAAAGGCACAAGTAGGACCCCACGTAGACGACGATTAGTGTCCCGAATACAATTAGCACCCTTCTTCTTCGGAACATCCCGTATCTCCCTCGCTCTACAGCCAGGCGGCCGTGAATCCGCCGTCGACGTTGACGTGGGTGCCCGTGATAAAACGGCCGGCATTGGAAACCAGCAGCAGAAGGGCTCCCACCAATTCTTCCGGCTCGCCGAAGCGGCGCATCGGCGTGCCTTGCATGATGGCGTCGATGCGTTCTTGAGTGAGCAGTTTGCGGTTCTGCTCGGCGGGGAAAAAGCCCGGGCAGATGCTGTTGACGCGAACGCCCGTCGTGCCGAAATCGTGGGCGATGTTGCGTGTCAGATTCAACACGCCGGCCTTCGAGGCCGCGTAACCGAATACGCGCGACAGCGGCAGATGGGAAGTGACGCTGCCGATGTTGACGATCGCGCCGCTGCCATGGTCGACCATGTGCCGGCCGAACACCTGGCAGGCCAGAAACGTGCCCTTGAGATTGATGGCCATCACGCGATCCCACGCCTCCTCGGTGTGTTCGAGGAACGCGGTTCCGTTGTTCACGCCGGCACAGTTGACGAGGATGTCGCAGCGGCCGGTCGGCTTGAGTGCTTCTTCGAGGAGCGATTCGAGGGAAGAGCGGCTGGTCACGTCGACTTGGGCGAAGCTTGCCTGGCCGCCGAGCCGCTGGAGTTCGGCCACTCGATTTTGGCACCCTTCCTCGGTGACGTCGGCGACGACGACGTGGGCACCGGCCTGGGCCAGCCCGGCACACAGCGCGGCGCCGAGCACGCCGGCGCCGCCAATGACCACGGCCGTTTGGCCGTCGAGGCCGAAGAGCTCCTTCAAGTATCCGGACGTCATGATTGATGTCTCCCGTTTTCTTAGGAAGCCTTGGGTGGCGCCGATGGTTCTCGGGAAAAGACGTTGCCCTTGTCTCGTCGCGTTTTCGGAAAACCGTTGGTGTTGCGGAGCAACGAGAGGCAGCGTCATCCGGTTAGCCAAAGGCCTCTTGCCGCCGCGCGGCACCGGCGATTTCGCGATTATACTACGCTCGCGCCGCAGCGCCGACCCCGCGAAATCATCGGTGTTACCCGAGCGGACTACTCCGGCTGTTTGCGCAGGCTGATCCAATCCGTATGGAACGGCCCTTCGCCCGGTTTGTCAAGGCGATGGTACGTATGAGCACCGAAATAGTCGCGTTGAGCTTGGAGCAGATTGGCCGGCAACCGCTCGCTGCGATAGCTGTCGTAATAGGCCAGCGCGGCCGTGAAAGCCGGCGTCGGGATGCCCAGATCGATCGACGTCTTGATCACGTCGCGCCAGGCGTCCTGCGACGACTCGACCGCCTCTTTGAAATACGGATCGAGCAGCAAGTTTTCGAGTTGGGGGCTTCGGTCGAAGGCCTCCTTGATGCGTTCGAGAAACGTGGCGCGAATGATGCAGCCGCCACGCCACAGCAGAGCGATGGGACCGAAATTCAGTTGCCAATCGTGCTCCTTGGCCGCCGCCTGCATCTGAACGTAGCCTTGGGCATAGCTGCAAATCTTCGAGGCATAGAGCGCTTTGCGGATCTTCTCGACAAACGCTTTTTTGGCCGCCGGATCACCCTCGCCGCAACCGCACGCGCACGCCGCGGGTCCGCCAAGCTGCTTGCTTGCCCGGACGCGGGCGTCCTTCATGGCCGAGATACATCGGGCATAGACGGCCGTGGTGACCAGCGTGCTGGGCACGCCCAGGTCGAGGGCCAATTGGCTCATCCACTTGCCGGTTCCCTTGGCGCCGGCCGTGTCGAGGATCAGGTCGACCAGATATTGGCCCGTCTCGGGGTCCTTCACGCTGAAGATATCGCGCGTGATTTCAATCAGATAGCTGTCCAACTCGCCTTGGTTCCAGTCGGCGAACACGTCGTAGATTTCGTCGTTCGACATGCCCAGGGCCAGTTTGAGCATCCAATAGGCTTCGCAGATCAACTGCATGTCGCCGTATTCGATGCCGTTGTGAACCATTTTGACGTAGTGCCCTGCCCCGCGGCTGCCGACCCATTCGCAGCAAGGAATATCATTATTTGGACCAACCTTGGCCGAGATGGCCTGGAAGATGGGTTTGACCAGCGGCCAGGCGTCGGGGCTTCCGCCGGGCATGATCGACGGGCCAAATCTCGCGCCTTCTTCGCCGCCGGAGACGCCCGTGCCGATGTAGAGCAGTCCCTTCGATTCGACGACCTTGGTGCGGCGTTCCGTGTCGCGGAAGTTCGTGTTGCCGCCGTCGATGATCACGTCGCCCGGTTCGAGCAGTCCGATCAACTGTTCGATGACCGAGTCGATCGGCGAGACCTCGGGATAGAGTTTTTCTTGGAGCGCGGGCACGGCGTCGGGGCTCTTGATCATCAGCATGACCTTGCGCGGCGCGGCCAGGTTGTCGACGAGCTCCTTCAAGCTGTGGCAGCCGACGATCTTGCGGCCCTTGACCTCGTTGGAGTTGACGAAGTCGTCGACCTTGCTCGTGGTCCGATTGAAGACGGCCACGGAGAATCCGTGGTCTTCCATGTTGAGAACCAGATTTTGGCCCATCACGGCCAGGCCCATCAGGCCAATGTCGCATTTGTCTGCCATCGGATTGTCTTGTCCTGTTCTTCTGTTCAACACGTAGGTGCTTGCACGCACCGTCGTTGAAGGTATCGTTTCGGTGCGTGCAAGCACGCACCCTACCATGACATGGTCTTTATTTGGAGCCGCAACAACAGCAGCCGGATCCCTCGACCGGCCAGGGTGGATTTTCGGGCAGGTGACGATCGAATTCGTCCAACACCTGCTTCTGATAGTCGCCGGCGAACTTGCCCGAGAGAAACCGCTCGATTCCCTCCTCGAAGAACCGTTTCCAACTGGCTTCCTCGTCGCCCGGATTGATCGGATAGAAGAGCGCGTGGTTGGCCACGGCCGCCTTGTAGTCGCCCGGCGCGTCGCCGATCATCAACGCGCAATTCGGCTCGTATTGCGAGGCCGCACCGAGTGATTGCTTCTTCGTGCCTACGTCCTGGCCGCAGATGGCGGCGATAAACTTGGCCAGATCGTGCTCTTCCCATTCGCGGCAGAGCGCTTCCTGGGGAGTGGCGGAGACGACCAGCATGTCCGCCTGGCCGTCGAGCTTGGCGAGGCTCTCGCGAACAAACGGGAAAGGAGGCACGCCGCGAACCATGCCGGCGATCGACTCGTTGACGGCCATCGACCAAGCGAGCGTCTTGCGAAGGTCCGGATCGCCGGTCCGCTCGACCTCGGCCTCCAACGCCGCGTTGGCCAGCTTGGTCTCGCGACCGATCCAATCGACCAGCGACTGGGGGATCTTGATCGCGAAGTTGCGGGCCTTGACCTCGGGGCGCTTCTGGAGCCACTCGAGTGCCTCGACCAGCGCCGGGAAGCGATTGATTCCGCGGCTCTTGCTGTAGAGGTTGACGAACTCGGCCGCCTCGCGAGCGTATTTGCTGATTCCCTGCAACTCAAAATGGTTGATGATGTTCGGAATGAAACACTCCTTGTGTTTCAACTCCATCGTGTCGAACGCGCAACCGTCCGAATCGATGCCTACCAAATACTTGTTCTTCGCTTTGAAATCGAGCATGATCTTTCCATCGATTTTCGTCTTGAGCCGTGGGGACTTGCTGCAATTCTCATGGAACCATGAAGGACACGAAAAGCACGAAGGGAAAGAAGTAGGTCAGACTGTGTCTGACGTTCACAGGTCTCTTTCACTCGCTCGTGTCAGGCGGAACCTGGCCTACCGGGACTACGGCGTCGATCCTCTTCCGTACTTGCCTCTTCGTGCTTTTCGTGTCCTTCGTGGTGAGTACTCTCGTGAGTTTGCTTACTTTCGGCTAGCCTGTGGAACGTATTCCGGCAATTTCTTCTCGGCAAAAATGGCCTCAAAGCGAGCCAAACGTTGCCGCCCGTCGACCATGGGCAGGTTGACCATCTCGTCGCCCACCAGCGGCCGGGCGTAGCGGACGAACTCATCGGTCACGTCGTGACCGCTCGGGGCGATCCACTGGGCCGGGAAGGTCCGCTCGCTGTTGGCCACGTCGGCCAGAGGCACCTTGTCGTAGCGGATCTTGTAGGTTGGGCCCGGCTCGCGCAGGATGGTCGCCATGTAGCCGCTGGCGCCGGCGGCGGCCAGCTCGACGGCCTTTCGTCCCACGCCGTAGGCTTCGTCCAGATCGACCGTCGAGGCGTAGGCCATCGAGTGGCGCTGGTCGGTGCCCGAGACGTTTCCCCGCGCCGCGCCCTTGGCCGCCAGGCCGACCTGGTTCAAATGGTTCACGACGATCTGGGCGACGGTCATCTGGCTGGAACTGAAAGCCGTGTGTCCAAACGAATCCTTCACGTCGCCCAACTCACCCACGTCGAATCCTTCACTGATCACAACCAGGCATCGGCCGTCGCGGCGAAGCTGATCGTTGACCTGATCGGCCAGCCGCGCGAGCGTGCACGGACTCTCGGCCAGATAGATCTGGAGCGGCATTTCGCGGTTTGGGTCGGCCAGCCGAGCCGCGGCGGGTATGAATCCGATCTTTCGGCCCATCGCCTGCATGACCAGCACCGGATCGGCCGGGCACGAGCCCGCGTTCTCCTCGTTGGCGTTCTGGACCATGTGCATCCAGTACTTGGCCGTCGATCCGTAGCCTGGCGTGTGGTCGATCAGCTTGAATTGGCTGTCGCCGACGTCGTTGTCGATGGTCTTGGGGATGCCCACGCCGACCAGATCCAGGCCGCGCTCGTGGGCCAACAAGGCGATCTTGTTGGCCGTATCCATCGAATCATTACCGCCGTTATAAAGAAAATAGCCGACATCATGGGCCTTGAGGACCTCGACGACCCGCTCAAAGTCTTCGTCCTGGCCGGCCTTGAGCTTGTAACGGCACGTTCCGATCGACCCGGCACTCGGCGTGAAACGCAACAAGGCCGTCTCGTCGGCCGCTTGTGCGGACAAATCGAGCAACTCCTCTTTGAGCACGCCTTCGATGCCGTGGCGAGCACCATAGACGGTGCCGATCCGATCGGAATCGCGAGCCGCCTCGATGACGCCGAGCAGACTGCTGTTGATGACCGGGGTCGGGCCGCCGCTTTGTGCCACGACCAGATTGCGTTGCTGACTCATTCAAAGACACCCCAAAAAGAACCATTAAGGGCCAGGAGCGTTATTATACACGCCACCCGATTCACGACAACCGGCCGAAGAGCACAGGCGAGAAGAAAACAGCCGTCTGTCGGATTTCATGGGCTGGGCCGGTTTTGGCAACGCCACCATCGGGCACGGCCATCGCGCCAAGCAAAGCGTGGCCCGAAGAAACGACAGGACGTCAACTGCCGCTTGGGCGATCGCACAAATCGGATGTGTGGCGTGGCCTCAAGGCCAATCTCCCCCGAAAGGGTTGGCTGACGTCCCGTAACTATAGGCTGAAAAGCAGGTTTCGGGAAAAAGCCACTTCGACTGATGCGAACAAGCCTATTGACCCGAAAATCGTAATCACCTACCCTAATCGTCTCAAGGCGCCGTAGCCAAGCGGCTAAGGCAGCGGATTGCAAATCCGCCATCCCCGGTTCAAATCCGGGCGGCGCCTCTTCGAGCCACCTCTTTCGGGGGTGGCTTTTTTAATGGCTGTTTCTGGAAGGGGCTCGATTCAGGGGGTTTCGTCGGCCGCCATTGCTGACGATGGTTGCCTGGCTGCCACTGACGATTCGGCCACCGCTCTTGACGTCCCCCTCCGAATAGTTATCCTGCTAAGGGATCGGTCGATTGTCTGAGAGGGCGATTGCGATCGAGAGATGATCGCGCCCTGGCTGGCGGGGGTGTCACATCGTGTCAGCAGCGGGGCCGTTTGCGGTCATCAACTTCAGCGCCGAGCGGAACGCCATGGAAAGTGCGGTTACCAGCGAGGTGGGCATCCTGGTCGTTCTGACCGGCGTATCGGCGTTCTTCTTCTATCTAGAGAAGAGAACGGCGTGGAGGTTTTTCACTTACTTCCCCCCGCTGTTGTTCATCTACGCGGTGCCGATGGTGTTGGCCAACGCGCCGGTGGTTCCGGTGGTGAGGGTGGCGGTAGCCGAGACTCCGCGCCAGGACGGCGCGCTCGGCAGGGACGCTGTGGAAGAAGGAGTCGAGCAAGGGGCTTTGGCCGGGGGCGAAACGCCGCCGGCCGGGGATCGACTCACGTTCGAACCACTCATTCCGTCGGAATCGCCCGTCTATGGTTGGATGGGCAGAACCGTATTGCCCTTGTTGCTCATACTGATGCTAGTGAACGTTGACTTACTCTCGACGGTTCGCGTGTTGGGGCGAGGGATTTTTGTCATGTTGGCCGGGGCGGGCGGGGTGATCGTGGGAGCGCCGATCGCCTATTTGCTGGTGAAATCACACATGTACGACGAGGCGTGGAAGTCGTTTGGCGCGTTGTCGGGCAGTTGGATTGGCGGGGCGGGGAACATGGCGGCGGTGATGGAGGGGCTGGGCACATCTCCTCAGAAGACCGGTCTGCCCATCCTGGCGGACACGCTCGTTTACGTCGTGTGGATACCGGTGCTGTTGGTTTCCAAGAGTTGGTCGGGCTGGTTTAACCGTTTTGCGCGAGTGGACCCGAAGCGGATCGAGATGATCGAAACAGCGTCGGCGAGTGTCGCGCAGGAGAAGGAGGCGCTGCGGCCGCGGCACGTGTTGTATTGGTTGTTCTTGGGTCTGGCCGGGGCATGGGTGGCCGGCTCGCTGGCGCCGCTGATGCCCACGTGGGGGAGAGTGCTCACGGCGGACTCGTGGAACATTCTGTTCATCACAACGATTGGCATCCTTCTTTCGTTTACGCCCGCCAGAAGAATCCCGGGGACGCATGAAGTCGCCACGGCGATGGTTTTTTTGTTCATGGCGAACATGGGGGCGAAGGCGAATCTTGGCGGGTTGGCCGGCGAGGCTCCGTGGTTTATCATGGCGGCGTTCGTTTGGATCACGATTCACGGCGTGAGTTGCGTGATCGCGGCACATATCCTGCACGTCGATCTGTCGACGATGGCGATTGCCAGTGCGGCCAACATCGGGGGCGTGGCGACCGCGTCGATCGTCGCGGAGCATCATAACGAGAAACTGCTGCCTGCCGCCGTTTTGATGGCGCTGGC
>JAFGIR010000274.1 GCA_016929515.1 Pirellulales bacterium | reverse complement strand
CAAGGGTCCCTATCCGGAAATGCTCAAGCCGCGATACGACGTGATCTACGTTCGCGACCAGCGTGGGTGGTACTACCGCTATTCGCACCTCGACTCGTTCGATTCGTCGGTCAAACTCGGAGGGCGCGTCGCGATGGGCCAGAGGATCGGCGCGCTCGGAAAAAAGGGAGCCAGTGGCGGATGGACCCACCTGCATTTCGACGTCAACCGGCCGCAACCCAGTGGGCGATATGGAATCGACGACGCCTACGCCTTCGTCTGGCAGGTCTATCAACAGGAACATCCCACGCCGTTGGTGGCGGTCGCCCGGCCTCACAAGGTCGCGCGTCCCGGCGATCCGGTCGTGTTGGACGCCAGCCGGTCGTACAGCGTGCTCGGGCCCGAGTCGCTTCGCTACGAGTGGACATTGACCGACGGCACGACGGCCACCGGTCCGAGGCTTACCCATCGCTACGGGCGGCCGGGCAACTATCGCGAGATCGTCAAGGTGACGGACTCGGCCGGCCGGGTCGATTACGATTTCGCCCGGGTGTTCGTGCTTTCGGCCACCAACCCGAAAAGGCGACCGCCCAACGTCCACGCGACCTACTGGCCCACGTTCGACGTCAAGCCGGGCGATCGCGTGACGTTCAAAGTCATCACGCGCGACATCGGCGCCGGCGAAGGCCGCGAGGTCTGGGATTTCGGCGACGGCACGCCGACCGTCGCGACGCGATCGAAGCCGAAGCCACCCACCTATGCCACGATCCACCACACGTATGAAAAACCCGGCCATTACCTGGTCCGCGTCGAGCGAACGAACGATCGGGGCGAGACGGGCGCCGATCGACTGCAGATTCGCGTCGGGCCGTAGTGAACGGTCTGGCTGTCGGTCGTTTACAAGCAACTCGAATAATACACGATTGAAAAACCGTTGATAGAACGAGGGTAATTCATGCGATACTTACTGACTGCGATTTTGTCAGGGTTGTTGGTGTGCACGTCGAGCCAAGCCAGCGCCGACGCAACGAGCGCGGCTCGCGTCGCCACGTTTTCGTGTGACGTAACTCCGCCGTTGGGTCATCGGTTGACGGTCGAGCCCTTGAAGAGCGTTGAGCACCCGTTGGCCGCCAAAGGCATCGTGCTGGACGACGGGTCAACCCGCTACGTCCTCTGCGCGATCGACTGGTGCATTGTGTCGAACCACTCGTATAGGAGGATTCGCGATAAGATCGCCGCGGCGGCCGGCACCGACGCCCGACACGTTTGTGTTCAGACGGTCCATCAGCATACAGCGCCGGTCATCGACGCCGACGCGGCCGAACTGCTCCGCAAGACGAAAAACCCGCCCAAGTTGCTGAGTACCACGGCGGAGTTTGTCGACCAGATCGCCGATCGAATCGCGGCGGCCGTCAAAGAGTCGCTCGGCCGGCTCGAACCGTTCGACACCATTGGAACAGGGCAGGCGAAAGTCGATCGGATCGCCTCGGCCCGGCGGATGCCCCGCGGCGACGGCCGGGTGTTCCCCCCGCGATACAGCTTCACGAAGGACCCAAAGATCCGAACGTTGCCCGAAGGCCAAATCGACCCGTTCCTCAGAACGATCACGCTCGCCAAGGGCGACAAGCCGCTGGTACGGCTTCATTACTACGCTGTCCATCCGCAGACGTGGTATCGCGACGGCCGCGCGAGCTTCGATTTCGTCGGCCTGGCCCGTCAGGCCCTCGAAAAAAAGGAAGGTGTCTTCCAGGTTTATTTCACGGGTTGTGCCGGCAACGTTACCGTGGGTAAGTACAACGACGCGACTCCGGCGAGCCGCGATCGGTTCATGGAGCGTCTGCAAAATGCCATGGAGGCCGCGATTGCGGCGACCAAGTACGTGCCGGCCGGGAAGATTCAATGGCGCAGCGTGCCGCTGTCGCTGCCCATTCGCGACGACAAGGGTCATGCGCAGGCCGAGTTCCACGCACTGGCGGCCAACGCCAAGGCAAAGGACCAGATGCGCGGGCTGGCCGCGCGGCGCATCGTTTATGCAAACCGAAGCGACCAACCGATCGACGTTAGCACGTTGCGGATCGGCAACGTCTCGATCGTGCATCTGCCCGGCGAACCGTTTCTCGAATTTCAGCTCTACGCCCAGCAGCTTCGGCCGGACGAGTTCGTTGCGGTGGCCGGCTATGGCGACGGCGGGCCATGCTACCTTTGCACCGAGGCATCCTACGCCGAAGGAGGCTACGAGCCGTGGGCGTCGGGCGTCAAGCCCGAATCGGAAACTATCATCCGCAACGTGATTCGCCAGGCGTTGGCGGATTAGCGTCGGGGGGCACCCCAGGCAGGGGCTAACCAATTTCAAAACACGCTTCTTTTGAGGGATGTCATCATGAAGTGCAAGATGTGGATGTTTTCGTTGCTTGTCGCAATGCTGTCAGTGACCGTGGTCCCGCCGGCGCGTGCCGAAACGCCGCCGGTCAAGAAGGAGTTCAATTTCGACGAGGCCACGCGCGACGTGCCCAAGCCGCGCGAGACCTGGCCGCTGGTCAAGCAGGACATGGTTCCGATGGATCTGAAGATTGTTTCGGACGAAATCGTCGCGAGCGACACCGATCCGTCGAAAAAGCTCCGCAAGGTTACGGCCCGATTCAACAGCATGAAACTCGACGATAAGATCTGGGGCCACCCATGCATCGTCCTCATGCCGGCCGACAATTCGATCAACATGACGCCCGAGCGCAAGGGCAAGGTTGTCATAGTTAGTTCCCCGTGTTCGCCGGGCCACCCGGTTTTCGACGCGCACGTCGCGAAATACGGCGATCCGATCGCCACGCGCACCGGCTATCCGACAATGGTCCTGGCCAACCCGGGCGTATATCCCGACGGCTCCGAAATCGAACGCGATATCCACGTGCTGGGGCGAATTGGCCGCAGAACGGGCAAGTACTACTACAACATGAACTGCCAATTGGCCGTCGTCTACATCCAGGCGATGAACGCCATGGAGGAGTTGCTCGGGCTCGACACGGTCAAGGCCGTGCTGGGAGGCCACTCGAAACGCGGGTTGAGCACGCCCGTGGCCGCCGCCATGGACTCGCGGGTCGCCTCGGCCATCATCATGGGCAACGAGGGCGTCTGTCCCCGCGACCGCGTCACGCCGTGGCTCTCGTTCCATTACCCGTTCTTCCAGGATCAGGTCAACGTGCCCGTCTTCTACCTGGGCGCGACCAACGAAGACGGTTACACGATGTTCAACATCAACCACACGCAGTCGTTGTGCAAACGGCCGATGACGATCGAGATGATTCCGAACTATCGGCACAACAACTTCAGCGAAAAGCAGTACATGGATTTCATGATGTGGGTTGCCCACACGTTCGATGGGCGGCCGCTGAGCCACATTTCCGAGGTGACCCACGAGAAGAAGGGACACCTTCGTTTCTACCGGGCGAAGATCGACACGAAGGCCAAGATCCAGATCGTCCAACTCTGGACTGCCTATACCGACAACCCCGAGTGGCGCGACGTGATGTGGTACGGGCGGGTCATGCGCCGCGAGGGCGACTACTGGGTCGGCGCCACGCACGGAAAAACCCCCGACGCTTTCATGATCGAAGTCGGCGACATCGCTGGCGGCATTCCGGGTTACGTCACCAGCCTGCCCCAGAAACTGACCGACGTCCCGGCCCAACAACGGCCGGGCAAAGGCATGCCGCTTCACTGGCGTCCGACGGATGATTGACGGCCGCGCGGCGAATGAGGCGGCAAGAAAGCTTTGCCGGCGCTACCTGAGGACCAAGAATCCGTTACGGGCCACAACCGCCGAGCGGCTGGGAAGCGGAGCGGCCCCATGGTATAATCATTTCGTCGAGCCTCGTGCCCGAGGTGGTGTACGCGAAAAGCGTCAGGGTGGCACGCCCTGGAGAAAGGAAGGGTACGAGGTTCCGGGGAAACTCAGGCCTTGCCGTGTTCCCCGCATGCCCATCCCACTTTGCCTGCCCTTTTTGGAGACATTGGTCATGACCTATTCAGACTATGTTGCCCGCGCGATTCTGACATGCGTCTTGGGCGCGACGGCGTGGACCGGTTGGTCGGAGCCGGCCCGTGCCGAAGAGCCGAAGGCCGGCGGGCCGTTCAATTTCGAAGAAGCCTCGCGCAACGTGCCCACGCCGCGCGAACTCTATCCAATCATCAGTAAAGACCTGGTCCCGATGAATCTGGAAATGGTCTCGGACGAGATGGTTCCCTGTCTCACCGATCCGTCGAAGAAGCTTCGCAAGATCACGGCCAGGTTCCGAAGTCTCAAGCTGGAAGGCAGAACCTGGGTCTCGACGTGCGTCATTCTCATGCCGGCCGACAATGCGATCAACGAGACACCCGAGCGACGCGGCAAGGTCGTCATCATCGGCACGGGCGGTTGGGTCGTTTTGCCCGCGCGACTCGACATGTACGCCGATCCCATCGTCGCGCGAACCGGCTATCCGGTGATGGCCTTGCAATCGATGGATCATTACGATGACGGGAAGCCCATCGAGGGCGACCTTTCCTCGCTTACCAGAATTCGGCAGAAGACGGGCAAGAACTACTATAACATGAACTGCCAGTTGGCCCTGGTCTATATCCGCGCCATGGACGCATTCCAGGAAATTCTTAAGGTCGATCGCGTCAAGGCGGTCGTCGGCGGTCATTCAAAACTCGGGCGCAGCGCGACGGTCGCCGCGGCGATGGACCCGCGAGT
>JAFGIR010000033.1 GCA_016929515.1 Pirellulales bacterium | reverse complement strand
GCCGGGTTGGGCCTTGCCCTGGTCGCCGGGTTGCTTGTCCTTTTCGCCGGGCTGGGCCTCGGCCTCGGCGGCCGCCTGTTCTTGCTGTTTCCTGGCGACATTCTGTTGCCCAAACCACAGGTTGTGGAGCATCACAACGCCAAAAGCGAGGAGGACGAAAATGACGAAGTTGCTTGACTTCGTGCTGGGCGGCTCGTGCATCGATTATTCTCTCTCGCCGGGGACCGGATGGGCCCGAGGTGTGCTCACTGTTCAGCAAAACAAAAAAGCCGGACGCCGCTTCTGGTCGAGGTTCTGGCGACGGGCGCGCCGGGCGTCGTGCCCTTCGCGCCGCGCGATCGGCGCGAGCCGACCCGCGGCACTCCATCGCGAGCTTACCGCCCGTCACGAAGGCGATCTCCCAGGAAGTTGTCCAGCTCGGGAATGTCGTAAATCTTTTGGATGGTCTCGTCGAACGGGTACTCGACACGGCGAAATTGGACCAGATCGTCGTCGACGATCACGTAACACGCTCGCGAGTCCCCGTCGCGTGGCTGTCCGACCGAGCCGACGTTGATCATCGCCTTGTCTCCGGTGAGACGATACTCGTGGCCGATCTCGTCGGGACTGAAAAAGCGAAAATCCTCGGTAAACACGCCCGGCACGTGCGTGTGGCCCTGAAACACGTAGCGTCGCACCAACGTGAAAATCTTCTCCATCTTGCGACGATTATAGGTGTCTTCCGGAAAGACGTATTCGTTCAGCGGATTGCGGGCCGACCCATGGACAAACAGAAAATCCCCATCTTGGTAGTTTCGCGGCAACTCGCCGAGAAATTCCCAGCGGCGATCGCCGGCCGCGCTGTTGGCCGCCGAGGTCTCCAATTGGCTTCGCGTCCAAAAAATGGCACGTTCCGCGCCCGAGTTGAACCCCTCCGGGTCGAACAAGGCTCCCTGGTCGTGATTGCCCAGCAGGCAAACGTCGCAGGTCATCACCAGATCGATGCACGCGCAAGGATCGGGACCGTAGCCGACAATGTCGCCCAGACAAATGGTCCGTTGGACGTCTTGGCTTTTGATGTCGGCCAAAACGGCGTTGAGACTAGCAAGGTTGCTGTGAATATCGCTGACGATCGCCGTTTTCACGCGGACCCACTTTCCGGGCAATCGGAGCGGCCGACCGAGGCCCTCGCCCATTCAAACGTCAATTAACCGCTTGCCGTCGGCGCGGACCGACTGCCCAAACCGTCAACACGAAGCCGTATACCCTAAACCCAACAGTGTATTGTCGCGATTTGTATCGGTCAAGTCGAGAAGCCCCTTGCGGCCGCGTGGATAAGTGGGCAAGCTGAAGCAAAGCAGGCGCGATCGGCCGAGGATCTCTGCACAAAGGGGCCCCTCGCTCGACAATAGCCACTTAGCCACGCAGGGGGTGCGTTGTGAAGATTCTCGCCATCGAAACCACCGAAAACGTCGGCTCCGTCGCCGTCGCCGAGGACGGAGACTTGCTGTTTCAGCAAGGCTTGGATCGCAGATTGCGCAGCGCGCAGTCGTTGGCGCCTGCCTTATGCGAAGTGCTCGATCGGGCGGGCTGGGAGGCGACCGACCTCGGACTGGTCGCGGTTAGCGTCGGGCCGGGCTCGTTCACGGGACTGCGCGTCGGCGTGACCACGGCCAAGACGCTGGCCTATTGCGCCGGGGCCGACATTCTGGGAATCGACACTCTCGAGACAATCGCTGCCGGCGTGCCGGCCGAGTGCCGTCGCGTGGCCGTTGCCCTCGACGCCCAGCGGGGACAGGTCGCCGCGGCCGTCTTCAGCCGGCGCGACGACGGTTGGTTCGACTGGGAAGTGCCCATGCGGCTGGTCGACGTCGACGCCTGGCTGGCCGAACTGCCCGAGGAGATTGCCGTGGCCGGGCCGGTTCTCCGGAAGCTGGCCGATAGCCTGCCGAAACAAGTCAAGGTGCTTCCGTCCGAGGTCTGGGCACCGACGGCGGCGTCCGTGGCCCGACTGGCCGCAAGAGACTTTGCGGCGGGACGTCGCGACGATCTCTGGAAACTGGTCCCGCGTTACTCGCGGCGCAGCGCGGCCGAAGAACGGCTCGATCGGTCGTAGCCCGTTGCCGCGACTCCCCCCAATATTGACACCTGCGTAGCCTCCCGTTAGAGTAGAGGCTGGCTTCGAGGGGCCGCATTGTCGGGTTGCGGGATGGTCGGACTTTCGCGCGGCGCGTCGTGCCGGTTGGCGTGCGCGCGGGTGCGGCGATTCCTTCCTGGCGCCCAAGTGGAACAGGGAGGCAACGGATGAGCGACGTAATGGCCACGGCGAAACGGATCATCGCCAACGTGGAGAAAGTGATTGTCGGCAAACGGCGGCAGGTGGTCCTGTCGCTGGTGTCCTGGTTCTGCGAGGGACACATTCTGTTGGAGGACGTGCCCGGCGTGGCCAAGACCGTGTTGGCCAGGGCCCTGGCGGCCAGTGTCGGATGCCGATTCAAGCGGATTCAATGCACGCCCGACCTGCTGCCGAGCGACGTGACGGGCGCGTCGATTTTCAACCAGAAGACGTCCGAGTTCGAGTTTCGGCCCGGGCCGATCTTCGCCCAGATCGTCCTGGCCGACGAGATCAACCGCACGACGCCGCGGACCCAGGCCGCGTTGCTCGAAGCGATGGCCGAGGGCCGGGTGACGGCCGACGGGGTGACGCGTCCGCTGACGCCGCCGTTTCTGGTGATTGCGACGCAGAACCCGATCGACCACGAAGGGACGTTCCCGCTGCCCGAAGCCCAGCTCGACCGTTTTCTAGTCCGGTTCAGCCTCGGCTATCCGTCGATGGAGGAGGAGCTTCGGATTCTCGACATGCTGCGTCGCGAGCATCCGTTGAACCAGCTTCAGCCGGTCGTCACGGCCGAGCAGATCAGCGATTGCCAGAAGGCCGTGCGGGAAGTGCACGTCGACGAGAAGGTACGGCGCTACCTGACCGAGATCGTCCACGCCACGCGGGATCACGAAGACCTCAGCCTCGGCGGCAGCCCCCGCGCGTCGATCGCGCTGTTTCGCACGTCGCAGGCGCTGGCGGCCTGCCAGGGGCGGCCGTTCGTGCAACCCGACGACGTCAAAACGATGGCGGGCCCCGTGTTGACCCACCGGATGATTCTTCGCCCCGAGAGCCGCCTTCGCAAAGTAACCGCGGCCGAAGTGGTCGAGCAGGTCGTGGCCGACGTGCCCGTGCCGACGCTTTCCCAATAGCGAACACGTGCCGGGCGATCGCGCGACCGCCGAATCACCCGGCGAAGACTCCTCGGGTTCGACCGACATGAAATGGTTTCTCGCCACGACCGCACTGCTGCTGGTTGCCCTGATTTTCGAATTGGGGTTGCTGGCCTATGCGATGTACGCGTTGTTGGGCGTGATGCTGGTCAGCCGCGTGATGGCCCGGCAATGGGCCGATCACCTTGAAGCCGAGCGGGAGTGCAACCGGTTTTCGGTGAACATTGGCCAACGGGTCGCGATTCTCGTGTCGGTCAACAACGCCGGCAAGTTGCCGGTCGCCTGGGTGTTGATGGAGGATTTGCTTCCGCGCGACGCGCTGGTCCATCGCCCGCCGAAAATCCGCGTGCGGGGCAGCCGGTTTCAACTGGCCATGCTTCGGCCCGGTGGCAAAAGGACGTTTCCCTACCAGGTCGAATTCGCCGAGCGGGGGTTTTACCAGATCGGGCCGTTGATTCTGGAGACGGGCGACCTGTTCGGGCTGCATCGCCGCTGGCACGTGGCCGCGCCGCCCCACTTCGTGCTCGTCTATCCCGAGGTCGTCGCCCTCGAAGGCTACGACCTGGCCTCGCGGCGGCCGATCGGTGAAGTCCGCATGGCCCACCGGCTCTTCGAGGACCCCACGCGGATTTCGGGCGTGCGCGACTATCAGGCGGGCGATTCGCTCAACCGGATTCACTGGCGAGCCAGCGCGCGGACCGGACAATTGCACAGCAAGGTCTACGAGCCGTCGTCGGTGGCCGGGGCCACGATCTTGTTGGAATTCAACCAGGCGGCCTACCGGCGCCGCCACGAACCCTATCGCTCGGAGTTGGCCGTCACGGCGACCGCGTCGCTGGCCAACGCGTTGTATCAGATGAACCAGCAGGTGGGTCTGGTGACCAACGGACGCGACGCCGTCGATCGGATTCGAAGCGAAGGCTGGGACCCCGACCCCCGCTCGCGGCGCGCCGCCCAACGCTCGGCCGAAATGCTCGATCGTTCCGACCGGTTGCGGCCCCAGGTGGTCGACACGTGCCGTGGGCCCGAGCAACTCATGCGGATTCTCGAAACGTTGGCCCGGGTCGAGTTGACCGACGGGTTGCGGTTTGCCGATTTGATCGGCGAGACGGCCAGCCGCATGCCCCGCGACGCCACGGTTTTGGCCATTTTGCCGGCGGCGCCGCCCGAGACGGCCATTGCCCTGGGCAACCTCCGGCGCCAGGGCCGTGCCGTGACCGCAATCGTCATTACGTTCGCCGACCATGAATTCAGCGAAGCGGCCGGGCGTCTGGCGGCCGAAGGCGTCGAAGCCCGGCACCTGGCCGATCGAGACGCCCTGCCCACGTTGTGTAGAAATTATATCCTCGGCTGAGCCTTGCCCATGGCGCGCCTCGACAAAACACTGGCCGACTACATCGCCATCGCGATCAGCCCCGTGCTGATCATGCTGATGCTCGGGAGCCTGATGTATTTCTTTGTCGCGGTCTGTTACCGCGGCGCGTTCGACGGGCACATTTATTGGGTTCTGGGTTGCTACACGTTGGCGATCGTGCTCATTACCCGCATCGCGATCGAGGAGTCGACCGAAAGGGCCATGCTCTTCGGCGCGGCCTTGGTTTTTGCCGTGGGGTTGGCGGTAATGCGGTTTTCGAGCGCGGGCATTTACTCCTGGGTGTTTCTCGGCGTGGCCTGGTGGTTCGCCCACAAGCTCACCTGGGATTGCACGCTGATCGACGAAGAGGAGGATTCGTCGGGCCAGGGGTTGCTGCGAATGGTCGGGCTCGGAAAGAAAAAGGCCGAAGCCGACGAGCCGGCCGGCGACCAGCCGGCGGACGACGAGCCCGAGGGCGTCACCCAGCGCGTGAGCGAAATGCGCGAGGCGGCGCCGCGACGAAAACCCAAAGGCAAACCCCACGCGCCGGGCGTCTGGATCGTCTATTTCTCGCTGGCCGCTTTGCCGTTGTTCGGGCTGGGGAACCTGTTCATTCCTTCGGCCGACCTCGGACTTCGCCGCTGGGGCTTCCAGTTGCTCGCGACCTACGTGGCCAGCGGCCTGGGGCTGCTCGTGACGACCAGTTTCCTGGGACTGCGGCGTTACCTCCGCCAGCGCGACATCGAAATGCCCAACGACATGGCAAGTGTTTGGATGGCCTTGGGCACGGCCATGATCATGGTCTTGCTGTTTCTGGCCGCGTTGCTGCCGCGGCCGGCCGCCGAGTTTCCGGTGAGCCAATTTCCGCTACGGTTCACCTCGCCCGAACGCGAAAGCTCGCGGCATGCCGTTGGGAACGAAGGCGCCGACCGCAACGCGCCCGATTCGCAGTCCCACACCCAGGCCCGGCCGGAGCAAGAGAACACCGACCAGGGCGGCCAGCCGCAACAAGGTCAAACCGGGCAGGAAACCTCGGAGTCGAGTGCGAGCGGTTCGTCGAAAGAGCCATCGGGCAAGTCTCAAGGTAAATCCGGACAAGACCCCGGCGAGTCGGGACAGCAGCAAGGCGAGCCGGGGAAACCGTCGCCGGGCCAAAGTGACTCGGCCCAGCAATTCGACCCCTCGGATCCGTCCACACAGAAGCCGCAAGAAGGTCCGGAAACCGACGATCGCAAGGACGTCGGCCGGGAACGCACCCAACTGGAACTCGATCGCGACCGGCCTGACGAACGATCGGCGGAAGACCGATCGCGGGCCGAGCAAGATCGGCAAAAATCGTCCCAAGACCGCTCCGGTCAACGGTCCTCCGCGAAAGACTCGCGGCAACGCGACCAAGCGGGCGAACGCTCGGGCTCACGGCAGTCCACCGACCAGTCGTCTCGGCCAGAAGCAAAACCGTCGACGCCCTCGTCGAAACCGCCCCAGACGCCGCGAAAGCCCTGGTTTCGGTTGCCCCGGGTCAGCATCTCGTTCGGCGGGTTTTTCAAGCTCTTGTTCTACGCCGCGCTGATCGGGCTGGTCGGCTACTGGGCGTGGAAGTCGCGAGTGCGGATTCTAGCCGCGATCGGGCAATTCTTGCGCGAGTTGCGCGACTTTTGGGCTCGCCTGTTCGGCGGCAAACATCAACTCGCCGACGAGTCGGCCGAAAAAACGACGGCCGAGAAACCGCGTTTTCGACCATTTTCGGCGTACACCGACCCGTTTGCCTCGGGCACGGCCGGCCGGGTTCCGCCCGAGGAGGTCGTCCGCTACACGTTCGAGGCCCTCGAAGCCTGGGCCCGCGAGAACGGTTGCCCCCGCGGGGCCGACGAGACACCGCAAGAGTTCGCCCGCCATCTTGGCAGCCGCAACGGGGCGTTGACCACGGGCGTCAAAACGCTGGCCCGGCTCTATGGCCAGGTGGCCTATGCGTCGGGCCGGGTGGACGCCAAGCATATCGGGCCGCTCAAACAGCTTTGGCAACAGTTGAAAACGACCCGATTGGAACCGGCGAGGTCAGACGGACCGTAGCGCGACGCCCGGGCGACGTAACATGCCTCCGAACAAGGGGTTAGGGCTGATGGTCGCCACCGGGCCGGCGGTGGCCGCCATGGCGGCAGAGAAATTTTTCGTGTTGCGTGCGGAATTTTTGGTAACAGATTACGTGTGTTAGTCGTCAATCGGGTATTGCGTTATTGTTTTGGAGGCTGTCCTGGAAAATCCCTTTTTCAAGCGATGTTAGAGGGCCCCCAAAACTGTCATCCTGAGCGCAGCGAAGGATCTCTCCCACCGCGGAAGCCGAGATCCTTCGCTGCGCTCAGGATGACAAGAACGCGCTCAACGGTGACAAGAACGCGCTCAACGGTGACAAGAACGCGCTCAGGATGACAGTAACTCGCTCAGTAGTGACAGGAACACGCTCGGCAGCGACAAGAGGCGGTCCATTGGTTCTGAAATGTTGTCTGGACTCGTCGTTTGTCTTGCCGTGGCTCTCTCCGTTTGTCTACTCTGTGGCTCTCTCCGTCTCGAAAGGAGCTTTCCCGTGAGATTTTCCGCCCCCTGTTTCGTGTTGTTGACGTTGGTTGCGTTTTTTTTGGTCCCCGGGCCAATTTTGGCCGCCGAACCGGCCAGCGGCGACGTGCCTTTGGTCGAGGGCAAGTTGCGGCAGTTGATGCAGGATCGCGACTACGCCGGGGCAATTCAGGCAATCGAGAAGGCCGCCAAGGCCAAAAACGCTCCTGTCGATTACCTAGCTTACCTAAAGGGCCGGGCCCTGTTTCTCGACAAGCAATACGACCAGGCCGTGGCCGCGTTCGACGAATTCCAGAAGCGATTTCCGAAGAGTCCCTGGGCGCGCCGGGCACGTTTCGGCAAGGCCGTGGCCCTGGCCCGAAAGGGCGACTTCCGCGGCGCCGAGTTGATCTATCGGGCCGAGGCGGAACATCTTCTCTCGCTCGACCGGAAGCAGGAGCTGGCCGACATCTACCTCGAATTTGCCGACAGCTACTTCAAACCCCCGAAGGAGGAGCAGAAGCCCGACTACCAGAAGGCGTTGGACTTCTACACGAAGGCGCTGGCCGTGGGACCAAAGCCCGACAAGCAGGCCGAAATAGAACTTCTCATGGCCCAATGCCGCCAACACCTGGGCCAGCACGACGAAGCGGCCGCGGCGTACACGAAGTTCACCAAGGACCACCCGAAGAGCACGTTGGACGTCGAGGCCCGATTCCGGCTCGGCCAGTGCCATCTGGCCAAGGGACGCCTGAACGACGCGCGGCGGGCGTGGCAGGATCTGTTGGCCGCCCACGACGACAGCTCGTCGAAACGGATCGCCGAGGCCACGTTCAATATCGCGCGGACCTGGCGGATTCCAACGCCGGCAAACGACGGGGAACTCAGCCTCGGCGTGGCGGCGCTCGAAACGTTCTTGAAGCGGTTTCCGACGCACGGCCGCGCGGGCCGGGCCCATCTACAGATCGCGCAAAGCTATCTACATCGCGGCCGTCCCGAAGACGCGGTGCGGTGTCTGGCGAGGTTCCTGGCCGACGAGAAGTGCCGGAAGTGCAAGGAGATCCCCGACGCTCGCTGTCTGCTGGGTCGATCGTACCAGGTGCAGAAAAAATACACCAAGGCGTTGGAGGTCTGGAAGGAGTACCTTGCGAAGCATCCGGCGGACAAAGCGTGGAGCGACGTTCAACGCGAGATCATCAACACGGAATACCTGATGGGCCAGGCGAAAGCCGAGGCGAAACAATACGACGAGGCCCGAAAGCTCTGGGGCGAGTTTTTGGCCAAGTATCCGCTCGACGGCCGCAATCCGAAGATCCTCTACGACTTCGGCCGGTTGAACCACGCCCAGAAAAAGTGGAAAGAGGCAATCGCCGACTGGCGGCGGCTGGTCTCGAAGTATCCCGGCACGAACGAGGCTTCGCTCGCCCAATTCATGATCGGCGTCGTCCGCGAGCAGGAATTGGGCGAGTTGGAGGAAGCCCTCGAAGAGTATCGCAAGGTGACCTGGGGCAGTCACGTCAATCAGGCCCGGCAGTCCATTGCCCGGCTCACGGCCAAGAGCCTCGCGCTGGTGACCGAGCGGGTTTTTCGGTCCGACGAGAAACCGACACTCAAGTTGACCACGCGGAACATCGAGAAAGTGACGGTTCGCGCCTACAAGATCGATCTTCAGACGTATTTCCGAAAAATGCACCTCGCCCGGGGCGTCGAAGGACTCGATATCGCCCTGATCGATCCGGACGCCACGTTCGAGTTCGAGGTGCCCGATTACAAGAAGCACCAGCAAATCGAGAGCACGGTCGAGGTGCCGCTGCCCGAGAAACTCGCCGCCGGCGCGATGGCGGTGACCGTCGGCAGCAAGACGCTCGAAGCGACGACGATGGTGCTGCAAAGCGACCTCGACCTGATCGTGAAGAGTTCGCGCGACGAGGTGTTCGTGTTCGCCCAAAACATGCTCACCGGCAAGCCGTGGCCGGGCGCGAAACTGCTGATCTCGGACGGCCACGACGTGTTTGCCGAGGAGACGACCGGCAAGGATGGTGTATTTCAGAAAACCTACAAGCGGTTGAAGGACGCCGGCGACGTCCGCGTCTTCGCCGTCGCCGGCGACCACACGGCCTCGAACCAGCTCGGGCTCCAGGGCGTCGGCATTGCCCAGGGTCTTTCCGACAAGGGCTACGTCTATACCGACCGGCCGGCCTACCGCGCCGGGCAAATCGTCCACATTCGCGGGTGTTTGCGCCGCGTGGCCGACGATGCGTATACGATCGACGAGGGAAAAGAGTATACGGTCGAGGTGTTCGACAGCCGCAACCGCCTCCTCCGCCAGCAGGAGATCAAGCTTAACCGGTTCGGCAGCTTCCACGACCATTTCGTGTTGCCGCCGACCAGTCCCCAGGGCTCGTACCGCGTCCAGGTTCGCGACAAGGACCAGAAGACCTACCAGGGCATGTTTCAGGTGCACGAATATCGCCTGGAGCCGATCCGCCTGGTGATCGACACGCCGCGGACGGTTTACTATCGGGGCGAGGAGATCGAGGGCGTGATCCGCGCCGAGTACTACTACGGGGCCCCGCTGGCCAATGCCGAAATTCGCTATCGATTGGCCGGCGACCGGCTCCACACGGCCCGAACCGACGCCCAGGGCGAAGTGAAATTCAAGCTGCCCACGCGTGAATATCGCGAGACCCAGCCGCTTCCGTTGGTGGTCGAGTTGCCCGAGCGGAATTTGACAAGTGCCTCGAACTTCTTGCTCGCGTGCCAGGGTTTTTCGATTGGTCTGAAGACGATCCGTCCGGTCTACGTGGCGGGCGAGACGTTCGAGGTCTCGCTCACCACGCGCGACGCCCAGGGCAAGCCGATCGGCAAGCGACTGACGCTCAAGATCTTCGAGCAGACCTCGGTCGGCGGCAAACGTGGCGAGCGGCTCGTCGAAAAACACCCGCTCGAATCCGACGCGAAAGACGGAACGGCCCGGCTGACGTTGAAATTGAAAGACGGGGGCAAGTACGTTCTTCGCGCCGAGGGAATCGACCGGTTCGACAACCCGATTTCGGGCCAACACACGGTGCGGATTTCGGACGACAAGGATTCGGTGCGGCTGCGGATTCTGGCCGACGTCCACACGTACAAGGTGGGCGACACGGCCAAGGTGCGGTTGCACTGGCGCGAAAAACCGGCTTTGGCGCTGGTGGCGTTCCAGGGCGCGCGGATTCTCGACTACCGGCTTGTCGAGTTGGCCACCGGGGAAAATAAGATCGAGATTCCGATGGTTGCCCGGCTCGCCCCCAACTTCGATCTGGCCGTGGCCGTGATGACCGACGCGCGGAACGAGCCGAAGGACAAGGCCAAGCTGGTCAAGCGGTTCCACGAGGCTTCGAGCCCTTTTGTCGTCCAACGCGATTTGCGACTGAGCATTTCGGCGAAGCGAAAAGGCTCGGGCAAGGGGCCCATCCGACCGGGCGAGGAGGTCGAAGTCACGCTCACGGCGACCGACCCGCAGGGCAACCCGGTCGCGGCCGAGATCAGTCTGGCGATGGTCGAGCAATCGTTGCTCGATCGGTTCGGCTCGTCGGCGCCGACGATCGAGAGTTTCTTCCGCGGCGTCAATCGTCAATCGGCCATGCGAACCACGTCGAGCATCACCTTCGCCTACCGCCCGACGACCAGGCCGATCAATCGGCGTCTGCTGGCCGAGGCCGAGCGCGTGGAAATCGCCGAGGAAGAAGCAGAGGCTCTCCGAATGATGGTGACGCCGCGTGTATCTTCGGCAGGGGCGACTTGGTGCGGCGTCCCGGCCGAGTCGGCGTCTCCCCTGCCAAGAGCTCCCGTGGTCGATCCGTTCGCGGCGCCAGCCCGCGCCCAGATGATCGACGGCGCGCCGGGTGCGAGATACTCCGATGGGACCGTACACTTCCTTCAACCCCCGGGCCAAATGGCCGGAGGCATGGGTGGAATGGGCGGGATGCGAATGGGAGGACAGCCTGCCGCAGGATATCAGTACATCACCGGCTTCAGCCGCAGCGGCTTGGCGCCGCCCACCTCGGCGCGCGCCCCGGGCTTCGGATCGCTCCACGGGCGTCCGCAAGACCTATTCGTCAACGGAGT
>JAFGIR010000273.1 GCA_016929515.1 Pirellulales bacterium | reverse complement strand
GAAGCCCCGGCCGCCTAATCCGAAGCGTTCTCCAGCCGTTGCAGCAATTCGCCCAGGCTGGCTTTCGCATCGCCGAGCATGAGGATGGTCTTTGGATTGTCGTAGAGGGGATTTTCAACGCCCGAGTAGCCCGGTCGCTCGTCCAGGTTGCACACCACGACGGATTTGGCTTCGTGGGCGGAGAGGATGGGCATGCCGGAGATGGGAGTTCCCTCGACGTTGATCGCGGCCGGATTCACGACGTCGCATGCGCCGACGATGAGCACGAGGTCGGTTTCGGCGAATCGCGAATTGATTTCCCGCAGGTCGTACAACATGTCGGGATCGGCCTCGGCCTCGGCCAGCAGCACGTGCATGTGACCCGGCATTCGTCCGGCAATGGGATGGATTGCGAAGCGCACGTCCTTGCCTTGCTTTTGGAGCAGATTGGCGATCTTGACCACCTCGAACTGGGCATGCGCCAGCGCCATTCCGTATCCGGGAATGATGATGACGTTCCGAGCATCTGCAACTCCCTCGACGGTGCATTCGAGGGGTGGTCGCGCCGCCGGTTCTCGAGCGGCCGAGGCCGTGGTTGCCGCGTCTCGCGCGGCGGGTTGGGCAGGTTTCAAATCGGCCGCGACAAGGACTTTCAGTAGACGCCGGTTCATTGCTTGGCACATGACGTGGGTCAAAATCGAGCCGGACGCGGCCACCGTGGCGCCACACGCAATGAGCAACCGGTTCTGAATAATGATGCCGCAGAACGCCGCCGCCACGCCGGCGGTTGCGTTCAGGAAGGAGATGAGGACGGGCATGTCGGCTCCACCGATGCGAACGGCGAAGACGGCCCCCAGTGCAACCGACAGCAAGATCAAGGCAAGCGAGACCAGCAGAAGCGGTAATCCGGCCGTGTTGCCCGCCAACACCCCGAAGACCACGAGTCCCGCCACGATGGCTGCCAAAATCGCGTTATGTCGAGGCAAAATGGTGGGGGTTTGACGAGTGAGTCCCGCGAGTTTCGCGCTAGCAACCATGCTGCCGCTAAAGGTGGCGGCGCCGATAATGATCCCGAGGATGCCCGACAATTGTCCCACCAGAGCGAGGTCGCCCTGGTCGCGGGTCAATTCGACGAACGACACGAGAAAAGCGGCGACTCCACCGGCTCCGTGTTGGAACGCGACCATCGCGGGAATTTGGAGCATGTTGACGCGCATCGCCACGGACCACCCGACAGACCCGCCCGCCAGGAGCGCAAACACTACGATCGCCGGTTGGAGCGGCGGATGTCCGTGGAGCACGACGACCGCCGCGCACAACAATGCGAAGGCGGCCGTCAGATTTCCGTACCTTGCACCGCGGGGTGTTCGGAATTGCCATATCCCCAGAATGAGGATGAGGATGATCACGAAATCGATCGCAAGTTGCCAATTAAAAGCCATGAGTTGGTTATCGCGCTAAGATTGTTAGTGAACTTGCTTGTCGAGCGACAGCGGCCAAGGTAAAAAGTCGGCATCCTCGCGCTCGTCACGAAGAGGATTCCTTCCGATGGAACATTTTCACCATGCGGTCCGTAATGGCGAATCCGCCGACCACGTTGAACGCTGCAAGGGCTATGGCCATGAAGCCGAGCACATCCTGACTGATCGTCGTCGGAACGGCGAACAGAAGAAAACCTCCCAGAATCGTCACGGCTGAAATGGCGTTAGTCATCGACATCAGGGGGGTGTGCAGCCGCGGGGGAACACGCGAAATCAAGACGTAACCCACCACGAATGCCGCGGCAAACACCGATACCATCAACACGAGGTCGACCATTCTTTTCTTTCTCCTCTCTCGCGGCAACACCCGCTTACTTCTGGTTGAGTATCTTCAAAAGCCCCTGGTGCATGATTTTGCCGTCGCGCGTCACCAGCGAATGACGCACGATCTCGTCGGCCCAATCGGGCTTGTCGAGGCCGTTTTTGAAGAGGTTTTTGACATACGCAAGCATGTTTTGGGAATAAAGCCAACTCGCGTGGACCGGCATGGACCCTGGGATGTTCCACAATCCGCACAGATGAACGCCATGTTTCACGCAAAGTCGCCCTCCTTCGGCTATCTCGCAGTTGCCGCCCTGGTCAATCGAAACATCGATGATGACCGAACCCGGCTTCATCTTGCGGACCATGTCGTCCGTGATGAGCACGGGCGCGATTTCGCCGGGCACCAGCGCGCTGAGAATGACGATGTCGGCTTCCGCCACGTACGGCTCAATGCCTTTGCGTTCCTTTTCGATCCATTCGGGAGTGAGCGCCTTGGCATAACCGCCCTCGCCCACGGCCAATTCGGGCGGAACGTCGAAACCGACGACTTTCGCGCCGAGACTGTCCGCCGCTTTGCGGGCGTCTTCCTTGATGTCCACGGCCATGATCGACGCCCCCAGCCGTTTGGCCGCGGCGATGGCCTGCAGCCCGACCACGCCGATTCCCACCACCAGCATTTTTGCCGGCCGGATAGTGCCAATTGCCGTGCCGATCATGGGAATGAACTTCGGAAACAGATCGGCGGCAATAATCACCGATCGATAACCGGTCACCGTGCTCATCGACGTCAACGCATCCATCGTTTGAGCGCGCGAGATGCGAGGAATGTTGTCCATTGTCAGGGCCGTGATGTTTTTGGCCGCCAGCATCTGAATCATGTCGTGGTTGGGCGGTGCCGCGGGGTGAAGAAACGTCACCAGAATCACTCCCTCCCGCATCATGTCGACTTCGTGTTGGCCCGTCTCCTCGTTCACCCAAGGCTGCTTGACTTTCAAAATCACGTCCGATTGGGTAAACACGGTTTGGGCGTCGGCAACTATTTTCGCCCCCACTTTCTCGTACTCGGCGTCGGGCTGCAGGGCCCCGTCGCCCGCCGACGATTGAACCATCACCTCAAACCCCATCTTGACATACTCGGCCACGGTCTCGGGCAAGGCGGCAACACGCAACTCATCGTGCAGAATCTCTTTTGGAATTCCAAGAATCATCGAATAAAACTCCCTAAAACACTATGGATGGCCAAACAAAGCCATATGGGGCGGGAAAACATCATTTCGTTTATTTTGCAGGTTGCGACCTCTTCTGACAAGCCAGGGTCGTGGACCGGCCAGCGCATCTTCTCTATGCCACTTGCGGAGGGCTGGCCATGTGCTATAAACTGTATCATGATGGGTAATGTTGAGACCACGCACGTTTTTGATCCCAACCGCCGGACCATGACCCGGCACACGGCGACG
>JAFGIR010000272.1 GCA_016929515.1 Pirellulales bacterium | reverse complement strand
GGCGACAACTACACCATGGGGCCCGACGACGCGCTCGAAGCGGTCAAAATGCTCAAGCCCGATCGGGTCGTGCCGGTCCACGTCAACACGTGGCCGCTGATCGAGCAAGACGTCGAAGCCTGGGCCGATCGGGTGTTGAAGCAGACGTCGACCGAGGCGATTCTACTAGCCCCGGGCGAGAGCGTGACGCTCTAAGTAATGGCGAGCCGCGGCGGGCTGAGAACTCAGCCAGTGGCCCCATTAACCACGTTGCGAGTCAACATCGGGCCGCTGACCCCGCGGTCGAAAGGGGGGGCTCTGCTTTCTTCTGGTTCAACTCGGTTTGTCAGCACCGCGGCTAGAAGGTAAGATAATGTGGCTACACAAGCCACTTTCAGAGCAACGCCGGGCCGACCGGCAAGCCCTCACGCCACGTTCCCATTCCTCCTGTTTTCAATCCGTCTTGGAAGGAGTACCCCATGTCGACCAGACTGTGCTGTATTGCGTTGGGATTTTGGATGGTCTGCTGTCAGTCCGCGACCGCCACGCCCATCAGCCTGAATTCGTTGCTCGACGAGATGACCGATCGCGCCGCGTTGGCGAGTTTTCCCGATCCGGCCTACACTTGCAAGCAAGCCAGCAGCTACGACCCGAAGTCGACAAGCCCGGACAAGCCCGGCTGGTTCGCCAACAACGATCGTTCGTTCTTCATCCGCGAGGAGAAGAACGGCGACCGGACCGAATGGGTCATGATGGACGCCGAGGGGCCCGGCGCGATTGTCCGATGGTGGGTCACCTCGGGCAAGTACGAGGGCACGATTCGCGTTTATCTGGATGGCGAGACCGAGCCGACCATCGAGGCCCGCGTCGACCAACTCGTCGGCGGCACGGCACTGGTCGGGGCACCGTTGTCCGAGGAGAACGCCCGGGGACGCAACCTCTACCTGCCTATCCCTTACGCCAAACACTGCAAAGTGACCTTTGACCGGAATTTCCAGAAAAGCAAGAAGCGAGGAGATCTGCTTTACTACCAGATCAACTACCGGACGTACGCACCAGGCGCGCGGGTTCAGACTTTCAACCAACGTTGGCTGGCCGCGGCAAAAGCCAAGATCGCCAGGCTCCAGACGACGCTGCTCGATCCGGCGTCGGTGATGCCGAAACGCGCCGCCGTTGTGACCGAGAACGGAACGATCGACGCCGGCCGTTCGCTGAAGATGGAGATTGAGAAGCCGGGCGCGGTCTGCAAGCTCTCGGTTCGTCTCGACGCGGAGGATCGGACCCAAGCCCTGCGGTCGACCGTGTTGGAGATGGAGTTCGACGACGAGACAACCGTCTGGTGTCCGGTCGGTGATTTTTTTGGGGGCGGCGTCGGCGTAAACCCCTACACCGGCTGGTATCGGAAGGTCGACAAGGACGGCACGATGACTTGCTGGTGGGTCATGCCCTTCAAGGAGGAGTGTGAGATAAACTTGAAGAACCTGGGCAAGCAGAAAGTCACGGCGGTCGTCACGGCGACGACTTGCCCTTCGAAATGGAACGACCGTTCGATGCACTTCCACGCGACGTGGCGGCAGCAGCGTAACATCAAGACGGCCTCGGGCGGCAAGAAGGCTTTTGACTGGAACTTCCTCACGGCCCAAGGAAAGGGCGTTTTCGCCGGCGACACACTGACCTTGCTCAACCGCGCCACCGGCTGGTGGGGCGAAGGCGACGAGAAGATCTACGTCGACGACGAAACGTTCCCGTCCCACTTCGGCACCGGCACCGAGGACTATTATGGCTACGCCTGGTGCACGCCCAAGTTTTTCCAGTCGCCCTTCCACGCTCAGCCCCGGGCCGAAGGACCGAAGAACTACGGCAACGTGACCAACACGCGAGTACGATTGCTCGACGCCATCCCGTTCGAGAGCTCGTTCCGTTTCGACATGGAAATCTGGCACTGGCAAGCCACGAACGTCGATTACGCGGCAACGACCTATTGGTACGGACGGCCCGGAGCCAAGGCGACCATTGGTCCCATGCCCGGCGAGGCCACCGAGCCGGTCGAATACAGAACGGCGCCGAAGTTGTCCGGTTTCAAATTGCTGAACCGCCCGGTCGGCAGGATCGAAATCCAGGACATGCGAGTTTTTGGAAAAGGCAGGTGGCGCGGCGACGATCAACTCTGGTGGCAAAATGCCAAACCGGGCAACAAGCTCGAATTGGGCGCGTCCGTCAAGAAAGAGGGCAAGTATCAAGTCATGCTCTCTCTGACCAAGGCGCCCGACTACGCGACAATTCAAGTTTACCTGGACGGCAAGAAGCTGGGTGAGCCGCTCGATCTCTACGCTCCGACGGTGACGCCCGCCGAGCCGATCGCCTTCGGCGGCGTGTTGAACCTTGACCAGGGCAAGCACCGGCTCACGATCGAAATCGTCGGCGCCAACGGCAAGGCCCGGAAGAGTTACATGGTCGGTATCGACCAGATCGAACTCAAACCGATCGATTGACGTCGATGCGACGCTCAGGCGAGATGCGGTTTCCTCACGGTTTTGGCTCGGCTTGTTGGCTTGACTCGGCGGGGGCTTTGCCGGATGACGCTTCAGACCGGATGAGCCGGGCGTCGAGCCAATCGGCGTAATCGAGTTGATCGGCCCGCTCGCCAAAATCGACGATTAGTTCGAGTTGTTTCGCGCCGGCCAGATCGATGCGGATGGGAACGGGGCGGTCGCCGCCGCGGACCGGCTCGCTGGAAAACTGGTGCCGACCGTCGACCCGCACGTGATAAACCACACTGCCGCCACCCTTGGTTGCGTCGTCCAAGGCCAACTCCGTTTCGAACTGGTCGAATCGTCCGTTTAGTCGATAAGTGAGTTGGGCCTGGCTGTGCACTCCCAACCCCTTGAGATAGGTTTGCCCCGAGGCGCGAAGCCGTCGGCCGAGTACGTTGCGGTCGTTGTGATAAGGCCAGGGCAGATCGAGGAACGGCACATGCCGATAGTCGTCGGCCAGCCGGTCGGAGAGATACACGGCCCGGCCACCCAGCGGTTGGAGAAAGACGCACCGCTGGGCCTTGGTTGACCATGGCGGCGATGCCCGGTCGACGGCCGCCGGCACGAGTTGCAGCGAAGGTCCTTCCAACAGCAGCCGGTTGACCAACAGCCGTGTTCCGTCGTCCAAACCGACCCATGCCCGAGACGCTGTTTCTCTCAATTCAGCGCGGAGTGTCGGATTGAAAACGACGGCCGTCACAAGTTCTCGCACCAAGTTTGTCGGCTGGCCGTCGATTTCCAATTGAATTTTTTGGGGGTCGATCTGGGCAACGACTCCAGCCAACTGGTCGCCGTTGGCGAGGAGAACCTGATCCGAGGGTCCTTTGGCCTGAAGTAACCGATCGACGAGTAGGTCCTGCTCGGTCGATGTGGTTGGCCAGGCAAGGAGGACGCCGGCCGACGATTCCAGCGGCACGCGAAGCCTACCGAACGCGTCGCTTTCGACGATCATCTTTCCCTTGTCGATTCGCAGCGGTTCGGCTGGCAGCAGCCCGCCGTCGGCCAGCACGACGACCGGTCCCCGGGCCGGTTCGGCCGGCCGGCCCCAGCGAACCAGCGTTTGGGCCGGCAACGTGCGTCGCGAGCCCTCGGCGGCGAACGTCCATTGCCCGCCGGCGTCGACTCCGACAAAACGTGCCTGAAACGGTTGGCCGTCGAGCGGCACAACGCGGCCTGAAGGGGACTTCACATCATCCGCTCCCGCCGACCCGACCGATGTCCATGTCGCGACAACCAGAGCAAGGAGTGTTACGACAAGCCCACGGTCCGGGTTGCCTGCACCCCGTGTGTCCAGGGGCCAGTGTGTCTTGTTGCGATTTGCAGAGAAGATGATTTGCATGGTTTGCGCGTGGCCTAACGTTGGAGAATGGGCAAGTAGTCGTTCGGCATCTGCAGAACGATGCACGCCATGGCCGTTGCATAATCGTCCGTGTAGGAGAGGGAGGTCCAGTAGCGTGCGTTGTCGACGCGGCGGTCCAGAAGATCATCTCGCACGGCCGTGTACCACTTCTGCCAGCGGGCACCGCCAGAGAGCCACATTGCTCCGGCGGCGTAGTATTGGCCGTAAAAATAGTGATCCACGCGAGCCGCCTGACGGCTGCCCGGGACGAAACGCGTTAAATAATCGAGTCCCTTTTCGATTTCGGGTCCTTCGTACACGCCTGCGCTGTAAAGAGCGACGACGCCAGCGGCCGATCGGGCAAACATACTCTGTCGGTCGCGGTTCAGTTGGTAGGCAAAACCTCCGTCGGGGTTTTGGCATTTCTTGACGTAGTCGATGCAACGATCAATCGTCTTCTTGGGAACATGCAGGCCCGCGTTTCGTGCCGCGCGCAAAGCCATCACTTGACAGATGGTCACCGAGACATCCGCGTCGATGCTGTCGGGTTGGTAGCGCCAGCCTCCTTCCTTGTTTTGTGCATCGACGATCAGTTTCACGGCCCGAGCGAGTTTCTCGCGCAGCTCGGCTCTGCGCGACATGCCATAACACTCGGCCAGAAACAACGTGGCAAATCCATGACCATACATCGGGCCCTGGCTCACGGCGTCACGATTGATGATGAAACCGTTTTCTTCGGTCTGTTTCATCAGGTAGTCGACCGTGCGGTTGACCTGGGCTCCGTAGGGTCCCCGGTTCGGCGTACTTCCACCCGACATGAAGGCCATTCCCGCAATGGCCGTGACGGCCACGTTGCCGCGCCAATCGCCCGACCCAAACGAACCGTCGTCGTGCTGTCGGGCCGCGAGCCAGGCCAATGCTTGCTGGACGGCGGTCTCGGTCTCTTCGGTCATCAATTCCGCGTTGTCTGTGTCGCGTGCGTCGGGCACGGCGCCCAGCGTTGCTCCACCGATAGAAAGAACGATCGTGGCTGATAGCAGGAAGTGTGTCATGAGATGTTGGAGATTAGGGGTTGGTGCGTTGCCGGGGAGAGTTCCCCTTCTTCTTTTCTTCGGACAATCGCCGGAAGTACTCTTCAATTAGCAGTTCGTAACGGGGCAAAAACTCTTCAACGGGCAATTGCATCATCTTCTGACGCTCGCGCGGCGGCAGCTCACCCCAGAGCTCCTTCAACATGACTCGCCTCTGTTCAGGAGTCCTGCGAGACGAGCCGGTTTCCGGCCTTTCCGCGTCGGCGGTCCCCGTTTTGCCCGGGCTGCCAGGCGTTGTGCCGGGTTGGTTGCCCGGCTTGTTGGGTGAAGTGGAGGGAGGCGGTTGCTTGTCGACGGGCTTGTCGCGGGTGCCCGACTGAGCGGCTTGGCAACGCGACTGAGCTTCCCGAAGGAACCGATCGAGATCGTCGAGGATCTGTCGCTGGGCATGTTGGGTGGTGGTTCCACAATCGGCGCGGCGGAGCATGGCCCCGACCGTACGCATCTGCTCGGCGACCGAACGCAACGGCACGGCGTCTTCCGACGTGCCCGCCGCACCCGGCTCATCCACCCGAGACCGTGGCCGATTCGATCCAGCCGGCGCGAGACGCCTTGGCTCTTTGCCGTTTTCGGCGTCGACCCGTCTCGGATCCAATGGCGCGAACATTTCGTGGTGGGCATCGTCAAGGAGTGTCTCCTCGGGTGGCTGGGTCGGCGCCGGGCCGGCGGGGCAGGGGGCCGGCCAAACGGCGTGACCGACCAGCGTCCCAAGCATGATCAGGCAAACGTGTACTTGCGATCTCATCGAAAATCCAAAGTCAAGGTTGATCCACGGGACCGTCCTGGGGAGGCTGATCAATGGTTGCCTCGTTCCCAGTCAATTCAAACAGCGCATCGGCCAACTGGCCTTGCTCGCGGCTAAGCTGTTTATACTGCCGCTCGGCCTCCGCTGGAAGAGACGCAAGCCCTCCGAAACGCTCGTCCCATTCTTGTGTCCGAACGAAGAGGTCCTGTTGCAGCAGCTTCAACAGTCGCAGTTGGGCCAAAATTTTCGGGTCAGGACGCGTGCCGGCCTGGTTGTTCGCCGCCGTGGCGGGCGTTCCACCGGAGACGGCTTGTTTTGGCTCGGAAGGCGTGGGATGCAGCGACTCGATCAGCCGTGCCAAACGGCCCGACGCGGCCGCTTGAGCCGTCTGTACCCGTTGGTCGGTGTTTTGTCGTGCGAGCCAGCCGGCCGCCATCGCCATTTCTCGGGTTGTCTCGTCCAACACGCGCCGGAACAGTCTGGCGGATTTCAGCGAGACGGCCAACTCGTTGGTCTCTTTCCGCAGGCCTTGTTGGTCGGCGGCCAAGCGTCGTAGCGCGGCAATCTGGTTGGTGGTCCGGCTTCCGGCCACGCGCAAGGCGTCTTCGAGTTGCCGCGTCTCGTCGGCCGCCTGTTGCTGCCGTTTGTGGAGCGACGCGAGGGTTGCCTCGAGCCGTGCCAGTTGTTCGTCGGCCGCGTTGGTCTGGATTTGTTGCATTTGTTGAGCCAGTCGAGCAGCAGCCTCGGTCAATAACATCTCGGCCTCGTGGGCACGCTGGGAAGCTGTTCGTGTGTCGGCGACCGCTGCGGCGCGGCTTGCTTGCCCCATTTGTTTGGCGGCTTTCCGTATCCAATGAACCGGCTCGTTGGCCAATAGTTGGGTCAACTGGGATGCGAGTCGCTCAGCGATCGTCTGCAATTGTGCTTGTTGCCGACCGAGCGACGTCCATCTGTGTGATTGATTCTCGCCGGTCGTGCCGGTTTCCTTGCGCATTTGCTCGCGCAGCATTGCCTGGCGACGGATCAAGTCGGCCAATTGACCGGCCATCTCGGGCAATTTTTCGACTAAGGTGGCCCATTCGTGGCGGCGGCGGTTCGAGAGCAAATCGAGGATGTCCCGCAGGTCGGCGAGAATACCGGCCTGGAGCGTTGTGGCACGTCCGAGACGGTTTCGCGCGGCCGCATTGCCCGCCGCGCGCATCCGACTGGCGATGTCCAATTCGCGCGAGCGAGCAATGGCGTGGGAGATGGTCTCGGTGGCCAAGGGGGCGAAGTCGGCCAGCGTCTTGCACGATTGGTCCATCTCTTGCAGGAGTTGATCCAGGTGCCGCGCCAATTCGAGTTGGTCGTCGGCGACGCTTCTTAGCCGCGCGGCCGTTTCCGGAGAGACGTCTTCGGCCGTTTTGCCGAGCAGGTCTCGCCCGAGGCTGTTGGTCCGCTGGACCAGAAGTTCCTGCCGTCGCAGCAGTTGAATCCAGCGTCGATGAAAACGCCGGTAGTCGTTCCATTGGTTCCATTGGTTCGACAATCGTTCCAGCGAGGCGATGACCTCATCCTGACCTGCACCAATGGTAACCAAAGCGTTCTTCAAGGCTTGATCTTCGTTCCCACTCGACGGCGTGCAGCTCGGCGGAGCGGTCTCACCGGCGTTCCTTTCGAGCCGCGTCTCGGCCGTCTTGATGGCGGCTGTCATTTCGCGGGCGATGACGGGCAGAACGTCCCGATCGAGCCGGCTGAGTTCGTCCGACAGGGCGTCCATGCGCCGCTCGACGTCGGGGCTATCGAGCCGGTTGTTCCTCAGATCGGCCAGAAGGCGTTTTACCTGGCCGGGTATGCCTTTGGTCGCGTCGGTTAGAATCCAGTGTGCTTCGCGCTGACTCAACTCGGCGGCACGGAGGCGGTCGATCGCGGCTTGATCAAGATGCACTTCGGCGGCCACGCTGCTTCGAAGCTGACCTACTTGCTGTCGACTTTCTCGCTCGATGTTGAGCGTGCGAGCCAGTTCGGCCAGAATGCGTTGCTGCCGATCGGCCAGCCGATCGATCAACTCCTCGGGCCGAACCACCACGATCCGCCGCGAGGCACTCTTGCCGAACTGGGGTGAATAGTCTTCGGCCGATACGTGAAAGGTCAACTGCGTGCCCGGTCGCAACCGCAGAGCAGCCAGGTCCCAGCGGTAATCAACCGTCCTTTGCTGGCCTGGCGAAGCGTCGGCCGAGAACATTGCTCGTGGGGGTCCCTCGTAGAGCGAAATCTTTGGCCCAAGCACGCCATCGTCTCCGACGACCGGTTCAACCCCGAGATCGATCCGCCGAATTGCCAGATCGTCCTTGGCCGTGACGCGGACCGGCAAAACGGCCCGGGGCGTGACGAACGTCGTCTCCGAGGGCAGCTCGATGTCCACGCTGGGCGGCCGATCGTCGACGAGCTGAATTTCCCAGCGATCCGCTTGACCTCCGTGGATGCCTTCGCGATCAACCAGGTCAAACCAATAGAAACCTGATTGCTCCGGTACAAAGCCACCGGAAGCGTCTCCGCCGACGCTGAAGTGGCGACCGTCTTGGCCAATCCAGCAGGGCAGGGCGATCCGATCGTCGTCCGAGTGAAGCTCGGCTCGACTCAGCGGTTTGGTGGCCAAGGCGGAGATACTCACCCGACTACCTCGCAGAAGCTGCAGTTGACCGGTCGATTGACTTGCTGGCCGACCCGTATAGTCGGGCGGGCGGATCGTGGCGTTCAGCGAAGCAATCGCCGGTGGCTCAACCACCTGGACCTCGATCCAATCCATGGAACGATCGTCGCCGCCTTCGATCCGGTAGGCGAACGGCTCGGTGACGTTATCACGCCGCGCAACCATGATTGAGCCTATCCGGTGCATGGGTTGGACTTCTTCGGCTGGCGAGTTATCGGCATGATCGAATCGGTAGTGAATGTCGACCCGTGGCGGCAGCTTGGCGTTGAACGCGTCTTTCACCTCGACCTGGAAGGGCTGGCCTCGCGCGACGCGGTCGACGTGGTTGAGAAGCCGAAGGTAGTTCTCGCGCGGCCACGTCACGCTGCCCAGTGGATCGACCAACCGGGCCAGCGCGATCTGGCTCGATTGCACGTCCAGCAGGACGAAGATCCCGGCCAGAAGACACGTGCCCACGGCAAGCAGCATTGCGCGAACAACGGGCCGTCGGTCGAGCACGGTCGCGAAATCGACTCGCTCGGCCTTAGCCTTCGTCGTGGCGATGACCGCGCGACGCAATGCGGCCGAACCCGCCGTTCGGTCGTCCTCGGACTGTCCGAGGAACTCAACCGCGCTGGGGAGACCGTCGCCCAACTCCGGAAACCGGCTTCCAACTTGCCGAGCCAAATCGAGCGGCCCCAGCCGCGCGCTCCACGCGCGGCACAACCAACGGTAGCATGCCCAAGCGGGCATGGCCAGCAACGCCGCGGTGAGCATCACGCGAATGCCACGATCCTGGAAGCGAAACACGTAGTCGACCAGTCCGAGCACGAGCGCCGCGCCCACGGCGGCCGTGATCAGCCGGCTCAGGCCGTGGGCGACGAGCCACCGCCGCACGCGGCGTCGGAGTCGAACGAGTTTCTGTTCCAACGGATGGGCCATGAGATTCCACGGTTTTGTAACGGGAACGAAGCGAGCCGACGCGTCCGTGCGGCGGCCAACCTCATTCTATACCATTCCCTTTGCCTTTCGCACGGTCCATTCGGTGATCAGCATCGTCAGAAACAGCACCAACAGCGGCCAGCTGTTCCAAAGCGGCACCGGAGGCAGCGTTTCGATCGGCACCTGATGGCCCGACGGAAGCTCCCGAGGCAGCCGATGGGCGTCGGCGATTGTGTAGAAACGTCCTTGGGTCTGCTCGGCCGCGCGGCGCAATTGGGCCGCTTCCATTTCGACCCGCTCGAATTCACCAGCCGGCGGAGCGACCGTGAAATCGACCGTCG
>JAFGIR010000271.1 GCA_016929515.1 Pirellulales bacterium | reverse complement strand
GTTTCGACGTGAACGGCGATCCAGGGCGATTTCAAACTGGCCGCCATTCGCCGGGTCGCGCGAACCAATCGCCCGGAAAACGGGCTGGGACCGACGCACACCAGAAGCCGTTCGCGGGCAGGCCACGTTCCGCGCACCGCGTGCTCGTCGCGGTATACATCCATCTGCTCGCCGACCCGTTGGGCCGTCTCGCGCAGAGCCAGCTCGCGCAGGGCAATCAGGTTGCCTTTGGTGAAGAAATGGGCCATTGCCCGTTCGGCTTCATAGGGGATGTAGACCTTGCCTTCCCGCAATCGCTCCAAAAGGTCGTCTGGCGGCAGGTCCACCAGTTCCACTTCGTCGGCCTGCTCGAAGATCGAATCCGGCACCGTCTCGCGGACCACCACGCCCGTGATCTGCGCAATCACGTCGTTCAAACTTTCGAGATGCTGGACGTTGAGCGTTGTGTAAACGTCGATGCCGGACCCCAGAAGTTGCATCACGTCCTGCCACCGCTTCGCGTGCGTCGCGCCCGGAGCGTTGGTGTGGGCCAACTCGTCCACGACCAGCAATTGCGGATGCAAGGCAATCGCGGCGTCGAGATTGAACTCGAAAAGCGTCGTTCCGCGATAGTCGATCTCCAGACGGGGCAGCATGTCCAGGCCGAGCACCAGGGCCTGCGTCTCCGGCCGGCAATGCGGCTCAATATAGCCGACCACCACGTCCATGCCTTCCTTGCCGGCCTTGCGGGCGGCCTCCAGCATGGAATACGTCTTCCCCACGCCCGGCGCAGCCCCAAAGAAAACCTTGAGCTTCCCCCGAGCTTGCTTTGCCTCCTCGGCTTGCACGCGGGCCAGCAGGGCATCGGGATTGGGGCGTTCGTCGGACATAACTCAACGACCTCTATTGAATTCGTGCCTTCTTGAGGCCCGACATGAATTCAGTTTTGCCGCCATACGAAGGATGACGCACGGTCACGAACTTCATGGTTGGAAAGAGTCGAGCAAGGGTTTTGGCCGCTGTTCCACCAACCGCGATCACGGAATCGGGGCATAGAATGTCAAGCACGCGCTGCAGGAATGGCTTTCCGCAGTCGGTTTCGACCTTTGTTGGCGTCCTGTTTGACTCACGACAGTGTTTTCTATGCGGATGAAAGGGAAAGACATTCCACATTGCGGGAACAGCATGACAGCCTTCAAGGTAGCTCCAGACGATCGTAGCAGTTGCCTCAGAGGTTGTGCCCGTCACGGCGAGAGATGGCCGTAGCTTGACGATGAATGGATGCGAACTGGACGTAAGCACGTTTTGGCTTGTGAAGGGAATTCCAGTGAGAGCACAACCTTTGTAGCCCGGTGCCTCGCCAATGAGCAAGTGGCCGGAGTATGGTTCCTTGCACAGAGAATGCAAGTATCGAGTGAGATTGTTGACACACGCGGTTGAGAGATATGGATTCGCTGCCGTTGCTGTCGATGAAACAGACTCAAGGGCTCTCAGAAGACCTGCAATACGTTTGGCGTTCATAGGACAAAGGCAATCGTTTCCATTTCAATTGGTCAGCAGCATCCCAGGCAGTTCAATACCGTGGACAATCCAGTTCGAGATTCAATTCTACCACGTTCACGCGAGGTTCGCCCAGCAGGCCCAGTGTGCGGCCTTCCGTATGGCGGGCGACCAGTTCCCGGACGGTGGAGATTTCCACTGCTCGGGCTTTTGCCACCCGGACGATCTGGCATTCGGCCGCCGCCGGGCTGATGTGGGGGTCAAGGCCGCTGGCCGAACACGTCACCAGGTCCACGGGAATCGGCGCGTCGTTGCCTGGGTCGGCCTTTCGCAGGGCCGTGATCCGCTCTTGCACGGCGGCTGCCAGATCGGGATTCGTCGGCCCCAGGTTCGAGCCAGCCGACGACGCGGCGTTGTAGCCAATCGGCGATGTGGCCGATGGTCGGCTCCAGAAGTATTTCGGATCGGTGAAGGGCTGACCGATGAGCAAGGAGGCGACCGGACGGCCAGCTCGGTAGATCAGGCTGCCGTTGGCCTGCCAGGGGAACATCGCCTGGGCAAGGCCGGTGATGGCCAGAGGATAGATGATGCCCGTAAGGATGCTCAACACGATCAGGAGCATCGCGGCTTGTCTGACTTGTTTCAGCATGGGAAGAAGCCCTCACCTTAGCCCTCTCGCAGAGGAGAGGGGACCAAGTGTTACGCCAGATGCAATGCCACCAGGAGCACGTCGATCAGTTTGATGCCAATGAACGGCACGACGAGGCCGCCGAGTCCGAATACCAACAGATTCCGCCGCAACAACACGGCCGCGCCGACCGGACGATACCGCACGCCTCGCAGCGCCAGCGGGATGAGCGCCACGATAACCAGCGCGTTGAAGATTACCGCCGATAGAATCGCGCTGGCCGGCGTGGCCAGGTGCATGACGTTGAGCCGTCCGAGCACCGGATACACGCCCACGAACGCCGCCGGAATGATGGCGAAGTATTTTGACACGTCGTTTGCCAGACTGAACGTGGTGAGCGCCCCTCGGGTCATCAAGAGCTGCTTGCCGATCTCGACAATCTCGATGAGTTTTGTCGGGTTCGAGTCGAGATCGACCATGTTGCCGGCCTCCTTGGCGGCCTGCGTGCCCGTGTTCAT
>JAFGIR010000270.1 GCA_016929515.1 Pirellulales bacterium | reverse complement strand
TGTCGCCTTTCGCTCCGCGAAAGTTGCGGTCAATCCACGCTACTTTCGCGGAGCGAAAGGCGACAGAACGTCTTCCGCAACAGAAACGAATTAGGGCCGTGCGGGATCGAGCGGGGCATGAGCAATCCCGAAGAACATCAAGATTGTGCATTATGCATAAACCATACTAAGCCCGTTTGCCATCACTGTCAAGCGCTTTCCATTGAAGCCGAGGAAAGGGGGCCCATCGCAACCGACCAGAACGGAGACCCTTGGGTGCGGGCAGCGGAGTGATTGAAACTTCGCGGCAACGTCACTAGAATGAGGTTCGAGCCGTTTCTGGCCCAGCGAGCGTCCGAGAAGGCTGCTGTTGGCCTGAAGACGAGAAACATGAGATGTTTGTATCGATCAAAGTAGGGAAACGCTCTTAGCTCATTATGGGGGTCTGTTGGTCACGTGGCACTCTGGCAAGACGGATCTGCAGCATGGCGTCAGCCATAATCGATGTCCGCAAGGCGGACGACATTCGCGACGTGGTACATCGGGCGGTCCAGGCACTCGCCGAAGGCAAACTTGTCGTCGTGCCCACCGAAACCGTGTATGGGGTTGCCGCGTTGGCGCTCGACGAACAAGCGGTCGAGCGACTCTGCCAGGTGAAGTGTCGCAAGGGAGGGCATCCCCTGCCCATCGCGATTCGCAGTAGCGAAGAAGCGCTCGACTACGCGCCTGACATGAGCCGGTTGTTTCACCGCCTGGCTCGACGGTGTTGGCCGGGCCCCGTAACGCTCGTGGTCGACAATTCGCATCCCGAGAGTCTCGTGACACGATTGCCTCGCCGCGTGCGGCAGGCCGTGTCGCCGCACCAGACGATCGGGCTGCGCGTGCCGGGACATCAAGTGGTGTTGGATATTCTCCAGATGGTGGCGGGCCCCTTGGTTCTCTCCAGCGCGAATCGGGGTGGCGAGCCCGAAGCAAAAAATGCCCAAGAGGCCCTGGCGTCGATCGGCGATGACGTGGCCCTGGTGCTGGACGATGGTCCCAGCCGGTTTGGTCAGCCGTCATCGGTGGTTCGTGTGCGAGAGACCGATTTCGAGGTCCTCCGCAGCGGCGTGGTGCCCCAGAAAACGCTGAAGCGACTGGCGAGCATGATGATTCTGTTCGTGTGCACGGGCAACACGTGTCGCAGCCCTATGGCCGAACAACTGGCCCGCAATTTGCTGGCCAAGCGGCTGGATTGCTCGCCGGAGGAATTAGAAGACCGCGGGGTTATCGTGCGATCGGCGGGCGTTGCGGCCGGCATGGGAGGAAAAGCCAGCAGCGAGGCCATCCAGGTCATGGCCGAGGCGAAACTCGATCTCACCGGGCACGAGACCCACCCTCTGACCGACCCCTTGGTCCGCCACGCGGATGTGATTTACACGATGACCCGATCGCATCGCGAGACCATCGTCGCTCAGTGGCCGGATGCAGGCGACCGCACGCACGTCCTCTGCCGAGACGGTTCCGACATCGTAGACCCAATCGGAGGCTCGAAGGAACACTACGCGCGCTGCGCGCGGCAGATTCGCGACGAATTGGAATCGCAGTTGGGCGAATTGACACTCTGAACAGGAAATGGAGACTGGACTCAATCGAGGGAAGGTTGTGTTGGACCTGTCGCTGGGTGTCTGACGCTCCGTCGGGCAAGGCTTCATCGACGACTAGGGTCTCTTTATCAGGCGTTGTTTCATGCGTATTGCTGTCGGAAGTGACCATCGCGGCTGCGTGATCCATTCCAAGGTGATCGTTTTCCTGAAACGGCTCGGTCATGACGTCGTGGATGCCGGTACCGATAACAGTGAGCCGGTCGATTATCCGGACATCGCTGCCGTGGTGGCCGGCCAAGTAAGTCGCGGCGAAGTGGATCGAGGCATTCTAGTTTGTGGGACGGGTCTGGGCATGTGCATCGCGGCCAACAAGTTCGCCGGCGTCCGCGCCGCGCCGTGCCACGACGACCTGACGGCCGAGATGAGCCGGCGGCACAACGACCTCAACGTGCTGTGCCTTTCGTCCGATTTGCTCGGCGAGCGGCTGATCGACCGGATGGTCGAACTGTGGCTCAACACGCCGTTCGAAGGCGGCCGCCACGCTCGGCGGATCGAGGAGATCGAAGCACTGGAACGGGACCATCTGCCAAAGCGAAAGTGCTAGCCATGCTGCCCGAGGGCCAGCGCTCTCACCTGTCAGGATCCCCATATCTGGGGAGATTGACATTTCCTCAGTACGTTGCTATTGTTCAAGTTACGCCTTCTCTAGCATTTCTTCTGGTCAATCAATCCACAGGGTTGTGCAAACGCGGGCAATGTGCGCGACGGTCTCTTTCAAAGAAGGGGCTTGAGCCGTCGCGCATCAGGCAGAATGATCAAACAGGCAGGGAGACTCTCATGACTGGTCGCTTCGTTTCAGGGGTGCTTGTGGTGGCTGTCCTGTCGGGCATGTTGTTCGGGCCGCTTGAGGCGCAAGCGGCGGTAGAATTGGTTGCTTATCAGTTTCCCGATCCCGCGGGGGGACTGCAGAGTTGGGGGTTCACGCTCATCAGCAATGGCGATCCGATCGAGGCCTTTGGCAACCTCTCGATCGATGGCTTGGTTCATCAAATCAATCCGTATTTGGGCACTCTGTACCCGACTGTGTTTCTCGACCAATGCGAATCGTCCTTGCCGCCCGAGTACGCAGGCTGTGATACGCATCTGCTGCTCCGCCAGAACCAATTCTCCGTGATCGCCGGCTCACCGATTGTCGAGACCAACGACGAGAGCAATCCTGCCGGTCTGTACGATCCGTCTCACCCTTATCTGCAGTTCGGCATGGGCCAGTTTGGACAAGGCGAAGGGTTCATGGCGCTTCGGCCGGAGTATCAATCAACGAGTCTCGATTTTCTGCAGGTCGTGCTTCCCGCTGGCTACAGCGCCACGCTCAGCGGCATGGCTGTCTGCGGTGGAACGGAGTATCCATTTTCTTTTGTGCCGGCCTTGCCCGACAAATGGATTGCCCTCACGCCAGAATTCGTCGATTTTGGCGAGACGCGCGTGGGAACGACGGCGAGCCATGGCGTCCACGCCGCCGTGGTCAGCGAGTCGCCTGTGCTTGGTAGCGTAGGGGGCGATTTCCATGCTTATGGGCCTCCTTTCGGCCCACAGGGTCTTTCCTGCGATCTCTCCGGGTCTGGCTGCGATATCGAATGTACTTTCTCGCCCACGTCGCGCGGTCCGTTTCTTGGTGGTGGAGAGATGTGGAGTTCCAGCTTGGAAATCTTGCCGGGATACATTGACTTCTCCGGCACGGGCGTGGGGCCCGTCTTCGCCGCCGAACAAGCCCCGGGCACGACGATCGAATTCGGCGACTTTCCGGCCGAATCGTTCTTCGACGTGTTTTTCGATCTGAGCAACGCGACCGACGATCCCGAATTGGGCAACTTGACCAAACTGACGATCGACGCGTCGATCGAAGGAGACGCCGCCGGGGCGTTCGAAATCCTGGGGGCTGATTTGCTGGAGCTTTCCGTCAGCGAGACGCAGCAACTCCAGATTCGCTTCAACGCTGCCGGGCTGGTGCCCGGCGACCATGAGGCCCAACTGGTTTTGCATACCGATGTCGGCGCTGCCGTCGGCGCGACGTGCCTGGGCGAAGTCTACTCCTTCACGCTTCACGCCACCGCCGTGCCCGAACCGTCGGCCCTGGCCAGTCTGCTGGCGTTGGGTATCTTGCTTGGTTGCCGCCGGAAGCCGCGCGGAGTTTGTTTGACGTAGCGAAGGCCCAGTCTTCTTCGCCTCCTTGAGGCAGCCCTTCGCTATGGCCTGACTATCGTTTCCTATTCCGTGCGATACCCTTCCGGCCAGAATGGGGGCTTCCTTGACGCCCCCCTCGGGCCCTGGTAGATTGGGCTGTTTCGCTTCGCTCTCTGTGCTGGCCCTGGTAAGCGACAGGCTTTCTTTCCCCCGAAACTCCGCCGTGGCGGAGCCCCGGCAGCCGGCAATAAACCAACAAATGACCCAATATTCTCAAAACATTGCAAAGGAACCAGACATGGCAAAGTACGTTTATTTCTTTGGCCCTAAAGGTACGGAAGGCAATGCTTCGGAGCGCAATCTGCTCGGCGGCAAGGGCGCGAATCTGGCCGAAATGTGCCTTCTCGGGTTGCCCGTGCCCGCCGGCTTCACCATCTCGACCGAATGCTGCACCGAGTATTTCAAGCTTGGAGGCAACTTCCCCAAGTCGCTTGCCGCCGAAGTGGCCGAAGCCCTGAAGAAAACCGAAGCGGCGATGGGCATGAAATACGGCGACGCCGACAACCCGTTGTTGGTTTCCAGCCGCAGCGGTGCCCGAAGCTCGATGCCCGGCATGATGGAAACCGTCTTGAACGTCGGCCTTTGCACGAAGACGATTCCGGGTTTGGTCAAGAAGTCGGGCAACGAGCGATTCGTCTACGACGCCTATCGTCGGTTGATCACGATGTACTCCGACGTCGTGATGGAGAAAGCCGAAGGCATCGAGCCGGCCGAGGGCCAAGGCATCCGTGTCCAGCTCGAAAAAATCATGCACGAGCACAAGAAGTCCAAAGGCGTGACGGAAGACACCGATCTCACGGTCGACGACCTGAAGAAACTCTGCAACGAGTACAAGGCCAAGATCAAGCAGGTCCTCGGACGCGAGTTCCCCGACGATGCCATGGAGCAGCTCGACGGCGCCATCGGCGCGGTTTTCAAGAGTTGGAACGGGAAGCGAGCCGTCTCCTATCGGCGCATTGAAGGCATTCCGGACGACTGGGGCACGGCGGTGAACGTCCAGAGCATGGTCTTCGGCAACATGGGCGACGATTCGGCCACGGGCGTGGCCTTCAGCCGCAACCCGGCCACTGGCGAAAATAAGTTCTACGGCGAGTGGCTTGTCAACGCCCAGGGCGAGGATGTCGTGGCGGGCATTCGCACGCCCAGCCCGTTGAACGAAGAAACCAAGAACGACCAGAACCGTCATCTACAGTCGCTCGAAACCGAGTGGCCAGAGCTCTACAAGGAGCTTCACGACATCCGCGACAAGCTCGAATCGCACTACACGGACATGCAGGACATCGAATTCACGATTCAGGACAAACGGCTCTACATGCTTCAGTGTCGCAGCGGCAAGCGGACCGGCACCGCCGCGCTGAACATGGCGATGGACATGCTGGCCGAAGGCCTGATCGACGAAGAGACGGTTGTTACCCGCGTCGGCGCCTCCCAGTTGGACGAGTTGCTCCATCCGCTGGTCGACCCGGCGGCCGAGAAGACGGCCGAGGTGGTTGCCAAGGGTTTGCCGGCCGGACCCGGTGGGGCTTGCGCCCAAATCGTCTTCACATCGACCGAAGCCGTGAAATGGGCCAACGCGGGCAAGAAAGTCCTTCTGGTGCGCGAGGAAACCAACCCCGAGGACGTCGAGGGGATGCGAGCGGCCGAGGGGATCCTCACGGCGCGCGGCGGCATGACCAGCCACGCGGCCCTGGTTGCCCGCGGCTGGGGCAAGTGCTGCATCGTCGGCGCCAGCGAGCTACAAATTGACGTAGCGGCCGGTACGATGCGCGTCGGCAAGGAAATGTTCAAGCAAGGCGACTATCTCACGTTGAACGGCACCAAGGGCCTGGCCTACAAGGGCCAGTTGGCCATGATCGACGCTACCGAAAACCCCCGGTTTCAGAAGTTCATGGAGATCGTCGACAAGTATCGCACGATGGGCGTGCGAACCAACGCCGACACGCCGGAAGACGCGACCGTGGCTCGCGGCTACGGCGCCGAGGGCATCGGCCTGTTCCGCACCGAGCATATGTTCTACGGCGAGGGAAGCGAAGAGGCCCTGTTCCAACTTCGAAAGATGATTCTCTCGAGTACCGACGAGGAACGCCAGGCGGGCATTGACGGCCTGGCTCCGTTTGTGAAAAAGGACATCAAGGCCACGATCGAAGCGATGGACACGCTGCCGGTGACCATCAGGCTGTTGGATCCGCCGCTGCACGAGTTCGCCCCGAGCACGGTCGAGGGCCAGAAGGAAATGGCCAAGGCGCTGGGCACCACGGTCGAGGAAATCGAGAAGCGGGTCGAGGCGCTGCACGAGGTCAACCCGATGATGGGCCACCGCGGCGTGCGACTGGGCATTACCTATCCGACGCTGACCGAAATGCAGATCCGAGCCATCTTCGAGTCGATGAAGGAACTCAAGGCCGAAGGCAAGAATCCCAAGCCCGAAATCATGGTCCCGGTCACCTGCGCGGTCAACGAACTCAACGTCACGAAGAAGATCTACGACCGCGTCAAGGCCGAGGTCGACCCGAGCCTCGACGTGCCCTACGGCACGATGATCGAGATTCCCCGGGCGTGCCTGCTGGCCGACAAGATGGCCGAGACGGCCGAGTTCTTCTCGTTCGGCACGAACGACTTGACCCAAATGGGTTTCGGGTTCAGCCGCGACGACATCGGCGGTTTCCTCAACGAGTATATCCAGCAAGGTATCCTCGAAGCCGACCCGTTCCAGACGATCGATCAGGCGGGAATCGGTCAGTTGATCCAAATGGCGGTCGAAAAAGGCCGCGCGACTTGCGGCAAGCTGAAGATCGGCATCTGCGGCGAGCAAGGCGGCGACCCGGCCTCGGTCGAGTTCTGCTTCAAGAACGGTCTGAACTACGTAAGCTGCTCGCCCTACCGCGTGCCGATCGCCCGACTGGCGGCGGCCCAAGCGGCCATTGCGGCGAAGAAGTCGTAGGCAACAGCCTTTTAGTGGGCGCCACGGGCATCTTGCCCGTGGCGTATCCCCCGGGGCACTGGCGAGAAGGGGAATCGAATGAAGAAGTACGAGTACAAGATCCACTACCTGACGCTCAAGACAGGGACTTCGAACGAACAACAAGTCCTCGACGCTCTGAACCAGTTCGGAAGTGACGGCTGGCGCCTCAACCGTCTTTATGGAGAAGCCAGTCTTCGGTCGTTCGCCTCCTGGAAGGGCGGACTCAATCTGTTGTTGGAGCGAGAGATCACGGGATAGTCGATCTTCTCGCCGCGTCACGGCCGCTTCGCTCTGGCGATCCGTACTCTGACCACGTCTACCCCCGGTTGTGCGAAGGTGGTATAACAGGCAAGGGTGGTACGCACACCCGAATCTTTCCGTCCATGCCCCACCGTTTTGCACGACCTTCGGCAGCCTCCGGAGCAGACTCCATGACGTTCTTGCAGCGGATTTTCCTCTTTTCCCTGCTGTTGTTTGCCTGGTCGACGTCCGACACGGCCGAATCGACCTTCGTGCTGGCATGTTTTGCGGTCGTGGCGGGCCGCAAGGCGACGGCCGACGGTTCGGTTTTGGTTGGCCATAACGAACAGGACAACCCACCGTGTCTGATCAATTTCGATCGGGTTCCCCGGCGACCGACGGCCGAGGCAATGTCGGAGAAGATGCGGTATCGGCGGCGATTGGTTCCGCCCGGCCAGACGGCGTCGTTCCTTTGGAGCCAGTGTGTTCCGAAGGGGGCGGGCGACAGTTGTCTGAACGAATATGGCGTGGCCATTGTGAGCAACAAGTGCCCGGCGCGGGAGGACGGCGTCGATGTGCTGACCGAGCGAGGCGAGCTTCGCGACGGCGGTATCGGCTATCTGCTGCGGCGGCTCGTGGCCGAGCAGGCGACGACGGCTCGCGAGGGCGTGGCCATCGCCGGAGATCTGGTCGAGCGATTCGGCTACGCGCCAAGCGGCCGGACTTATGTCGTCGCCGATCCGGACGAAGCCTGGCTGATGGCCGTCGTGCCGGGGCGCCGTTGGGTGGCCCAGCGCGTGCCCGACGACGCCGTGGCCGTGTTGCCGAACGTCTACATCATCCGCCATGTCGATCTGACCGACACGGCCAATTTCCTCGGCTCGGCCGATTTGGTGGATTATGCGACGAAGCGTGGTTGGTTCAACCCGGCAACCGATGGGCCGTTTGATTTCCGCAAGGTCTATCGCGAGAAACGGACCGACGAACCCGACCCGCGACGTTGGTGGGCCCATCGTCTCATCACCGGCAAGGAGATTCCGTGGCCGCCCGAGGAGCCGCTGCCGCTTTGGATTCGTCGACGCGAGCCGTTGGACGTGAGTTCCATGGTCGAGATTCTGCGGAGCCGAGGCGGGCGGAAGCCGTTGAGCACGACGAAAACGGTCGAGGCGGCCGTGTTTCAGCTCCGCGCGAATCTGCCCAGGGCGATCGGCTGCGTCTATTGGCGCGTCACGTGCGAACCGTCGAGCGGCGCGTTGACGCCTTGGTATTTGGGCGTGTCGCGCGTTCCGGACAACTACCACGAACGGGTCAAGCTCGCCCGGCGTCTTTTGCTCGATTATCAATTCAACTCAACGGAGGATACATTTCGGCCGAAGCCCGAGTTGGCTTGGTGGAAATTCAAGACGCTCGAAGATCGAGTCCACGAGGATTACGAGGGCCGGATCGGCCGGGTTCGGCCGGTTTGGGAAGCATTGGAACGCCGGTTGCTGGCCGCGCAAAACGCCGTTGAACAAGAGGCCATGCGACTTTGGGCGAACAACCCGGACACGGCCCGCGATTATCTCGCCCGATATTGCGACAAAGCGGCCGCCGAAGCGTGCCGCGAGGCCGACCGGCTCGTGGCCATGTTCGAGGAGGACGCCGAGCGGTGGAGCGAGGACCACGTCGTCGCCGACTTCGCACCCGACGACTTTGCACTCGACGACGAGCTGGTCGCCCTGCTCGACGAGGTGTTCGTGAACGCCGTGCCGGTCGCCCGGAGGCTCCTGCGGCTGCTCGAGGAACGCGGCTGGACGGGCTGGACGAAGCTGGAACG
>JAFGIR010000269.1 GCA_016929515.1 Pirellulales bacterium | reverse complement strand
TGCCGGAGTTGGGTCGTCTGGTACTACACGTTCGGCGTGAACTGCAAGTACAAGTTCAGCCGGTCGCACGCCCACCTGTTCCAGATGGTCAAGGACCCGAAGCGATTCACGTTCAACGCCGAGGCGATTCGCGTGCCTTCGGCGCGGCAGTTGGTCTACGGCGACCGTCGAGCGAATCCGACCGGCCGGCTGCCCGACGACACATGGATCCTCCGCCCGCAGGACTTGCCCGACGGTTTCCGGCCCGACGAAAACACCTGGTACTTCCCGCGCGTGTGCGGCACGTTCAAAGAGCGAGCTGGGTGGCACGGATGTCAGATGCCCGAGCAATTGTTGGGCCGGATCATCCGCGCTTCGAGCAACGAGGGCGAACTGGTCCTCGACCCGTTCGCCGGCAGCGGCACCACGCTGGCCGTGGCCAAGAAGCTGCACCGCGACTACCTGGGCTACGAACTGTCGAAGGACTATTCGGCCCAAATCCGCTCCCGCCTTCGGGCGATCCGGCCCGGCGACCCCCTGGACGGGGCCGAAGAGCCCCTGGTAAGCTGTCCAAGCACGGCCGACGGCCGCCGACTCGAAGACCGCAAGCCGACGGCTGCTCGGCCCAGGCGGAAGAAGACCTCAACCAAGAACCAAAGAAGCCTGCCGGGCTTCTGATGACGATCACTGCGGACCCCGATTTACGGAGCCACCATGAAGTTCGCCATCTGCAACGAGACGTTTCAGGACCGGTCGATGGAGGAAGGATTTGCCCTGGCGGCCGAGTGCGGCTATACGGGCATCGAGATCGCGCCGTTCACGGTGTCGAACTACGTGACCGACATCGCGCCCGACCAGCGGGCCGCCGTCCGACGCCATGCCGACGCGGCCGGACTGGAAGTCATCGGCATCCACTGGCTCTTGGCCAAGACCGAAGGTTTTTATTTGACCAGTCCGGACGCCGAGGTCCGCAAGCGAACGGGCGACTACTTCGCCGAGCTGGCCCGATTCTGCGCCGACATCGGCGGCAAGTTCATGGTCCTCGGTTCGCCCCAGCAGCGGAATCTTCTGCCCGACGTCTCGTTGGCCCAGGCGACCGACTACGCGGCCGAGGTGATCGGCCAGTTCGCCCCCGTGCTCGAAGAGACGGGCGTCACGCTGGCCCTGGAACCACTGGGTCCGTCGGAGGGCGACTTCCTTGTCACGGCGGCCGAAGCCGTTCACCTGGCCGAGATGGTCGGTTCGCCCAAGGTCCGCTTGCACCTGGACGTCAAGGCCATGTCGAGCGAGTCGACGCCCATCCCCGAGATCATCCGCCGCAACGCCCCGATGCTGGCCCATTTCCACGCCAACGACCCGAACCTCCAAGGCCCCGGCTTCGGCGAGATCGACTTCGTCCCGATCTTCGAAGCGCTCGGCCAGATCGACTACCAAGGCTGGGTCAGCGTCGAAGTGTTCGACTACAGCCCCGGCGTCGAATGCCTCGCCCGGCAGAGCATCATGTATATGCAGGAGTGTTTGGCGGAGTTAGCGGGGTGAGGAGATGGGGATTAGGGATTGGGGATTGGGGATTAGGGATTGGGGTGTTAAGCAATCTAGCGATTCACGACGTTCTGGGGGTTGCCGGCCAAGAATGCTTTGATGTTTTTGACGGCCGTGTCGAGGAGTCGGCGGCGGGCGGCTTGGGTGGCCCAGGCGATGTGGGGCGTGATGTGGCAGTTCTTCGCGCCAATCAAGGGGTTGTCGGCCGGTGGCGGCTCGGTCGAGAGGACGTCGACGCCCGCCCCGGCCAGCCGGTTCGCGTTAAGCGCCTCGGCCAGGGCCGCTTCGTCGACCAGAGGACCGCGGCCCGTGTTGATCAAGTAGGCGGTCGGCTTCATCTGACGTAGTCTTCGCTCATCGACCAGCCGCTCGGTGTCGGGCGTCAAGGGGCAGTGGAGCGTGACAACGTCGCTCTCGCGGAAGAGCCGGTCCAGGTCGACCGGTTCCACGCCCTCGGGCGGATCGCCGGCCGAACCGCTTCCAAGCAACGGATCATAAGCCAGCACGCGCATTCCAAAGGCCGATGCCGCCCGGGCGACCGCCTGACCAATCCGGCCCAGGCCGACGATGCCCATTGTCATGTCTGACAGTTCAATCAGCGGATAATCCCAGAAACAAAAATCCTCCGACCTGCTCCAGCGGCCTTCGGCCACGGCCTGGGCATGCTGGCCGACGTGCAGCGTGAGATTCATCAAATGAGCGAAGACCATCTGGACGACCGAGTCGGTGCCGTAGGCCGGGACGTTCGTCACCGTGATCCCACGCTCGGTGGCCGCTTCGACGTCGACCACGTTGTAGCCGGTGGCCAGAACGCCGATGTAACGCAGGGCCGCTAGCCGCTCGATCTCCGCCTGCCCGAGAATCGTCTTGTTGGTCAACACGATCTCGGCCCCCTCGGCCCGGGCGACCGTCTCCGCCGCGGGCGTGCGCGGATAGACCGTGCAAGTCCCCAACGCTTCGAGTGTCTCCCAACTCAAATCGCCTGAGTTGAGCGTATGGCCGTCGAGGACGACGATCTTCATGGTCTCCTCCGTGATTTGCTTCGCGTATCTTCGCCTGGGTGGCACTGGCGTCTCGCCAGTGTCTTCGTGGCCGCATCACTGGCGAGACGCCAGTGCCACCCTACAACTCAGACGCCAGTGCCACCCCACAACTCAATTGAAATGTCACGCCGGCCGTGGATACTGCGGCACGGGTATCCGGAGGCCGTCTTTTTGGGCCGAGCGGTGGGCGATGATGCCGGGCACGGTCATGGCCAACGCGGCGTAAACGTCCACGGCCGGGCGACGGTTGGTCAGGATGGCCGTGACGAAATCGTCCGTCAGCCGGCCGTGCGAGCCCCCGTGTCCTCCGGCCGGCACGCCCGGCGGCAAGGGCGGCTGGCTCAAGTCGGGCAGTTTCTTCAACAGCCCTGCCTGGTAATCCATGCCCGACATGGAGCCCCGCTCGCCAAACACCCGCCCTTGCTCCACGGCTTGGATTCGCGCGCCCCAACAGACGGCCATCCGCGAGACGCCCCCTTCGGTCGTGTCGAACAGGGCGATCTCGCTGTCGAACGGATTTTGGTAAGGGTTGTTCTCCGGCAGAAAGTGCGGCAGGGTGCCCCGCCGACCGAAACACGACGCCATGGTGAACTGCCCTCCGCTGACGCCGACGTAGTAGGCCGTCGAATGGGTCGCATACCAGAGCGGCGGCATGCCGACCCGCCAGCCCTTGTACGACTCGCGCGGCCGGGCACAGTGGTGATAATACTCGCCCTCGGAGTAGACCAGCTTGCCGAACCCACCGGCTTCATAAACGGCCCTCATCGCGCAGCAGTCGGGCCGAAAGTAGCTCGTCTCGAACATGGCGTACTTCAAGCCTGTCTGGCGAACCGTCTCCAACAGCTTCTCGGCGTCTTCGATTGACCCGAACGCCGCCGGCACGGCCGTGGCCGAGTGCTTGCCGTGTTTTAATATCTCGATCGAATGCTTGGCATGATTCGGCGCGTCGGTCGCCGTGAAGATGGCCTCGATCGAATCGTCCTTGACCATCTCTTCGAGCGACTCGTACGATTTTTCGCACCGGCACGCCTTCATCAGCCCGCGCCGCCGCTCGGCAATAAGATCGCTGACCGCGACGATCTGGACGTTGGGGTGGTCCTGAAATCCGAACGCCGCCCCGAACTGGCACGACCCATAGCCGACGATGCCCACCCGCAGCTTCCGATCCGAAACCGGCTCCCACTTGCCACTCGCCGCCTCTGGCTCGGCCGAGCACCCCGCCCCCGCCAGCCCCACCGCCGCCGCGCCCAGCGCCCCGGCCCCGAGCTTCCCAAAAAACTTCCGTCGTACGATTTTCGAGTCGGCCATGGTCTTAAATCTCCTGACTGGAAGAATGCTCTCGCGGCAGGGCGTGCGGAGGGAACTTGAGGTGAGATCCTTATTCTACCGTGAGCCCCACGGGGAGTCCAAGCGGGAGTTCATCCAAGTATGCGGGTGGCCGGGCACCATATGGGTGGCCGAATCGGCAAGCGGCGCCGGGCTTTTGAACCTCGGGCCGCCGGCTACGGCGATTGCATGGTGTCCCCGCATCGTTTCAACGTGACGTCAACGCCCAAGGTTTCACCGTCACGGACAAGAATCAGGGGCACCGTTTCGTTTGGCTGCCGAGTGGCGACCAGTGCAACAAGCTCGGTAAAATTGGCTACCGGTCGACTGTCAAACGACACGATTCGGTCGCCAACCTCGATGCCGGCCTCAGACGCTCCCGAATTTGGTAGGACTTCACGGACGATACACTCGGTGTCACTTTCCCCTCCAACCACCCCAAGCATCGGGCGTTCGGCGTATTGGGCCATCATGGCCATGACACCGATGGCACACACGAGGTTGAGACCGGCATGGACGAACACCGCCGACACAAGTGTCTTGCGCCACTGGTAGACGAGTGTAAGTACGATTCCCAAGCCAACGGCAATGACCGCGTGGGTCGTCCCAAAGCAGTGGCAGAATCCAAAAATGAACGATTGCAGGATACCGGCAATAAAGACAGGCATCCGACGACGAAAGGCGTTGTACAAAAAGCCGCGAAAGAAGACCTCTTCTGCAACCGGTGCAAATGTGAACGAAAACAACAAGATCGGATAGACGTAACGCGGCGACGACGCAGCCATGTTCGAAATCGCGTCGGGCACGAGCGTCTTGCCGGGCCATAGTTGGCCAACCAGATACTCCAAGCCACCCAATACGAAGACTGTCGCAATCACAACCGGCACGGCAATGGCCATTTCCACAAGCCATCGCTCAAAACCCGGCACTCTGATTCGACGGGCTTGGTTCTTGTCTCGGGCAAGAAACGGAAACAGCAACAAGAACGCCTGCGGCACCAGAAGTGCAACCAGCAAATGCGTCCACACCGACCACCGCGCCATCCACTCAAGATCCACGAATCGGATCGAATACCACAGCGCAAGGAACCCAAGACCGACAACCAGCCATTTGGTGCTCCACGCCTGGTCGCGAAATGCACCGCTCTCGATTGCCTGCGAGGTGTCGCTCATGGGACCTGGTTGGTTGAAGTGGAAAACGCGGGCAATACCCGACTACCTGCTTTCTTCGCTATCCGCGGGTGGCCCAAGTGGTGTTCGATCGAGTTGCTCAAACCGGTCTGAACATGGCGCCTGGCCAAACGTTATCCGCGGTGTTCCTTTCTTAGAAGGTCCACATACCCGGGGCCGTACTTGCCGGGGGGATGCTTCGTGTCGGGAAAGGAGACGGGGGCCCAGTAGTGTTTGAGGGTGACGCCCGCCTTCTGGATGGTCGCGATGATCTTGTCGCTGGTCTCCTTGTCGCTCTTCACCTCGGCATAGACCTCGTACGCCGCGCGAGGATTCGCCTCATGATGTTTCTTTAGCGCCGCGGGCAACTCGGCCAGCGTGAGACCCTTCACCTCGTTGCCGACAATATCGAACGTCCTCATCGGCTTGGCGCAATACTTGATCGTCGTCAGCTCCTCGGGCCGATCCTCGTCCGTGTTCCCGGCAAGCGGCCGACAGAAGCTCGTCACGACAAGCAGTCCCAACGTAAAACTCAAACCGGCTTTCATGATCTTTCTCCTGGTCCAACGACCCTACTCTAGCTCCTTGCCCAAGGCCGGAATCCGACCGCCCCGGATCACCCTCGGATCATACTGCGAAAAGCCAAAACCGGCCGGTTGGGGCTGCAGCAGGATAATTTAATCTGCAACACAGGTATGATCAAACGCCTCTTTGGCCTAATGACACCCGGACAGCGAAGCCATCCGAGCCGCCTTCGAAGATAGCGTTGTCATGTATACTGCTAAGCAGTATATTATCATTGGACACCCAAAGTGAGTTCGCTATAGGGGAGTTGGGATGAGCCGTGAGAAAAAGACACCGCCTCGGGTGGGCGAGAGAATCTTGGGGAGACTTCGGCGGTTTGCCGAATCGCTGGAAACAAGCGACACCCTGCCCGAACGCTATACCCGCCGCACCATCCGGCTGAATCTCGAGCCGCGCCCTTTCGATCCCGAGCGAGTCAAGCAGGCCCGCAAGGAATTGAACGCCAGCCAGGCGATATTTGCCCAATTCCTCGGCGTCTCGGCCGCCGCGGTGCGAGATTGGGAGCAAGGCGCCAAGTCACCGCGAGGCATCGCCTGCCGCGTGATCGACGAAATCCTCCGCGACCCGAAGTACTGGCGCGACCGCCTAGCGGAACTGGCGACGCCGGTGGAACGTTAGCCGCGCCGCCCACACCAAAGAAACAGGATTAGTCAACGATGTACTCATTCGTGTTCAACGGTCTTAAGTTCGACGTTTCGTTGGGCTACCCTCCGCCCTGTGGCGAGGACGAGAAAGATCATGATTTCACGGCGACGTTGATTGCCGCGGGCTTGAATCGCGGCTTGGAAACGAGAGAAGTGCTCGCCTGGATTCTCGGCCGGTTGGCCCGGCTTGTTGGCGAGGGATTTCAGGACGCGTTCCCCGACCGATTCGAAAACGACGGCTGCGAGTTTGCATTGAGGTTCAAAGTAACCGAGATGAACGGCCAGATTGCTGGGAAGTGTGGCGTGATCTTCTATCCCGACGAGGCCAGCTTTGCGGGCTACTCGAAGGAAGGCCACGACGTCAAACGCTCCTTGCTCGATGTCTTGCTGCAGTCTCCCGACGACTTGGGGCGGGTGGAAGTCGTCTGCTACGATCCCGACTCGGGACAAGAACACGCCCTCGGCTGGGACGGTCAGCACTTCGTCACACGCCGGTTGGACAGCCCGCCCGGGTGGCCCGAATAGCATCGCGATCCGCGCGGCCGCGAACTCAAACCGAGCGGGGGACGTCAGTCCCCTGTTCCGCCCGCGAGCCCGGCAATCGAACCCGAAGGGTTCGCAGCGATTGGCCGGGAGGTTGAGCGAAGCGACACCCCCGGTGAGGAGACGGGCAAAGCCACGGCGACCCCGAAGGGATCGAAGCGAGGTCGTAGACGCGTCGTCTCGCCGCGTCCGTCGTGGCGGCCGCGTCTTCGGCCGGTTGGAAAATCCCCGGGGCTGCGACCCCTCCGGGGTCGGCGACGGCCGGGTGCTATGCCTAGACCTCGCTTCAGCGAGGGATGGGCATGTGTTTGAGGTGGCACCGCCAACATGCTCATCCGCCGCTGAAGCGGCCGTCTGAGTATCGCACCCGACATCTAGCCCATAGGGCTCTCACTTCGTAAGGCAACGGCGCAAATTACCGAATACACCATGAAAAGCACCACGAGAGAACCACAGGCAATACCCACAATTGCCAACCATCGCATCCGACTCTTGAGGCCAAAGACGCCCAACGGTATAGCCGCAACTGCCGCTACGATCATACTGAGAAGGCCAGGTATAGTTGCCAGTATGCCGAGACCAAGTATGTCGAACAATATCATCGCGATCGATGCGATACCAAGAACGGATGACCAGATTGCATACTGCTCTCGATCCTTATTAAACTCGCTCACGACATCACCCCCTTCAGTCTGTTGCGCCGGGTGCCATGATCAGGCCTCGTTTCAGCGAGGTATGAGCATGTTGTATGAGGTAGCAGTGCTAGCATGCTCATCCGCAGCCAAAGCGGCCGTCTGAGCATGACACTTGGCCGCCCGCGAGGGCCTCCCGTGGCTACTTCTCTCCAGCGTATTGCCTGACCCATTCCATCAACCCATCTCTTGAAAGTGAAACGCCGGGGAACAACTCGAAAAAACGCGACATAACATCAACACAATACTCCTGCCAATTACCAATGATGTCTTCGACAGAATATGTTCTCACAATTGAAAGAGAAGGGGCAGAGCACGGTTCACGATACTCGGGACGAAGCAAACGCCCATGCTTCAGTGTATGAAACGAAAATAAGTACCGTTTCCGAAGATCTCTGATGTGGAATTCATAGTGAATCATCTCCCCCGGCTCAAAAATATCGACAAAACGTCGCATGAGAGCAAAGATCTTGATGAACGTGACCAAAGCGGTTTCAATTTCGATCCATCTGAAATTCTCCAGTTGCGCAAGGAACTCTTGGACTGTGGAATCATTTGACTGTTCAGTATCCTCTCTGATATATTTCCGTATGCGCTGGAGTTTACTTCTCTTATCCTCAGGAAAGGGCTTGTTGAAATAGAAAATACATGATTTTGCGAGCGCCCAGGTTTCCTCGTAGGTTGAATCAGCGATTCCCCACGCTCTGGGAGTTGGTTCCGTCTGCCGATAGGGAAACTCCTCAGGCCGAGCTATTGCGTGGCCTCGTACGAATTGTTTAACCTCTGCTAGTTCTTTCCATCGTTCTTCTTGGTATGTGGATGGATGGAACAGTATCTCGTAGCCGGAGTCTTCACTGTAGTGCTCCTGCGAATGCAGATCGGATCGGATTTTCTCAAGCTCTCTATTGAACCGATCCTGATCCGTGGTCTTGTCAATAGGTGGTCGGCCTTTGAGCATGGCATCGAAATGTTGAATGAAATCATCTCGTCGCTTCTTCGTTGCCACACCTATTAGCTGCCGAAACTCATCCTGAGTTTGCAGGGGTTTGGATTCGGCGTTGGTTCCTCGGATATAGATACAACCAATACCAAGGAGTGGTTTCCTTGGGTTGTCCGGATCATTGCATTGCTTTGTACAAATGACGGGTACGTCATGAAACTCATTGATGCGAATAACAACGAAGCTCTTGGCATCATGCTCAACTCTTCGGCACTCCAGCCGTATCTCAGGCGAAAAGCGGCTGTTCACCCATTGTGCCACTTTGGTCGTTTCAAAGGAAGCAGCCTGTTCATCGCTGACTCCCTCAAGATCGAATTTACCCGGCTCGGTCTTGCTCTCGCCCTTCCCAATGACTAACCATCCACCGTTTTCCGAGTTGGCAAATGCTGCAATGTCCTTTGCAAGGCCAGCTTTTTCACTGGCGTCGTCAAAGGCCATCGGCCTTTTTGCGTCAACATTCACGTTTTCACCTGTATCGGTGATGATGCGACGAAGATACTCGTCAGAAAAGATCCCTGGATTTGTTTCCACGATTCTGCCTCCTGAATGGTGAGATTACAACAACGCGTGTGGCCCGGATAGCTTTGCTATCCGGGGACCGTCAGGTCCAAGAGGCGTTCTATGGATGTGCCCTCGCCTGTTGACGTCTATTCGTCATTCGATCATCCTCGCCGGGTCATGACCTTGTCTTTACCCACAATTTTTGAGTTGCGCGGCGAATTTGGCGCCGCGTACGAGGGTATTTAGTTTATCC
>JAFGIR010000268.1 GCA_016929515.1 Pirellulales bacterium | reverse complement strand
TCTGCTGGCTTCCCAAAGAAGACCGAAAGACGTCGGTGCGGGAATCGCTCCCGCACCGGCGACCGGTAGGAATCATACTACAGATGTCATAACAACTAGTATAAGAGTACGGCAAACGATCAACAAGCGTTCGCCACACCCCTCGTTTGGCCGGGGGAACTGGGGCACACGACAATTCGTGGCGTCGCCGCCAAGCCGCACTCTATTATGCTTCGAGATGGTCTCATCGTATGGGAATTCCGACAAAGCCTTCCCCACGATATAGACGCGCAACGGCGCGGTTTTTCCCATTTGCCATGGGCGTCAGATCTGTTGGCCTTGGGCTCCTTCGCCTCCTCGATCCCCCCCACGTTGGCCCCGGCCGCGTTGACCCTGGCCGCGCCGACCTTCCGGACCTCCACCTCTTCGCAAGGCCGAGCGATCCAGCTTGAAGGGTTCGCCCATCATTTCGCCGAGTTTTGTCTTCTGCTCCGCAGTCAACACGGCCATGCACTTCTTTTCGATTTCCTGACGCATCTGATTGCGGTTGCCACCAGGGTTGCGACCGCGCCCACGGCCCCGGTCGCGATTCTCGCCTTCTGCCCGACGTGACTCCCAGGCCTTACGCATCTCGGCAATCGCGTCTTCCTCAATCTTCTTCAGTTGTCCCTTCTGATCCTCGGTTAGGTTGAGTTCTTCGGCAACCACGGGCCAGGTGAGGACCCGTACGCCGGCCTGCTGCATTTGAATCTGTTTGACCCGTTTCAGCTGTTCGGGTTTGAGTATCTCGGCCAGCTTCGCCGTAGTCTCTTTTTCGCGTTGGGCGGCCTTTTCTTGCATTTTTTCGCCCGACTCCTCGAATCGCTTGCGACGTTCCTCCGGACTCAGTTTGCGGAATTCGGCCATGGTCTCTTCGAACTCTTTTCTCAATGCATCAGCCATTTGCTTGAGTTGGGTCTTCTGGTCTTCGGTTATCTGGATTTCCTTCTGGACCTGCTCGCTGGCGAGCAGTTGGACGGCGCCTAGCCCTTGCATTCCACCTTGCATTCCACCCCGCATTCCACCCCGCATGCCACCCCGCATACCACCCCGCATTCCGCCCTGTCGATTAGGGGGGTCTTGTGCAAGCGTGGATGACACAAGTAGAGTCACCATCAGGCCGCACACAGCAATGCTGAGCAATCGAAGCAGTGTCGTTCGCATGTTACAACTCCTTGGCAAAATTGGTGTTAGTGGTCACGTAAAGACGGACCTCGAGTAATGACGATCCTCACGCGTCCCTGAGACTGGGAAACCCCGCCTTGGCATCAAGGTTCCGGAACTTGTGGGAGAACCGCAACTTTCCCGGTATCCTGGGGTTCTATTTCTATGGCGATAGGCCGTTGCGGGGATATATGTATGGCCTCAACGCGGCCAGATTCTGTTCAAATCCAACAATAGGGGGAGAAGTCGCATGATAGCCAGTAGAACGCGGATCATTCTGCTCGCGATTCCGTGCCTCCTTTGGACTTTCAGCGTCCTTGGTCAAGGTCCGCCACGCGAGTCTGGCCCGGGAGGGCCCATAATGGGACCGATGATGGGGCCCGGGATGGGAGGCTCTCCCATGGATATGAGGGGCGGTTCCCGGGGCGAGGGCACAAGATCCGGCCGGTTCGGCGGACGTCGTGGTGGCGGCGGGGACCGCTTCTCGCGCTTCGAGGGTTTTCTACGCCGCATGGACACGAACGGCGACGGCGTTATTCGGGAAGACGAGGTCCCCGAGGAACGACAAGGAATGCTCCGAATGATGAGCATGAGAATGGGCCAAGATCCTGCCAAGGGTATCTCCATTGACAAACTCCGAGAGACGATGGGCGGCGGGGGCGACCGCAACCACGGACGATCCTCGTCGCCGGAAGATCCCTCCGCCCAGCAAGACACTTTGAAAGCCAAGCCGGATCCGAAGGAAGAACCCTTGGTTCCAGGGTTTGGCACCGACCGTGAACCCACGGCCGTCGCCACATTTGGGGTTCGCATCCAACCGGCCGAGCGAATCGTGCTTGGGACCGAGCCCAAGTTGGATCCTCGGATCCGGGCCATGTTCGACCGATTCGATCGCAATCACAACGGAACGCTCGAACACGAAGAATGGCGCGGCTTGCCGGGCAATCCGGCCGAACTGGATCTGAATCAGGACGGGAAGATCACGTTGGCCGAAGTTGCTTCCCGGTTTGCACAAAGACAAAATACGCGGCAACGTGACTGGCGAGGAGGTGGTCATCCAAGAATGAATGCCGATCGAGGTAGCGACGACGGTGAAGAGGAGGAGGAGGATTCGACCGCCGAGCAAGACCGGCGTGGCTCCTACCGGTTTCTGTCGGCGAGTGAACGTTTGCCCGAGGGACTACCCGACTGGTTCACCGCCCGCGACGACGATCTCGATGGGCAAGTCACGATGGCCGAGTATTCCAGAAGCTGGACGCGTTGGACCGTGGCCGAATACTACAAGTATGACGGAAATCGCGACGGGGTGATCACGCCCGAAGAATGTTTGCATCCCGCGGACGGAAACTCCCGCGTGGAAGCGGGACAGGGGCACGGAAGACCGGCAAAACAGACCGGCGGGTCGTCGAGCGGCGAACCGTCGAAGCCTTGGTGGCAGCAATGAAACGGTGGAAAGCAGCCGGCTGCCGGTCGCTTGGCCGTGCGGCACAACCCCTGCGATTGCAGTTTTTGGAGGGATCATCACCGATTCTCCTCTTGACCGGTTTGTGACGGTCTTGAGATGCGAGGTGGTCTATTGTGACGTAAGTTAGTAAGTGTGAAGAATAAGCGATTATCGGGACTCCGTTCCCGGAAGGTGAACCTCGTTTGGCTTTGCCTTGACCCCGATAGAACTGGAAAAAATTCACCTTTGGTTTCCGCTAGATTTGAGTCGAGAACTCATGCCGCACCGCTTCAAGGTCTCATTGTTGACAATCGCTTTCGTCGGTTTGTGGATGCACGCCGATTTTTCTTGTGCGGAGTCTCCGCGGGCCCCGAGCGTGACGGAGGAGACTCGTGCCGAGGCAACGCTCGCCACGGAGCAGCCCGAGCCGGCTCCCGTCGATCAACCGGCTGAAAAAGTCGACGCTGATCGCGCCGTGCCGGCTCCCGCCAAACCACTCAACAAAGACCACGGTTCCTCGCCGAAGGACGACGATTCCCAACCGCAAACCTCCGAACCGAAGCGATTGAGGTTCAATTTCCGGTACCAGCCGTGGGCCGACGTTTTGGATTGGTTTGCCGATCAGGCGGGCTACTCGTTGGTTCTCGACAATCCACCGAAAGGGACGTTCAACTACCGGGATGACCGCGCCTATACACCCGCCGAGGCGATCGACTTGCTCAACAGCGTGTTGTTGACCAAGGGTTACACGCTTGTCATTCGCGATCGGATGTTGTTGGTCGTCAACCTTGAGGACGAGATTCCTCCCGCGCTGGTGGCCCAGGTTCCAGCGGAACAACTTGACCAGCGCGGCAAGTACGAACTCGTAAGCACCCGGTTTCAATTGAAGAATCTTGCCGCGGAGGAAGCCCAGAAGGAAATCGAAAAACTCCTAGGGCCGCAAGGCCAGATCGTGGTCCTGCCGAAAGCGAGGCAACTGGTGGTCATGGAAACGGGTGGGCGTTTGCGCGAGATTCGCGATGTGTTGGAACGGGCCGATCGGGCTCGCGATCCGGCCGAACAGGTCGTTCGGTGGTTCGATTTAACGTCGGTCAGCCCCGACGAAGCAGTCGCGATGTTGCGGCAAATCTTCGAAATTCCCGAGGACGCCAACGCCACGCCGGATGGATCGCTGCATTTGGCTACCGATCCGATCGGCCTGCGGCTGTTGGCGTCGGGGACGGCCCAGCGGATCGAGCAGGTTTCGAAGATCTTGGCGACGATCGACCAGTCGGCCTTCGGCGAGTCGGTCGAAACAGGACGCCAGGCGCCCCTGCAACTCGAGGTTTATGACGTCGCGCCGGCCGATCCCGAGTCGGTCTTGCGCGTGATGCAAACCCTGCTGGCCGATATTCCAGGCACGCGACTGGCGACCGATCCGAAGACGGGCAACCTGATCGCGTTTGCCCGGCCAACCGAACAAGCCACGGTTCGCGCGACGATTGACCAGCTTCGGCACGATGCCCAGTCGGTCGAGGTGATTCAACTTCGCGTGCTCGACCCGCAACTGGCCGTCCTCGCGATCGGCAAGCTTTTTGGAAAAGACTCGGACAAGGCTCCGAGCATCGATGCGGACGTGGCGAATCGCCAATTGCTGATTCGCGGCAGCGCCGGCCAGATTGCACAGATTCGGATTCTGCTCGAAAAGATGGGCGAAACGTCCGGCGCGGAAGCGACGCTTGCCCGAGGGCGACTCCGATTGGTGCCGCTTGGCGGCGACGAAGCCCAAGAGCTGATCGATCGCCTCCAGGCGGTCTGGCCCGCGGTGGGAAGCAACGAATTGCGCATCGTGCCCACTCGGGAGCCGAAAGGGCAGGGGGGGTCGCGCCCGCGTGGAACACGACGGGGACGTGTCGACGAACGAACGCCGGTTCCCGGTTCCGCTTCGCCATCGGACTCTCCCGATGCGTCCTCGCGGCAACCCGCCACCACGCAGCGGCCGAAGCCCGTTCCAACTCTCAAGGGCCGCAAGGTCCGCGCGATGTTCGCGGCCATCCAAACGGCTGCCGATGAGGACACGCCGGATCCGTCGTCGCGGGAAGACGCGAACAACGCGGCCAAACCGCCGATTCTCGTGCTTCCCACGCCCAACGGTCTCTACGTGTCGTCCGAGGACGTCCAAGCGC
>JAFGIR010000267.1 GCA_016929515.1 Pirellulales bacterium | reverse complement strand
GTATACGCCTCGTGGGGTTCGATCTTCCGAAAACGAAACGCCGAAATGCCTCGTTTGCCCGACACTTCGAGTTCGACCTCGGGCACGTGGTCCCGGAGTTCGCGGAGCCGAGCGTTGGCCAACCGGAACACGTTGCCGTTGTAGCCCGCGCACATTCCCCGGTTGGCCGAAAGAACCAGCAGCACGGCCCGCTTCGTCTCGGCACGCGGCTCAAGCAAGGGGTGCGACACTTCGAGGCCGCTGTGTGCCAGGTCGCGAGCCAGTTTCGTGATCCGCTCGGTGTAGGCCGCCGCCGCGCTGGCGCGGTCCATCGCCCGCTTGAAGCGCGCCGTCGAGATCAACTCCATGGTCCGGGTGATCTTGCGGATGCTTCGGATCGACTTGCGTCGTCGGTCGAGTGCTCGTGCGTTGGCCATGAAGAATTGTGAAGTAAGAAGTGTGAAGTGTGAAACGGTCTTGGGGCACGACCTCTGACGGTACGGTTTATGCGGTCACGGTTTCTTTCGATTCCTCGGCCAAGAACGTTTTCTCGAACTCGCGGAGAATCTCCTCTAGCCCGGTGGCAATCTCGTCGGTCATCTGGCCCTCGTCGGTCAGTTTTTGCCAGAAGTCTTTTTTGTGTGCGTGGACGAACTCTAGGAAGGCCTTCTCCCATTCGGCGATACGTTCGAGCGGCACGTTGTCGAGCCAGCCTTGCGTGCCGGCGAAGATCACCAGGACCTGATCGGTTACGTGCAGCGGATTGTAAAGTCCTTGCTTCAGAAGCTCGGTGGTGCGGTAGCCGCGGTCCAATCGGGCCTGGGTGGCCGCGTCGAGGTCGGTGCCCAACTGGGCAAATGCCTCGAGTTCGCGGAACGACGCCAAGTCGAGCCGCATGCCGCCGGCCACTTTTTTCATTGCGGGCACCTGGGCCGCGCCGCCCACCCGCGATACCGAAATGCCCACGTTCATCGCCGGCCGTTGACCGGAGAAGAAGAGGTCGGGTTGCAGGTAGATCTGTCCGTCGGTGATCGAAATCACGTTGGTCGGGATGTAGGCCGACACCTCGCCTTCGAGCGTTTCGACGATGGGCAGCGCCGTCAGCGACCCGGCGCCCAGCTCGTCGCTCAGCTTGGCCGCTCGTTCCAGCAACCGGCTATGGCAGTAGAACACGTCGCCCGGGTAAGCCTCGCGTCCCGGCGGGCGGCGCATCAGGAGCGAAAGCTGGCGATAGGCGACCGCCTGTTTTGACAGGTCGTCATAGATGATCAGGGCGTGCTGGCCCTTAAACATGAAGTACTCGGCCATTGCACAGCCGGCATAGGGGGCAATGTATTGCAGCGGCGCCGGATCGGCCGCGCCGGCGATGATTACGGTGGTGTAGTCCATCGCGCCGTACTTGCGGAGCACTTCGATCAGGCCGGCGACGGTCGACTCCTTCTGACCGATCGCCACGTAGAAGCATTTGACGTCGGTGTTCTTCTGGTTGAGAATCGTGTCGATGCAGATGGCCGTTTTGCCGGTCTTTCGGTCGCCGATGATCAGTTCGCGCTGTCCCCGTCCGATGGGCGTCATCGAGTCGATGGCCTTGATGCCCGTCTGAAGCGGTTCCTTGACCGGCTGGCGTTGGGCCACGCCGACGGCGATTTCCTCGACCATCCGATGCTCGTTGCTGCTGATCGGTCCCTTTCCGTCGAGGGGATTTCCGAGCGGGTCGATCACGCGTCCAAGGACGGCGTCGCCGACCGGCACGCTCAGCAGGCGGCCCGTGCTTCGGACCTCGTCGCCCTCGTTGATTTCGAGGAAATCACCCAGGATGATGACGCCGACCGAATTCTCTTCGAGGTTGAACGCCAAGCCATGGACGCCGCCGGGGAACTCGACCATTTCGCCGGACATCACGCCCGACAGGCCGTAAACGCGCGCGATTCCGTCGCCCACCTCAAGCACGCGTCCGACCTGGCGGACGTCGACCCGGGATTGATACTGTTCAATTTCCTGGCGAATTACGGAAGCGATCTCGTCGGCTTTGAATTTCATCAGCGCTCCTGTCAATCATTTGTTGACACATATTTTGCAGTTGGGTGGCGATCGACCCGTCGTAGATCGTGTCGCCCACGCGGACCACCGCCCCGCCGATCAGTTCGGGATCGACCCGACGGCTGAGCATGGGCCGGCCGCCGAGCAACCCGCGGAGCCGCTCGCCCAGTTGATTGGCCATTGCGTCGTCGATCGGCGTGGACGTGATCAGTTCGACCGGCACCTGTCCACGGATCTTGTCGTAAAGCACGTGGGCCTCGGCGTGGATGGCCCGAAGACAATCCATCCGGTCGTGGCGCGAGACGACTTTGAGGAAGTCGAGAAAAACGGCCGGCACGCGCGGTCCGAAGACACGATCCAGAATCGCGATCTTCTCCTCGTGCGAGATCAAGGCCGAATCGAGGATCCTCTCGAACTCGGGAAACGGATCGAGTACGTCGGAAACGATCATGTCGAACACGTCCAACAGCGCATCGGCCGCCCGAGCCTTCTCGGCCACCGCCATGAACGCCTCGGCATAGACGGCGCCGACGTGTTCCTGGCCGATGTTGGCCTCGATCTGGGCGGCCCACTGGGCATCGCGTTCGGGATTCTCGTGAACCATCAAACCTTCATGCGTAGGGTGCGTGAAAGACACGCACGCTTCTAGTTGTCGGACGTCTTGGTAAAACCGGCCACGGCCTGTTGGACCAGTTCGACGTGATCGCTGGGACGCAACTCCGCCTTGACGATTTTGCCGGCCAGTTCGACGGCCAATTGGGCGCTTCGTTGGGCCAATTCGGCCAGGGCGTTGTTCGTGGCCTGATCGATTTCGGCCAGGGCCCTTTCGTGCTCGGCCCTGGCGTCGCCGCGGGCAGCCTCGACGATCTGGCGGCCCGACTGTTCGGCGTCGCGTCGTCCCTGCTCGCTCATTTTTCGCACGTCTTCGGCGGCCATCGCGAGCTTCTGCTGATACTCGGCCAGCAGCCGCCGGGCGTCGTTGTTGGCCTGCTCGGCCTCGCTGATTTGGTTGGCAATGCCCTTCTCGCGTTTGGCCAGCCCATCGGCGATTGGTCCCCAGGCGAATTTCCAGAGGACGAGTAGCAGGACTAGGAAGATGATGCCCGTCCAGAGAGCCAGATCGTTTTGCCAATCGAGTGGGCCCGTGCCGGACGCTTTGTGTCCCTCGGCGGTCATTTCCTTCCTGCCGCCGGCCAACTCACTTCGAACGGGAGCCAGGTCTTCCTGAATTTCATCGGCCAACTCCTGATCCTGCGCGCGCACCCTATCAATGGCCTGATTAATGGCGTCCAGGCCACCTGCCGGCGCGGCCGGCTCGGTGGCCGAAGTCCAGGCAGACATGGGAGAAACCAGCATCAAGCCGGCAGCAAGAACCATGATGACTCGATTGAGATTCATGTCGTCGCCTTTGCATCAAGGGCCAAATCACTCGATCGGTCCAACGGTCAGAACCTGATCAAGCAGACAATCAATGCGAAGAACGTTGCCCCTTCGATCAACGCCGCCGAAATGATCATCGCCGTTTGGATGTTGCCGGCCACCTCGGGTTGCCGGGCCATGCTCTCGACCGCGCAGGAACCGATCTTCGAGATGCCGTAGCCGGCACCAATAATGATCAATCCGGCACCAAAGGCCGACCCAAGGAAAATGAGCGAGTTGCTTGCTCTGGCTTTCGCCATGTCGGCCGCCGTCGCCTCGCCCTCTTGAGCAAACACGGGCGAAGCCATCAGCAGGATCACGAAGCACAATACCGCAATTCGGGCAAACTTGTTCACTTGGATTCTCTCCTTCTTCTTCGAAAAAACTCGAAATGATGACCCGGCACCGATCGCCCGCGGCGCGGACCGGTTCATCGTCTATTCTCTTACCGATAATTGCCCATCACTTCTTTTTCTATCGCACCTACCGAGCTAGTGTTGGTGAACGGCCATGCCAATGAACAAGGCCGAGAGAAACGCAAAGATATAGGCCTGCAGAAACGCCACGAACAACTCCAGCAGGCTAATCCCCAATGCACCCATCACGCTGGCCGGCATGACGCCGTACCAGATCAAAAGCCCGGCCGTTTCCGCGATGAAGCCGATAATCACGGCCAGCACCAAATGGCCGGCGAACATGTTGGCCAGAAGACGCACGGCCAGAACAAAGTGTTTAATCCCCAGACCAAACAGTTCGATCGCCAGGATCATTGGCTTAAGGAAGATGGCCAAGACGAAAGGCACTTCCATCGCGGGAACCTGGCCGAAGATGTAGCCGACCGGCCCGAAACGCTTCATGCCCGCGCCGACGCACATGACAAACGCCACAATTGCCAGCGCCCCGGTGCACCCCAGCGCTCCGGTCGGCGAGCCCAGCCATGGAACCAGACCGAGCAGGTTGCAGAACAGGATGAAGAAGAACACGGTCCAAATATAAGGTAGAAAACGATCCGCGTCGTGCTTGCCGATGGCCGGCCGGGCCACCTCGTCGCGCATGAACACCAACATGGCCTCGAAGAAATTCCAGAACTTGCCCTGTGGTGGGCCACCCCGGGCAATCCGCCGGGCTAGCGGAATGAAGATCATCAGCAGGAGGATCGCGGCAAGCAACTCGACCACCATGAACTTCGTCAGGTGGAAGGGAATGCCGAGGGCTTCGAATGGCTGCGGCACATCGAGATGTTGCCCAAAGGGCAAATGGAAGGAGTCGGCGTCCTTCACATGCGACATTAGTTCAGCCGTGTCCGCCATCCGTATAAACCCTGTTTCGCTATTTCATCTCGAAGCCAATTGCCATGCTACAGAGCTGTTTTCCGCGCACCGCTTTCGTTCCTTTCGCGGCGCTGCAATGGCGGCAGCGAGAGATAGACCTCAACAAGCAACGTTATCTCGAAAAACACCAACAGATAATAGATGAATCCGGCTTGAACGAGGGCACCGCCGTGAAGATACACGGCCAGACCGACGCCGAGCGGGATGCCCATCCGAAACGCCATTCCCAGAAGCATTCCGTGCAAAGCGCGCTCGGTTGTCCGAAAGGGCTCGCCCGAGATCAAGGCCAACATGGCGCCGGCCAGGCAGCAAAGCCCGGCGACGGCGGCCGAAACGGGTCCGACCGGACCACCAAAACACCAAGCGCCCGGTGCGACCAGCAGGTAGACCACCGCCACCGCCAACACGAGTACGGTGGCTCGCGTAACCAAACCGCGTGATCTCAAGTTCGAGAACCACATTTCCATCACGATTCTTTATTTGGGCCGTCTGGTCGGGGGGAGTCGGGCCGGTCACGACCGGCGCCGCGGCGCGGGGGTTTCAAATTCTTGCTCGCCGTCAACCGCAAGAGATGCCACATGCCGGCCGTAAAACCAAACAGAGCACCCAGTAGGAGAAACAGCGGGTCGGTGTGCAACCACCGATCGACCCAATGGCCTGCCACGGCCGGCAAGGCCATCTCCAGCGCGACGGTTGTCACCTGCGACGCCCATGCAACGGCCACGGCCAGGGACGAACGGTCGTCAGGATGGTCAGTCACCGAAGGACCGCTTTCGGGCTAATGGGCTGACCCAAATCGACCGCCCCCAACGGGGGCAACAGGGTCACGTCCTATGTTCCATCAAGTCGCACCAGTCTAATATCTCGTCTTTACCTAGTCAACCGACGCGGGCCAGACGTGTCGGGCAGGATTGCACGCGAATCCAACGACGGTTCATGGCACGGCGAGGTGGTGTTTCAGAGGCGGGAGAATTTGGGGATCGGTCGTTCGCGTGGCCCGCCACCGCTTGAGTCGCGACGCGTCTCTCGCGAAATGTGGTCCCGCAGGCGTCGACCGCATCGATCGACGGTCCGCATTTCTCGATTTTTGGCACGTCTCCCCCCCTTTGGAATAGCCTGGTTCACTCGATCTAAATGGAGGCCTATTGGCCGAAAGGCGTGCGACGTAAGGTGTTGGAATGTAATTAGTTAGTATGAGTCGCGACCTTTCGTTGAAGTGGCATTTCTCAATGAAATCGTTGCGTTTTGGGCCGATTTCGGATACAATCGAGTTACTGGTGCTATCCAACCTGCCCGGCCGTTGGCCGGGTACCTGCCCACGTCGGGATAGCCCAGGCCAGACACCGGGGATTGGCGCCTGGGACCATGCGAAGCACAGGGATCTGTGCAAATAGGTGGGGTCAGAGGTCGCCTTTGGTTGTCTGGTACCCGCCAATTAGCAGCCATCGTGTGTTCGCCTCATGATGGGCACGCCTTTTCGGTCACGGACGACTTCGCAACGGTTCATCCGGTGTGCACTGCCGTGCCACCAAGAAGGGGAACAGTGCCGTAAGATGGAGGTAAGTCCCGTGATTACCGCAGCAAGACTAAGGGGGCAAACCGTCAAGGAGTTGGCCGCTCTGGCACGTCGCGAGGGAGTTGCCGGCTGGCACTCCATGCGAAAAGAGCAGTTGATCAAGGCGCTGCTCAAGTGTGCCAAACGCTCGGCAAGCAAACGAGGGACCCATCGAGGAAACGGTTCTTCCGAGAAGGAGACCACTCCGCCGCGAGGATCGAACGGGCGATTTCGGGCGAAGCGAACGGCCAACTCGCGGCAGAACGAGAGTCGCCTGCGGCGAATCCGAGCGAAGCTGGCTCATGCCAAGGACCTGGCACATCGAATGACGGATCAGTCGAACACGTCTTCGACGGATCAGTTGGTTGTGATGGTCCGCGATCCCTATTGGTTGCACGCTTATTGGGAGTTGACTCCTCAGAGCATCGATCGGGCGCAAGCCGCCTTGGGCCAACACTGGCACGCCGCGAAACCGATTTTGCGGCTTTGCGAAATCGCCGAGGAGACGGCCTCGGCCGCGTTGCGAACCACGTTGCGCGACATCGAGATTCACGGCGGCGTGAACAACTGGTACATCGATCTTCCGGAACCGCCCAGACGTTTTCAGGTGGAAATTGGCTACTTGGCCCCCAACGGCAGGTTTATTGCTTTGGCTCGGAGCAATGTGGTCGCGACGTCGCTCCACAAGAAGCACAACGGGGTCGACGGAAATTGGGCCGGGGTGGCCGAAGATATGGATCGCGTTTACGCGATGAGCGGCGGCTATGGCGACGATGCCGTCCACTCGCACTTGAAAGAGGTTTTCGAGCGGAAACTCCACCGGCCGATGAATGCCCCGCTGGTTCCTCGATTTGGGACGGGCACTCAGGACGCATACGGCCGACCGGTCGGTTTCAGTTTGGAAGTCGATGCCGAAATCGTGCTATTCGGCGCCACGGATCCCGGGGCTCGGCTGATGGTCAAGGGGCAACCCATCGCGGTCCAAGAAGACGGGACGTTCACGGTTCGTTTTGCGATGCCCAATCGAAGGCAAGTTCTGCCGCTGGTGGCCGACAGCGGTGACGGTTCGGAACAGTGCATGGTGGTCGTTGCGGTCGAGCGGAACACCAAGACCATGGAGCCGGTTGCGCGCGACGTAGAGGAGTAGGCCGCGGTTTGCCCGTGCATCGAAGCAACCGGCATCCGCTACGGGAATCGCCTCGCCGACGATGTCGAGTGTCCGACGGAAGCTGAATTGTGGTGCTGGCTCGACGGCATCTTCCCATGGTTGGGCGTGTTGTGCTAGAGCCAACCGTGCTATTTTTGCGGCCTCCCCCCGGTTTCGTCTCGGTCCTGACCGGAGTAGACTATTGACTTCTGCATGGCCCATGAGCCCGGCATTCTTGGTGATTCCCTCAAACGTGCCAAGTCACTACTTCCGCGACCATTATCAACTGCCGTGATTCTCTTTCGCAGTCTCGACAATTTGCCCGACGAGTTTCGCCACGGCGCCGTGACGATCGGCAACTTCGACGGCGTTCACCGTGGCCATGCCCGGCTGATCGAAGCACTCTTGACCGAAGCGCGAGCGATTGGTGGCCCGGCCGTCGTTTTTACGCTCGATCCCCATCCGGCAAGTGTCCTTCGGCCCGAGGAGACTCCGCCGTCACTGAGTTGGATCGAGCGGAAGGCTCAACTGTTGGGTGAGTTGGGAGTCGATGCGGTGATTGCCTATCCGACCGATCGGGCCTTGCTCGAACTCGACGCGCAAACCTTCTTCGACCAGATTATCATCAACCGGCTGGCGGCCAGGGCCATGGTCGAAGGCCCCAATTTTTTCTTCGGTCACCATCGGTCGGGCGATCTCGACGTGCTGGCCCGACTGTGCCGCGAAGCAGGTCTTGTCTTGAAGGTGGCTCGCGCGATGGAATGCGACGGGCAGATCGTCTCCAGTTCGCGTGTTCGCCGACTCGTCGCCGCGGGCGCCGTGGAGCAGGTCAACCGGATGTTGACCCAGCCATACCGCATTCGAGGTCTGGTGGTTCCCGGCAAAGGACGCGGGCGCCGGCTCGGTTATCCGACGGCCAATGTGAGCCAGACGAACACGTTGCTGCCGGGCGAGGGGATCTATGCGGGCCGGGCCTGGATTGACGCCACCCCGTGGCCGGCGGCCGTGAGCATTGGTCCCAATCTGACGTTCGACGAGAACGAGCCGAAGGTCGAGGCCTATCTCTTGGGGTACGAAGGTACCCTCTATGACCGCTCGATCGAGGTTGACTTTCTCGCCCGACTGAGAGACATTGAGCAATTCGATGACGCCGAGTCGCTCGTCGCGCAAATGCAGCGTGACGTCGAGGCCACGCAACGGATTGCCGCAGGAAACTGAAAGACGATCGGCCGCCACTGGCCGAGGGTTGCATGGACCGCGACCCAGGACGAACGGAAGAGGGTGTTTCAAGGCATTAGGCGATGACGGATCAATCGCCGACACTGCGAACATCAAGAATCACGGGGCACGGTTGTTGCATGAAGGGAACGCCACGGTGAGTCAATCTTCCCATACTACTGACGACCTCGGAACGCCGCCCGTCGACTGGGCTCGTTTTGCACAGATCGTTGCCGAGAACCGTCGCTTCCTTCTGACGACCCACGTTCGGCCCGACTGCGACGCCTTGGGGAGCACCATGGCGATGGCCATGATTCTCGAATCGTTGAACAAGGAAGCCGTCATTGTGTTGGGTTACGACGTATCGCCCAACTTGCGCTGGCTCGACCGCGGCGGTCGAATCAAGCATTTCGATCGGGACGTCACGCGCGAGGATCTGAGGCAATTCGACGTTCTGATCGTGTTGGACACATCGGCCTGGGCCCAACTGGGTCACGTGGAGGAAGTGATTCGTTCATTCGACGGCCCGAAGCTGGTCATCGACCATCATGTCAGTGGCGACGAACTCGGGGCTGAAGTATTCAGAGACAGCCACGCCGAGGCAGCCGGACGATTGGTCGCCGAGGCCGCGGAATGCCTGGGCGTCGCGATCACCGCGGAAATGGCTACGATGTTGTTTGCCGCGGTGGCGACCGATACAGGCTGGTTTCGGTTTGCGTCGGCCACCAGTGAGACGTACCGCTGGGTTGCCCAACTGATCGATGCGGGTGCAAAGCCCGATGAGATTTATGCCGAGCTGTACGAAAAAGAGACTCTTCCACGGCTGCAACTGATCGGTCGTGTGATGGCTCGCGCGAGAACCGACCTTGACGGCCGGCTGATTTACACGTGGATTGAACAGACGGATTTCGAGGCTACCGGCGCGCTGCCCACCGACAGCGAAGACGTGATCAACATGACGCTGGCTGTCGGAGGCACTCAAGGCGCCGTGATCCTGGTCGAACAACCCGACGGTGCCTTTAAGGTCAGTTTTCGAAGTCGGTGCCAGATGAACTGCGCCGAGGTGGCCGAGCAGTTCGGCGGCGGGGGCCATAAGGCCGCCGCGGGAGCCATGGTCCAAGGCGACCTCGAAACGGCTCGCCGTCGGGTACTTGACGCCGTGCGGGCCGCCATGGGACAATGAGGCGACACACCTCGCTGAAGCCGACCGGACTTCTGCCACGGCCGAGACGGTCCGCTGCTCATCGTTGACTGCGATCCTCACTCGATTCTTCATGACCGTTCATCGAATTTGACGAGAGGCTCGACATGGAAAACGTTTCCTCTTCCGGTAAGAACAAACCGTCGTGCGCGTGTGGTTGCGCGGCCACGCCGGCGAACGAACCACGACGCGGTTTCTTGGCCAAGGCGACGACGTTGGTCCTGGGCGGCGCGGCCCTGGGTACGCCGCTGATCGTCGGGCTGATTTCCTTCTTGAATCCCTTGCGCCAGAAGACACAGGCGGGACGATTCTATCGCGTGGCGACGCTCGAAGCCTTGCCCGACGACGATACCCCCCTCAAGTTTCCGATCATCGCCGACCGCAAGGACGCTTGGACCTTGCATAAGAACGTGCCGATTGGTTCGGTTTTTCTGCGGCGCGTTGGGCCCAAGCAGATCAAGGCTCTGTCGGTCATCTGTCCTCACGCGGGCTGTTTCATTGGATACGACGCAGCCGCCGGCGGATTTCTTTGCCCTTGCCACACGGCCCATTTTGATCTCGACGGCCGGCGCGAGGATCCGGAGGATTCACCCAGCCCTCGCGACATGGACACGCTCGACGGCGTCGAAATTCGCGGCGACGAAATCTGGGTCAAGTACGAGCAGTTTCAGATGGGTATTGCCAAGAAGGTGGTCAAGAGATGAAAGCTCTGTGTAGTTGGATCGAGAGCCGAACGGGCTTGTGTGGATGGCTTGCCGCCTGTGGAGCAGCCCGAGTCCCCGGTCGAGTATGCCTTTGCCGCTCGTTGCCTTTTGTGCTGGGCTTTGCCTTCGTGTTTCAAGCGATCACGGGCATTTTCCTGTTGATGCGATATTGTCCCAGTGCGGCGTCGGCTTGGGAAAGCGTCTATTGGCTTCAATATGAAGTGCAAGGCGGGTGGCTGCTTCGCGCCGTGCACCATTACTGCGGCCAGGCCGTTCTCGTGCTCGTGGGCGTTCAATTTGTCGTGATGATCCTGCGCGGGGCTTATCGCGCCCCGCGCGAATTCGTCTTTTGGTGCGTCCTGCTGTTGGGGATCGTCACTTTGGGATTGTTGCTCACGGGCGACTTGTTGGCCTGGGACGAAAACAGCCGTTCGGCTACCCTCACGCGAGTCAATTTTCTCCAGTCGCTGCCCGAGGTGGGTGGCGCGCTGTTCAAACTGGCCGCGGCGGGCCCCGAATTCGGCAGCCTCACGCTCTCGCAGTTCACTACGCTGCACGCGCTGCTCCTGCCTGCCGCGTTCTTGGTCCTGTTGGTGCTCCGCTGGTGGTTCGCGCGTCGGGCCACGACGGTTGAAGCCGCCGAGGCTCCGGCCGGTTCGCCTTACTGGCCGCGCCAGGTGGCGGCCAATTTGGTTGGTTGTCTTGTTTTTCTGACAGTCGTTTTTGCCCTGGCGCTGGCACACGGCACAACCGGCGACGGCCGGGGCGTGGCGCTGGGCTCGCCGGCCAATCCGGCCGAGTTCTACGAGGCTGCCCGGCCCGAATGGGCTTTCATGGGCCTGTACGGCATGTCGGAATTCAAAGTGTTCGGTGGCGGCGGTACGGTCGTGCACATCTTCATCGCGCCGAGCATCATGTTGTGCCTTTTCCTGTTGATGCCTTTTACGGGTCGATTCAAAATCGGCCATGTCTTGAACATCGTTTTGGTCGTCGTGTTGCTGGTGGGCGATGTTTACCTGTCCTATAAGATCTATGCTCGTGACGACTCCGACCCGCTCCATCAAGCGGCCATTCGCCAGAGCCAATTGGCGGCCGCGCGCATTCCGGTGCTGATTCGGCATCACGGCGGTATCCCGCCGGAGGGACCGCTCGCTTTGTTGCGCAATGATCCCAAGACGCAGGGGCCCGCCCTGTTCAAGCGGCACTGTGCCACTTGCCACGACTGGGTCGGCGGCGCGGCGGACGACATCAAGGCCGAAGAGTCGTCGGCCCCCAACCTGTTCGCCTTTGGTTCGCGCGAGAAGATTGCCGGGCTGCTCGATCCGAAGCAGATTGCCGGGGACGAGTATTTCGGCAACACGGCTTTCAAGCGGGGCAAGATGGTCGACTTCGTCCGCGAGATGTTCTCCGACATGGAGCCGGAGGACCTCGAAGATCGCAATCTGCTGGTCATGGCCCTTTCGGCCGAGGCAAAGCTCCCGGCCCAGAAAGTCATCGACCAGAAGGACGCCGAGCAGATCGCCGAGGGCCGTGAGCTGATTGTCGACTACTGCACCGACTGCCATCAGTTTGGCAAGAGCGGCCGCTTGGGCACCGCGCCTGAGTTGACCGGCTACGCCTCGCGCGAGTGGACCGTCGGCATCATCGCCAATCCGGCCGATCCACGGTTCTATGGAAAAAACAACGACCGGATGCAGGCCTACGCCGAGTCGGACGACGAGACGAAGAATCTCATGACGAATCGGGAAATCGAAGTCCTGACCGACTGGCTCCGCGGCGATTGGTATGAGCCGGAGGGCAGCGGGCAGTAGGCGGCCGGCAGCGGGCCGTTGGGGGAGGACGTGGCTCGCGTGGCGCACTTGCACGCACCGAATTCGATGTGTGTAGTCCGACGTGAATTGCAGTCCCAACCGACCATCGGGAGGCATGACGCAGCCTGGTTGGCTTGTCAAGCGTCGCGGGAATCGATCATTGGCCATGCAGGCCTCAATAATGGTTGCATCCTTTCAACTCATCTTCCTGCCCGGTCTTGGGGGCGATGCTCGGATGCTTGCTCCGCAGGCGTCGGTGTTTGAAGGGCTGGTCGTGCCGCCGTGGATCGAGCCGGAGCGGCGAGAGAGCCTGCCGGAATATTCGGCCCGGCTTGCGCGGACGGTGGCGCCGCGGCCCGACGTCCCGTTGATCCTGGGAGGCGTCTCGCTTGGTGGGATGGTGGCCTATGAGATGTCGCGTCATCTGAATCCCAAGGCGCTGGTGCTGATCTCGACGTGCTACACGCGCGAGGCGCTGGCCCACCATCGGCGGTGGTTGCCGCTGGTCCGTCGGCTGCCGCCGGCGTCGTTCGGCTTGGCCAAGTGGCTCGCGCGGCCGGCCGTGCGCCTGGCGAGCGGTTGGCCGGTGGAGATTCGCAAGCTGGCGGTCGACATGTTCCGCCGGTCCGACTCGCGATTCATGAGCTGGGCCCTTGCGGCGCTTCTCGATTGGCATCCGAGTCGTCCGCCCGAAGTGCCGATCCTTCAGATTCACGGCCGTCGCGATCGCGTCATTCCCGTTGGTCGGGTTGAGGTCGATCGGGTCATTCCCGACGGGGGGCACCTTATCAATCTGACGCACCCGGCCGAGGTGAATCGGTGCGTCGAATCGTTTCTCGAAAAACTGGCCTTGTGATACCATGAGGTTCGAGGTAGTCTCCCGCCCGACGAACGTGAGCCGGGTAGTCCGGTGGAATGAGAACGGTGCGACGAGCAGGCACTTTCGGGCCGTCGATGCGTTCTGTTTTGCCTGCCCGAGTTCTCTTTTTTTGCATCAATACCTCAAACCATTAGGCAGTGGCATTCCGATGACGGTCAAACGGACCAACCCCGACTATCTTAACGGCGTGCCCGAGTTGCTCATCCTCGAGCTGCTCTCGCGCCGGCCGCGGTACGGATACGAACTGGTGCAGGCGATTCGCGAGGCGACGGGCGCCGAACTCGAATTCGGCGAAGGGTGCATCTATCCGATCTTGCACCGGCTCGAAACACAGGGTCTGCTCGGCAGCCGGCACGAAAACGTGGGCGGTCGCAACCGGGTTGTCTATCGGGTCACGAAGAAGGGACACAAGCGGTTTGACGAGTCGGTGGCCAACTGGCGCCGGATCGTCGAGACCGTTAACCAGGTTCTGCAGGGAGGTTCCCATGGAAAACCGGCCTTGGCTCAATAGCCTTCGGGTAGAGTTGGCCCGGCAGGGCCTTCCCGCGCGTCACATCGACCGGCTCATGGAAGAGCTGGCCGATCATCGATCTGATTTCATGGAGGAGAACGAAATGGACACGGAAAATGACTGTCTTGAGGCTTGTGAAACACGGTTGGGACGTCCGGAAGAGGTGGCCGAAGCGGCCGTGGCCAACTATCGCCGCGCGCGATTCGTCGGACGCCACCCGTGGCTGACATTTCTCGTCGCACCGATCCCGACGGTGGTGCTGACCTGGACCGTGTCGTTTTTGACTATCTTGGCTTTCTTCTATCTGTTGCCCTCGGTGTTGGGCGATGCCTACAACGTGGAAGGCAAGACGGCCGACCAGTGGCCGCCCGTTCTTCTGTCAGCCGTCTGGGGACTACACTACGCAGGCAAGTTTCTCCCCTCGGCGGTGGTTGCCGTTTTGTTCTGCTATCTGGCACGGCGTAGCGGCCGGAAGCTCCGTTGGGCCTTGTTGGCCTGTGGACTGGTGGCCGTCTTTTCGTTTGGGTTCAACAGCTCGCTTCTCTTGCCCGAGACGCCCGGGGGACATGGGCAATATACGGTGGGCCTGGGCATTTCGCCGGATACTCTTCGGCTCGAATGGATCTACGTCGTTCAGTTCGCCGTTCCGCTGTTGATCGGGCTGCTCTTTGTCTTGCGAAATCAGTGGCGTCGCGGACCCCTGATGGCAGGTTAGCGAGTGTAGGAAAGTCGGTCAATGCAGGGATTTCGTCAGTCTTGCCTTGGATTACAGAGTCCGTCGCGTCGTCAAAACCGGCATAATCGCTACAGTTTATGGCCCACACCGCCCGATGTAGCTAACACAATGTGGTGTCACAACTGTGGACAAGATGTGCCCCGAGTGGCCTCTCCCGATTCGGGCAGGCTTTGCTGCCTACGCTGTGGAAAGCCGATTGGCCAAGATTTGGCCGCCCGGCTGCAGTCAGACTCCGCGCCCGATGGAGACGCCCAAAACGAACATGGTCTGGAGGATGTCAAACCAGCGACGGACAGCAGCCGACGGCGACCAAGCGGTTACGACGGCTGGGCATTGGACGAAGATCTCAAGCATATCGGGCGGTTGCTGGGTGGTTCTCGTCGATCGGGCACACAGCCGGGTTCGGATGCCAAGCTCGTCGAGCGACGTTTCGACGCTGCCCACGGTACGGTGGCCGGGTACCACTACGATGGGCGTTCGGCGAAGACCGCCTCGGGCAACGCTCATCTTGGTGCCTCGGTGGTCGGCATGATTGCCTGGACCATGCTCACCTTGGGCCTGATGGCCTCGGCCTGTGGCGGCGTGTTGTTGGGTTGGTCGGTGGTCGTGCGGCGCGACGATCTCTGGACGGTCGGCTTGCCCATCACCGTGGCCGGTCTTTTGGTTTTGGTCGTGGCGCTGGTTTTGCAGCTCGACCGGCTCTCGGGCGACAACCGGCAAACTGCGGCGCGGCTCGACCAGTTCGGCAACCGGCTTCTTCAACTACGACGCGATGCGACCATGTCGGCCAGCCACGCGCACTTGGCCGGCGGTGCGTTCTACGCTCACCTGGCCGACGGCGCCTCGCCCCAGTTGCTTCTGACCGATTTGAAGAGTCAGTTGGAAGTGCTTACGCAAAAACTGGGTCAGCCGGAAAGCGAACCGTCCGAGCCGGCCCGCTGAAACAGCCGTCCTCCGTCGAATGAGCCGACTCAGAAACGTCGCCGCGAGGTTTGCCCAAGTCGTTGGCTGGCGTCTGGTCATCTGGGGCGGCGTGGCGTTGCTGCTTGTCTTGACATTCGGCGATTTCTGGTCCGGGTTTCTTCCTCGCCATCGGGTTGTTCCGTCGGGGCCGGGCCGCCGGTTTCCGCCCGTCGCGAAAGAACTGGAGAAGACCGACTGGCCTCACTTGCGAGGGCCGCGGTACAACGGCGTATCGGCCGAGGCCGATTTGGCCGACGCTTGGCCGCCCGAGGGCCCGCCCGTCTTGTGGATCCGCGAAATCGGCAGTGGTTACAGCGGGTTGATCGCCGTCGGCTCCCGGGTCTATACCCAGTCGCAAACGCTCTATCGCCAATTTGTCCTGTGCATGGACGCCGAAACGGGCGAAACGATCTGGGAGCATCACTACGCGTGGCCGTACGACCACGGCGGCATGTATCCCGGTCCCCGGGCGACGCCGACCTGGAACGCGGGCCGCGTCTATTTCGCCGGGCCGCGGGGCGTGGTTGGTTGCCTGGCGGCGGACGACGGGCGGCCGATCTGGTCGGTCAACGTGGTCGAGAAGTTTGGTGGTCGTGGGATTGACTTCGGCTACTCTTGCACGCCACTGGTCCGCGACGGCAAAAT
>JAFGIR010000266.1 GCA_016929515.1 Pirellulales bacterium | reverse complement strand
TCGACAACCTGTTTCGCGGCCATCGCGAAGCCGTGCCGGAAACCGTCCCTTTCCACGAAGTCGACCTGGCCGAAACCGACTCCTTGGCCGGCATTTTGCGGCAACACGACATCGACTGCGTAATGCATTTCGCGGCGTTGACTTACGTCGGCGAATCGGTCGAACGCCCGCTGGACTACTACGCCAACAACACGGCCGGTTCGGTCAGCATGCTCCGGGCGATGCGGGACGCGGATGTACGGCGGTTCGTGCTCAGTTCGACCGCCGCCGTCTACGGCGAGCCGGAAGAAACGCCCATCACCGAGACGTGCCGCCAACAGCCGATCAATCCGTACGGCCGGTCGAAATGGATGATCGAGCAGGTTCTCCGCGACGAGGCGGCTGCCGACTCGGAGTTCGCCGCCGTGGCTCTGCGCTATTTCAACGTGGCCGGCTGCGCCGCGGACGGCTCGTTGGGCGAGGACCACGAGCCGGAGCCCCACCTCATTCCGGCCATCTTGCAGGCCGCCCTGGGACGCCGCGCGAGGCTCACGATCTTCGGCGACGATTATCCCACGCCCGACGGCACGTGCATTCGCGACTACATCCACGTCGACGATCTCTGCGGCGCGCATATTCTGGCCATGGAGGCGCTCCGGCCGGGCGAACTGATGACCTACAATCTGGGCATCGGCCGGGGCTATTCGGTTCGCGAGGTGTTCGACGCGGCCCGGCGAGTTACCGAAATGGATATTCCGGTCGAGCAGGGTCCCCGCCGCCCCGGCGATCCGGCCGTCTTGTTCGCCGACTCGCGAAAGATCCAAAGCGAGTTGGGCTGGAAGCCTCGCTACGTCGACATCGACGCCATCATCGAGACCGCGTGGAACTGGTTCAAGACGCATCCCGAGGGATATTGAAGCCGGGCATGAGTCGGGCGTCACTTGACGAACAACGGTGCTCCCCCAAGACGCGGCCAACCCCGGATTCGTCCATCTCGCCCGGACATTCTTGCGCCCCGACAGAAAAACTCCTGGCCAACCTCCTCGTTTTTGTTTTCGTGGTTTAATGCGGATTGGCTTCCGCGCGGTCCATGAACAACCGACACGACCGCCTTGGCCTCGTATCACGCCGCTTTGCGACAGAATGAAGTTGATGGATTCGAACCTGAACGCGATCGAGACGATCTATCAACACCGCACGGACCGATCAAGGGAGGCTGAGCGAAGAATCTGTCGAACGCTCTGAAACTGCTCGTAATCGTCGATCCGCGTGAAAATAACGTGCCGTAGGCTCCGGTTCGTCTCCACCGAGTTCACGTCGATCCCCCTGGACAAAAGTCCAACTTCGACAACAGCCCTCATCCACGATGTGCGTCCCGCGCATTCATGGACATTTGTCGCAATTTTCCCTATTCGTGATCGAACCCCGAACACTCTCGCTTGCCCCCTTTTTACTCGCGGCCCCGATCGTATAAAATGCGGGCAAGTCGAGCCGCGCTCGTCCGCCGCTGTTCTCGGACGCAACAACCCAAACGAGGATTTCAGGAGAAGGTGACGCATGGACAATCTTGGATATCGCTTTTCATTCGGTCCTTGGAACATTAGCGACGGCGCCGATCCGTTCGGGCCGGACGTTCGCGAGCCCTACCCTCACGAGGCCAAGTTCGCCCTCTACAAGAAACTGGGCTTCGACGGCGTCCAATTCCACGACGACGACGTTGTGCCGGGACTCGACGATCTGACTCCCGCACAAATCGACGCCAAGACGGCCGAAGTCGCCGCGACGCTTGCCAATGAGGGACTCGTCCCCGAGTTCGTCGCCCCCCGCATGTGGTTCGCGCCCCAGACGATCGACGGCGGCTACACGGCCAACAGCCAGGAAGACCGCGACTATGCGTGGCAGCGGACCATGAAGTGCATCGACATCGCCCGAGCGATCAACTGCAAAGCCATTGTCCTCTGGCTGGCTCGCGAGGGCAGCTACATTCGCGAATCGAAGAACGCCAAGGTGGCCTACGACCGCCTTCTGGAGGCGATCAACCGCATGCTCGACTACGACAAGGAAATTCAAATTTGGATCGAGCCGAAGCCGAATGAACCCACCGACCAGGCCTACGTCCCCACGATCGGCCACGCCATCGCCCTTTCCTACGCGTCGTCGGATCACGCGCGTGTCAAGGGCCTGATCGAAACGGCCCACGCCCAGCTTGCGGGGCTCGACGCGAGCGACGAGATGGGGTTCGCCCTGGCCCACGGAAAACTCGGCAGCGTTCACCTGAACGATCAGAACGGACTGAAGTACGACCAGGACAAGAATTTCGGCTCGGCCAATCTGCGGTCCGCGTTCAACCAGGTCCGGATTCTCGAAGAAAACGGCTACGGCCGCGCGGGCGAGTTCGTCGGGCTCGACGTGAAGACGATGCGGACCCAACGCGGTTGTCCCGTCACCGACCATCTGACCAATAGCCGCCTGATCTTCCTCCATTTGGTTGAAAAAGTCCGCACCTACGATCGCGCCCGCGAACGAGAATTGATCGCCGCGCGCGACTACGAATCGCTCGAACTCTACGTGCTCCGGCACCTGATGGGCGTGGCTTGAAGGCTATTTGAATGCCTATGAACCAATCAGCACGACACGGTCTGTTGGCGGCCGGAAATTTCATCACCGACTTCGTCAAACTGATCGAAGCGTGGCCACGGCAAGACACGCTCGCCAGCATCGTCTCCGAGTCGATGAGCGGGGGCGGCGGGCCGTACAACGTGCTGATGGACCTCGCCGCGTTGGAAGCGACGTTTCCGCTGGAGGCTGCCGGGCTGCTTGGCGACGACCCCAACGGTCGATGGATCCGCCAGGACTGCGCCAAACATGGCATCGACACCACGCAACTACGCACGACACCCGATGCGGCCACTTCGTATACCGACGTCATGTGCGTGCGAAGCGACGGGCGGCGGACGTTCTTCCAC
>JAFGIR010000265.1 GCA_016929515.1 Pirellulales bacterium | reverse complement strand
GCCTACGCGTATTTCGATTGGCAACCGAACTCCTGGAGGAACTACAACGCCGCCAGCTATGGCCTCAGAACGATTCCGCATCCCTGGCGCGTCAACAGTTTTCATTCCGGAGGCGCCCACGTGGCGTTTTGCGACGGTTCGGTCCATTTCGTTAGCGAGGTGGTCGATATAACGGTCTTCAAGGCAATCGCCACGATCGACGGCGAAGAGATCTTCAAAATGGAAGACCTTACCGGGGGTTGAGCTTCGCTGGAAAGCGGGGCACTATTCACCAGTAACGCACCTAATTCGTCTTGTTGCCGACGGGCTGCTCGGCAATAATGGCTCGTTTGTCCGCGCCTTCTCCAAACGAGCAGCCCCATGGCAACCCCGCAGATCGACTCCACGGGCGGACGCCGGGTCGAAGTCTTCGCCTGGGCACTCTACGATTGGGCCAACAGCGCTTATTCGACGCTGTCGATCACCATTCTCTTCTTCTACATTCAACTGATCTCGCCCGACCGTTGGGGACCCGTGGTTTGGGCGTGGGGAATCTCGCTGTCGATGCTAGTCGCGGCCGTCCTCTCGCCGATCGTCGGCGCCATGGCCGACGCCCGGCGAAGCAAACGCGCGTGGCTGGCCGCGACGGCGCTGGGCGGCTCGGCGGCCGCCGTCGCCTTGGCACTCGTGCCGCCCAATTTCACCTGGGCGATCTTCGCGTTGTTTGTCGCGATGAGTCTTTGTTTCGAACTCTCCTTGGGCTTCTACAACGGCTTTCTGCCCGAGATCGCCGACGAGCAGTCGATGAATCGCGTTTCGGCCTGGGGCTATGCCCTCGGCTATCTGGGCGGGGCGCTGGCACTCGTGTTGGCCGTGCTGCTGATGCGGTACGGAACGGCGATCGGCCTGCCCGAACAAGCGGACCAACTGCGAGCCGGCATCTTCGTCATGGGACTTTGGTGGGGCCTGTTCACGATGCCCACCCTTTGGATCTTGCGCGACCGTGGCGTGCGGCCCAAGCACCGCCCGGCAACCGTTCGAATCGTCGCCGGGGCCCTGGCCGAGGTCGGCCGCACGCTTCGATCGGTCCGGCACTACCGCACGCTGGGCTGGTTCCTGCTCGGGTTCCTGCTCTACAACGACGGCATTCAAACCGTCATCAGCCAGGCCTCGCCTTTCGCGAAAGAGGTGCTTTCGTTCGAGCCGGAAGAACTCATCGGGCTCGTCTTGATGATCCAATTCGTCGCGCTGCCTGGCGCCATGGTCGTCGGTCACCTGGCCGATTTTCTCGGACAGAAACGCATGTTGCTGACTTGCCTGGGCGTTTGGGTCGCGCTGGTCACCGTAGCCTTCTTCGTGACGACCAAGACCCAATTCTGGATTCTCGGCGTCGTTCTGGCCCTGGTCATGGGCGGGACCCAATCGGTCAGCCGCGCGATCATGGGCGTCATGACGCCCCCGTCGCGAACGGCCGAGTTCTTTGGTTTCTTCAACCTTTCGGGCAAGGCAACCAGCTTCCTCGGCACGTTCTTGTTCGGAGCCATCATCGCGGCGGGCAACAACGTCGGCTGGGCTGCCTCCGAGAGTACCCGATGGGCCGTGTTGAGCCTCGTCATGTTTTTCGTCCTGGGTTGGCTGATCGTCGGGCGGATCGACGTCGAACAAGGGCGTCGGGAAGCCCAAACCGAGCCCTCCTGACGGCCGCGGCCCGGCATAAGCTCAAGCCAAGCACGCAGATCGCTGGTCGCTGCGGAAGAAGCCGCAACGCGGTCTGGCCCGGCGCCGCGATCTCCTTCACCAAAGGGGTTTTGCGGTCTCGGGAGTTTTGTCCCCATCCCCTCGACTTTGCCCTAAATTTGCGTCGATTGGGCTTTCTGTAAGCTGTTGTTTTGTAGTTTCTTGCGTCACGGTGTGTCGTCGTAAAATCGAGTGGCCAATTTCTTGGTCGGGAATAAAATCCCCAGGTTGAGGGAGGCAACTGCGGCCTTTTCTCCCCCATGCGGCCGTCTCTTTTGGTGCTGGGTGCCATGCCCATGGTCGTCGTGGACATGCTCGAAATCTCGGTCAACATGCCCACGCGAGCGTGGGCATGGCACCCTAACCTTGCCTCGGTTTCCGCTCTATCGGCACCAGGGCGCCACCGGGCCGGGCGGTGTTTGCGCAAGCGCCGACGATGGACACGGTCAGGGCCCGTCGCACCCGGACGCCGGGCACGCCGGCTCGGCGAGTTTTGCACCTCCCTTGGTTTCGCGCGGCCCGTGGGTTTTTGGTGCATAGGTTACGTCGATTGCACCTGGCAGAAGCCTTTTTGTGGCAATCGTTTACGTCGTGCGTCGTTGTCGGAAATGGCGAGGCCGATTTTAGTGGTTGGCGAACAAATCCCCAGGCCTAGGGATAAAAACGTCGCCAAAGATCCCCCGTTCGGTCGGTCCATTTCAGGGTTCCGAGCGTCTGTTGCCCTGCGTGAACTCAGCGTGTGTCGCGTGCCATGACCACGGTCGTCGTGGACATGCTTTGCCGCGGCTTCCACTCCATCGGCCGCCACGTCGGCGTGGCCGGGGCATAGCGAAGCGGTGCCCCGGAAGTCCGAAAGCGAAAGCCGGGCCATGGCCCAGCGGTCGCCCAGGGCTCCTGCCGCTCGGCGAGCCGGCCGCGCTTCAACGCGATCACGCATGACAACCCCCTTGTGAATAGCACTTATCTATATACCGCAATCGGCCGGAATTCTCAAGGCGAAGTTTTGGCCACCTCGCTTTGTCGCTTCCGAGAGAAACCGAGCCGCGACCGTGAGGGAGCGGTCTTTCGGTGTCCTTCCGGCAAGCGTGCATGAATCATCGGCGCGCATCTGCTATCGTTGGCCCAGGGGGCGAGATTCTCTGGAGGATAGCCAAT
>JAFGIR010000264.1 GCA_016929515.1 Pirellulales bacterium | reverse complement strand
GTCTCCCGGCGCCGAGCCGGCGCTCGGCGACATGCCTCGTCAACTGAGCACGCTCGACTGGGGCGTGATCGGAATCTACATGCTCTCGCTCGTTGCCATCGGTTGGTATTACTCCCGGCGAACGGCGACGACCAGAGACTATCTGTTGGGCGGCCGCACGATGAAACCCTGGACCGTGGGGCTTTCGTTGTTCGCCTCGTTGATGAGCGTATTGACGTATCTTGCCGTGCCTGGCGAAATGGTCAAGCATGGGCCAATGTACATCGCCTACATCGCCGTGTTCCCGTTCGTGGTGCTCATCGTGGGCTGGTGGTTGATCCCGGCCATTATGAGACTGGAAATCACCAGTGCCTACGAAATCCTGGAAGGCCGATTGGGGCTTGTCGGGCGGTTGCTCGGGGCCGGCTTGTTCCTCGTGATTCGTTTGCTCTGGATGGCGACCATCATTTACGCCACGACCAACGAGGTCTTCATTCCGCTACTGGGGTGGCCGCCGGAAACGGGACCGTATCTGAGTGCCGTCCTCTGCCTGCTCACGGTGGCCTATACATCGATGGGCGGGCTGCGCGCCGTCGTGTTGACCGACGTCGTGCAGACCTTCATCCTGCTCGGCGGCGCCCTGGTGACGGTGTTCCTCATCAGTGCCGAGTTGGGAGACGCCACCGCCTGGTGGCCCAGCCATTGGGCGGCCAACTGGGATGAGCCGACCTGGTTCGATCCCAACGCACGGATGTCGTTCCTGTCGGCCGCCCTGGCCATGCTGGTTTGGAACGTCTGCACGGCCGGCTCGGACCAGATGGCCATCCAGCGCTATCTGGCCACGCGCGATGTGAAGTCCGCTCGTCGGATGTACGCTATGTCGGTCGGGGCCAACGCGCTGGTTACCTTGGTGTTGGCGTTCGTCGGGTTTGCCCTGCTGGCCTACTTCCAGGCCAAGCCCGAGATGCTCGGCGCCGGAAAATCGGTGACGACCGAAGCCGACCAGTTGTTTCCGTGGTTCATTCTGATCGGTTTGCCGGGCGGAGTGCGGGGACTGGTGGTCGCGGGGCTCCTGGCGGCGACCATGTCGAGCCTCTCTTCGGGCGTGAGTTCCGCTTGCTCGGTGGTCACGGTCGATGGTGTCGAACGATTCAGCGCGCGCGCGAGTTCGGAAAAGAGTCGTCTTCGAACGGCCAAAGCCCTGTCTTGCATCATCGGCGTGGTGGTCTATGGTCTCACCTTCTTGATCGGCTGTGTCGAGGGCAATCTTCTGGAACTGGCGTTCAAAGTGGTCAACTTGTTGGTGGCGCCGCTGTTCGTCCTGTTTTTCCTGGCGTTGTTCGTGCGTTGGGCGACGCCGTTCGGTGCCGTGTGTGCCACCGTGGCCGGCGTGGCGGTTGCCGTCGGCATCGCCTTTTGCCCCGACTACCTTCCGGTCCGATTGGGGTTCGTATGGATCATGCCGGGCTCGCTGGTCACGGGCATCGTGGCCGGGCTGCTGACAAGCCTCTTGCCCGTCGGCAAGAAAGGGCCGCCCGTTCCACCCCCGGCATCGCAAGAAGACTAGCCGCGGCGCGAGGCTCGTTCTGGCCGACGACGATGCGGCACGTTGCACTTCCGTGGGCAACGGCTAGAATGGGTGCTGCGTTTCGACGTCATGTCGCGTCGCCGGGAAAGAAGCGATTGCGAGGCGCGAAGATAACCCTGCTGACGATTCCCTGTTGAGAAGAAAACGATGATCATGAAAATGCGACCTAGTCGAGTCTTGGCGAAGCTTCGATATGGCGAAGTGGCCAGTTGCACCAAGCTCAACACGGCCGATCCCCGGATCGCTGAAATCGCGGCCATGTCGGGCGTCGACTGCGTCTGGACTTGCGAGGAACACGTCGGCAACACGCTTCAAGATATTGAAAACCAGATTCGCGCCGCCAAAATCTACGACGTGGATACGCTCGTTCGCGTTCCCCGGGGTAGCTACAGCGATCTGATACGCCCCTTGGAATTGGACGCCACGGGCATCATGGTGCCGCATCTCATGAGTGCCGAGGAGGCGCGGCAGATTGTCTATTGGACCCGCTTCGGCCCGGTCGGGCGACGCCCTCTCGACGGCGGCAACGCCGATGGCGCCTATTGTCAAATTCCCGGCGAAGACTACCTGCGCCAGGCCAACCGCGAACGATTCGTCATCGTTCAGATCGAAGACCCGGAACCGCTTGCCGAGTTGGACGAAATCGCATCGATCGAAGGGATCGACATGTTGTTCTTCGGGCCGGGCGATTTTTCGCATGCCATTGGCGTTCCCTGTCAGTTCGATCATCCCGAGGTCAATGAAGCCCGCGAAAAGGTCGTCGAGACGGCCCTAAAGCACGGGAAGTTCGCCGGCACGGTGGCCAGCCACGCGGATTTGCAGGATCTGGTCGACATGGGCTATCGATTTCTGAACGTCGGCGCCGACGTTTTGATACTCACCGCGGGTTTCGCCCAAGTCGCCGAAGCGTTCGCTCAATTGCGGATCGATGGCCAGCCCGACTGACCGGGCCCGCCGTACGGTTGGTCGGCCCGGGCGCGTGTTTTGAGGGAGGAACGAATTGGACGCGTACCTTGGGGCAATGGGGGAGTCGATCGCATGAAATCGCATACGAAATACTTGACGTTCCAGATCCCCGAGCGGATGGACTTCCGCAACATCACGGCGGAAGTCGAAGCGGTCGTCCGCGAAAGTGGCGTCCGCGAGGGTCTGGTCCTGGTCAACGCGATGCACATCACGGCCAGCGTGTTTATCAACGACGATGAGCCGGGCTTGCACGAAGACTACAAACGGTGGCTCGAACGGCTGGCCCCGTTCGATCCCTCGCCGAAGACCTATCACCACAATCGCACGGGCGAAGACAACGGCGACGCCCACCACAAACGCCAGATCATGGGCCGGGAAGTCGTGGTCGCCGTCACCGACGGCAAGCTCGATTTCGGCCCTTGGGAGCAGATCTTCTACGGCGAATTCGACGGCCGGCGCCCCAAGCGGGTGCTGGTCAAGGTGATCGGGGGGTAGACATTAGTTGTGCAGTGTGCTTTAATGGACACTAGGTGGTCTTGAGGTTTGCCGGCGTCGCGTTGGTTGCTCTCGCCTGCCCATGTTGATACAACGTCCCGCCTTCGTGCCGATCGTCCTTGGGCGATTGGTCCTCCCCCGTGCATCTGAAAGGAGCCTTCTCCATGTCCAGACAATCGCGACGTGATTTTCTCAAGACCGCGGCGGCAGCCGGCATCGGAGCTTCCTTCTTCATCGGTGGAACGAAAGCCTCGGGCCGAGTCGTCGGCGCCAACGACCGGATCCGCGTCGCGGTGGCGGGCATCAACGGCCGCGGCCTGGCCCACATCGGCATCAACAAGAAACCGGGCGGTTTCGCCTCGCTCAAAAACGTCGAAGTGGCCGCGTTGGCCGATCCCGACAGCCGGCTGTTCGACGATCGATCAAAGCGAGTCCAGGATTGGTTCGGCTACACGCCCAAGTGTTACCAGGACGTCCGCCGCGTGTTGGACGACCCCACGATCGACGCGATCACGATTGCCACGCCCAACCATTGGCACTCGCTGATGACGATTTGGGCTTGTCAGGCCGGCAAGCACGTCTATGTCGAGAAACCTTGCAGCCACAACGTGTTCGAAGGGCGCAAAGCGGTCGAGGCGGCCCGAAAGTACAATCGGCTCGTGCAGCACGGTTCGCAGCAACGCAGCTCGCAGGTGCGCGCCGATCAGATGGCGGCCCTCCATGCCGGCAAGTACGGCAAGCTGTTGGTCGCCCGGGGCTACTGCTGCAAGCCACGGTGGAGCATCGGATTCAAGCCGACCGCCGCGCCGCCCAAGGAATTGGATTTCGACCTGTGGCTCGGACCCGCCGCCAAGCAACCCTATCACGAAAACCTCGTGCATTACAATTGGCACTGGTTCTGGGACACGGGCAACGGCGACATGGGCAACCAGGGCATCCACGAAATCGACGCGGCTCGCTGGGGCATCAAAGACGCCACGCTCCCCCAACGCATTTGGAGCTTGGGCGGGCGCTGGGTCGACGGACCCGACTATCGTGACCAGGGCGAAACGCCCAACATGCTGCTCTCCGTGTTCGAGTTTGGCGACGTCCTCATGGTCTTCGAGACCCGCGGACTCGTGCAGCGGAAGGGCACCGACTCCAAAAAGGTGTTCCCCGCCAAGGTCGGCAACGACTTCTACACCACCGAAGGCCGCATCGACACCAAGGCCGATCGGTTCTATCCCAGGGGAGGCGGCCGGCCGGTTAAGGTCAATTTCGAAGGGCCGCGCGTAATGCCGGGCGGGATGTTTGGCAGCTTCATCAACACGCTTCGTGACGGCGACTTCTCCAAGTGTAACGTCGACATCCTCGAAGGCCATCTCTCCAGTGCCGTGTGCCACTTGGGCAATATCTCCTATCGGCTGGGCAAACAGGTCGCTTATGGCCAGAAGCCCGAGCACATGGGCACGAATCCTCAGGTGCATGAGAGCTTCGACACGATTCGCCACAACCTGGCCGGCGCCGGCTTTGAACTGGACGACAAGACCTATCAGGTTGGACCCGTCTTGGAGTTCGACCCGAAGGCCGAGCGATTCGTCGACAACGAGGCCGCCAACGCGATGTTGACTCGGCCCGCCCGTCCGCCGTTCGCCGTGCCCGACGACGTGTGATTCGCGGGTGGCCGCGCACGCTTGACACGCCTAGGACCCTCTTATTGGGGGGGCGATATCAGGAAGGGTGTTGGGCCAACCGTGCTGATGGCCCATATCGGCAAGTGTGTGAGCGTCAAATCTGTGGGTAGGGATTAGTTTGGGGGAGAACTCCAGAACGATTCCCAGCACACGGATTCGCTGAGGTAGAG
>JAFGIR010000263.1 GCA_016929515.1 Pirellulales bacterium | reverse complement strand
TGAGCTTCTCGGTCGCCTGGCGAATCCGATGAACACGATCAATCATATGGGCGGGCAAACGGATCGTGTGGCTTTGGTCGGCAATCGCGCGAGTAATGGACTGGCGAATCCACCAGGTCGCGTAGGTGGCGAATTTGTATCCGCGAGTATGGTCGTACTTGTCGGCCGCCCACATCAGGCCGGAGTTTCCTTCCTGAATCAAGTCGGAAAAACTCAGCCCGCGGTTGCGATAGCGCTTAGCGATGGAAACAACCAGCCGCAGGTTGCCCGTTGCCAGAATCTGGCGCGCGGCCGCGTAACGCCGCTGCCAGCGCTTGATTCGTGCAAGTCGATGGCGGAGCGTGGCTGGGCTTTCCAGGGTCGTTTCCATCAGGCGAGTCAGTTCGGCTCGTCGCGCCCCGGTCTGGTCGTCGCGACTGTTCGAAGCCCGCAGCTCATCTTCCAAGGCGGTCATGCGCCGGCTGATCGTTTCGAGCCGGTCCGACATTTCTTGAAGCCGAGGAGTGCGCGGCCCGGTCTCCTCGATCAAACGAACCGCCTTCGACCGTCGGGCGACGATCTGCCGCCAGGCCCGACGTCGCAGTCGGGCTGGGAGGCGCTGGTCGAGAACCGTGTCAAAGTCATGCTGGTTGCGGTGCAACAAGTGGTCAAGCGTGTCGAGATTGGGCCGCAGGCGCTTGCGAATGCGGCGCTTCTCGGCCACGTTGCCCAAGGCCACGTCCACCACGCCGTCGAGCCGCGTCTGCTTGTCCAGGGCGTCCTGGAAGAGCCCCGCGATTGCCTGGAGCACGAAATCGGTTCCCAACAAGTGCCGGCGAAATTGGTTTCGGGCCGCCGCGACGCGGCGCGCCGCCGCGATTTCCTCGTCGCGGCGAAGCATGGGCAGCTTGCCCACCTGTTGAAGATAGACGTCCACGGTTTCGGATCGGGGAGTTTCCATCGCGGGCAAATCGGCAAGAGGGGGAGTAATTGCTACAAGAGATAGTCTTCGGGGCCAGCCCGGGGGACGCGTTTGCGTCCCCTGATGGCCGGGCTGACCAACTTCCTAGAGAGAGCCATGAGAGAGACTTGGTGAGACGCTTTGTCCCGTTCCTAGTATTTGTTTCCGCGGAGGGAACGATCTTGCGGATTTTCCTGGAGCGACTTCCGGAAAAATGGCAGATCTCCACCAAATGGGGGGTTTTGGGAAGAACTGGACGGACGGCACGAGGTGGGTACGGAAACACGACACGCCCGGCGGCCTTCACCGAAGTCGATCGCGCCGATGCCCAAAGAGCATTTCCAGGAGAATGGGCACCGAGCGTTCCTCTTTGGGCAGCTTCTTGATATTTGCCTCGAACGTCGCTTTTTCTTCGGCCGTCATCGACCGGATCCGCTCGCGGAAACGCCGTGCCTCTTGAGCCTGGGGTTGCATCTCGTGGCTCAGTTGCAGTCGGGCCAGCTCGCCGCCGTCGAGCCACACGTGGCCGCATTCCCGGCACGCGTCGACGTGCAACGCGGCAGGTTCCTCGATGAACCGCTTCTCCATTTTTCGCAGGCAGCGAGGGCAGCGGATCGGTTTCTCCGTGTCCGCTTGAGCTTCGTTGATCACCTCTTGCTTCAACTGCTCGATACTGGTCAGCGGCGAGCTCTTGATCCCTTCCAAACGTCTTTCGCCCAATAGGTAGCCGTGACACCGCATGCAGCGAAAGACGGGCATGCCCTCGTACAAGATGCGCCGCAGTTGCAGATTACAGTTTGGACATTTCATCGTCGCTTTCCCGTCAAGGGCCGGCCGTGTCGGCCGTATCCCCGATAGCTTCCAGAAGACTCTTCGATGCGGAACCTTCGGCCTTGGGTGAGTTTAGCAAATCGAGCACGACGTGGGCGACTTCCTCCAACGGAATTGCCTCGTGCCGGCCGGCGGCGATTCCCGGCGAGTCGACCAAAAGCAGTCCGGCCCCCCCGGAAGTGCCGGTTTGCCGCCAGCCGTCCCGGACCAGACGCCCCTTGCGATCCGTTCGGTGGCGCGTCTGAAAACCGGCGGCCGGAATACCGATTACTTCGGGCCAACCATGTCGGAGCGCCGCCGGCCCGAAACGAGCGTCCGTGCGAAAAGCGTCGACAAACAGCCGCTCGTTGGTTGTTGGATGGCGTGCCTCGATCAGCGCGTTCAAGGCTGCCTCGGCCGCGCGGTCTTCGGCCGAAGCGGTCCGCAACACGCGGGTTCCGAATCGCTCGCGCGTGTTCAGGTAGACCATCGCCGCCGACTGACCGTGGAGCGTTACGACGCTCGTGCGGCGCCAGTCGATCGGCAAAACGACGGCCAATGGACGTGCACTGCCCGCGCGGCGGCCCAGCGACCGTCGGGCCTTCCACCTTAGCCGGCTCACGTGATAGGGCAACGCGCCGACGCCGCGGCGCAACCGCAATAGGCCGGCGCGCTGGAGCAACTCGCAGAGCGTGATCCGTCCACGATACGGAACCACGCCGCACGAGCTGGCCACGACCAGGGCCGCTCCACGGTGCCGGGCCAACCGGCTCAACTCGGCCAAACACTGGTCCCAGGCACGCAGCACCTCGGCGACCACGTCGATCCACTGCAAGTTAGCGCCCGGTCGATCACCGGCCGGCAGAGCATTGCCCAAGTGATGCTGCAAACCCTGAAGCGTTCGAAGGCGGATCGTCATTAGACGCCAGCGATCGCTGTCGGTTTGCGCGGCGCGAGCCGCGAGTTGCCGCAGCGCGGTTCGGGTTTCGGCCGCTCGCCGTCGAAGCGTCGCGAGGTCGGCCGGCGCATCGTGCCAGGGAAAGCCGGCCCTGTCGAAATCCTCGAGGCGGACGACGGCAGCCGGGCCGAACGCCGTTTCGACGCTCTGGCACAGCGTTGGCCGGGCCAGACGGTCCATCCGGTGTGTCCGAAGGCGCGATCGCCGAGCGTCGAGCCAGAAGTCGTCGATCACTCCATGCACGGTTGGCCGACAGCCGGTCCAGAACGTGGCCCTCGCCGAGGTCTCGCCAAGATTCGGTGTTGTCGGCAGCGACGTGGAAGCGGCCGACTCCAACAGGCCGGCCACGCGTGGCATGACGCTTCGTTCGGCCAAAGCGCTCAGAAAATCGAGGGACGCGCCTTTCCATTCGATCAGTAGGACACGCCTGCCGGACAATGCGCCGCCGCGATTCCACGCCATCGTGTTGACTCACTCGCTCAGGTCCAAACGCGTGCCCGCTTTCGTCGGCGACAGACAACTTTCCATCAGTGCCGATCTTGATTGCTCGTCGACGGGCAGATGCAAGGCATATTGTGCTCGATAGTCGTCTTGCCGGGGGTACGGTTGCCCGGACGTGCATGTCCACTCGACCAGCCGCCGCTTGAGCGACTGAAACACGCCGATGCGCGAGGCTGCCGTGGCCAGCCGGCGGTCGAGCCGATCGAGAAATGGCTGGACGCCCTGGGCAAACTCGGCCCGAAGCGGCGATTTGCAGGCGATGCCGAAGACCGTGTGGGGCATCGCGTCGGGGCCGATCCAGCCGACGAGCGTCCCACTGAAACCGGAAAGAAGCCGCCCCATCGCGCCGGGGCTCGGCGTCCAATAGCGGTTGGCGCCGGTGGCCCGCTCATGGGTCGACGTGACCACGACAAGCAGCCCACCGGGGGCCAGAATGCGTGTCATCTCGGCGATCGCGCGAGGCGGCTCGAACACGTACTGCAAGGCGTTCTCGCAAATGACGGTCCTTGCCTTCGCGTCTGGAAAAGGCAATTGGCCCAGATCCTCAAGCCGATCGATTCGCGCCGACCCGACGACGTCGTCATCTTGGGCGTCATTGTCCGAGGATCGTGCGTTCGCCGCTTCGGCCGACGAGAAGCCAAACTCATAGACCGGGCCGTGCATCGGAAATGAATCGGCCGCGCAATCGATCAATCGAGTCGTCAAGTCTTTCATTCGAGCACCCTCGCTTTCCGTACCGAGACGGTCCGCGCGAGACGCGGCGACCGAGGGCGAAACCGCTCGGCGTGCCACCGATAGACGGCCACGGCCGTTTCGTCGTCGGTCGTTCCGCCCGACCCGGCGAACCGAGCCACGCACTCCCCGGCCGTGTCGAGCAAATAGCGCAAGGTTCGGGCACGACCGCTTGAAAACCGGAGTTCTCGCGGTTCGACCACGATGTAACGCAGCCGACGGTCGCCCAGCGCGGTCTTGGCCTGGTCGTATTGGTAGGTCGGCCGCGCCGAATAAAGCGCCGTCCAACCTCGCGTGTCGAGCACCACCGCATCGTCTCGCGACTCCCGGGCAAGCCACGTCCCGGCCTGGCGATGGGCCAGCCGGTTGGCGTGCAACGGACGACTCGTCGAGGCAAAACACGTCAAGACAATCAGCACGACGATGGCCAAGCTGGCCGGCGCCGACTTGCGGTGCAGAAGGGTCCCCAACTCCCAGGCGCCGACGCTCGCCATGCCGATGCCGGCGACCAGCAGCGGCAGCAGATGTCGAGCGCTGAGGTAGCCTTCCTGGGCAACGAAATGGATGACGGCCAGGGAAAATGCGACAAAGAAAGTCTGGAGCAAGCGATCGGCCGGGCGGACGAGTTCGCGGCGATGCCGCCACGCGGCCCAAAGCGCGAGAATGCCTAGCCCAAAGCCGAAGACGTGTGCCAATTCTTCGCCATATTGGCACAACGCGGCCGCGTAGCCGCGCGACCGGATGGTCCCCTCCTTGGCCGTGAACCGCAACGGGCGGCCCTCGGGTGTCCGCCAGACGATTTTGTCGGCTTGCCGCGCGAGCGAATCGGGAGCCGCAACGGTCGGCCGGCCCAAGACGCGCGTCATGGCCACTTGCGGTGTGTCGACGCCGGCAAGCAGCAAGTAGGGGCCCAACACGACCATCAAACCCAAAGCATACCCTGCTCCGTCTTGGTTCACGGTTCGCAAAACGGGCTTCGACCGGCGAGCAACCACGAACCCGACGAGGCTGATCACCAACGCGACGGCCAGAATGATCGCCTCGGCGCGGGCCAGCAAGGCCAGGCCGGTCAGCAAACCGGCCAGAACAAGCCACGCGCGGCCGCGTGCCATGCCCACGGTCCTGGCGGCCCAGTACTCAACGATTGCCCAAAGCGCTGCGGTAAAAAACAGCAGATGCGTGCCGTCGCTGATCCCGTCGGCGCCCAGCCGGCTCACCTCGGGCAGAACACAGAAGAAGGTAGAGCCGACCAAAGCGATTCGAGCGTCGAAAAGTCGTAGCAGCAAGAGATAGAGCGGGATCACGGTCAGCACCAACGCAACGG
>JAFGIR010000262.1 GCA_016929515.1 Pirellulales bacterium | reverse complement strand
GCCTTGGCCTTCATTCTGCACCGCGGGCGAATGAGTTGTTCCGAGGCGGCCGGATCGATTGCCTCCGAGACCTTTCACCGGGGACAACTCACTCGCTTTCTGGCACGGCCGCGCTGGCAACAGGACGACTTCAACGTACCGTTGCGGATGGCTTTGTTGCAGATGGAAACCGGCAAGGGAAAGTTCTTCTTCATTATCGACGCGACGCTCTCCAGCCAGAGCGGACGCAAGACGCAAAATACTCACAGCACCGGCAACCGCAAACGACGCCCTAGAAAGGGACGCCGCTACAACAAGAAGAAAGTCAGTGCCAAGCGGTGCCACAGCTTCACCTTCGGCTTGTTGATCACGCCGTCGGGATATCGCATCCCGTGGCAGATCCCGCACTACACCAAAGAGTACTGCAAGGAGAAGGGACTTCAGCATCGCACCACGGCCGAGGCAGCCGCCGATCTGATTCGCAGTTTGCCGTTGCCCGAAGAGGCCGAGGTGGTCGTACTGGGCGATACGGCGTACGATGCGAGTGTTGTGCACCAAGCTTGCGAGGATCGAGAATACATCTGGATTGCTCCGGCCAACCCGGAGCGCGTTTACGAAGGACCGACGGGCCAGCGCCCGAAAGTACGTTCTCGTTTGAAGGATTGGACGAGTTTGTCGCTGAAAACGATCAGGCTTCGAGCGTCGACAGGGAAGTATGCCAAGTACCGGCGTCTCTCCAAGTGGCGTGTTGGGCCGAAACAGAAACCGCGCGTGTACTACGCCTATCAGGAAAAATGTGAGGTGCGCAGCGTCGGCCGCGTGCAGCTCGTTTTTTCGACAATGAAATCGAACTTGAAAACAGCGACTCCCAACGACGTGAAGATCCTGATGACCAACGCCGTGGACCTGAGTGTAAGCGAAGTGATCGAGATGTATTCGTTGCGTTGGCAAATCGAATTGTTTTTCAAGGAGTTGAAAAGCACGTTGGGTTTCGCTCAATACAAGTTCATGAAGTTTCCAGCCGTGGAAGCTTGGGCGCAGATCGCGATCACAACGGTTCTGTTCTTGGAGCATCAGCGTGCGAAGCGACTGCGAGACCGCCGTTTGAGCGAGGAGAGTCGCCGTTGGTGGGCGTCTCAGCGATTGCATGGCTTGTCCGTGGCTTTCCGTCAGGGTAACCGTTCACGGCCTTCTCATGCCCCATAGGTGGTATTGCGCCATGTCGCCGATTCGCGACAATGTAGGGCATGGACGCGAAGGACCGCATTATCGAAGAGCAACGTCAGCTGATTGAGGAGCTTCGGCGGGAGATCGAAGAGCTCAAGCTGGCCTTGGCCAAGGCGACGAAGGACTCTTCGAACTCGTCTAAGTCGCCGTCGAGCGATATTGTCAAACCGCCGAGAAAAGGCAGCAGCGGAAAGGCACCTCGCAAGAAACGCAAGCGGGGCGGCCAGCAGGGCCATCAACGTAAGCTGCGGCAGCCGTTGCCGCCCGAGCGAGTTGACGAGGCGTTCGTTTATGAGCTGACCGACGCGGAAATTCGCGAGCGGAATCTCACGCCGACCGATCAGTTCGAGGTCATCCAACACATCGAATTGCTCGACATGCCGATCCACGTCAGCGAGCATCGGCTTCGCAAGTACCTGACGGCCGACGGTAGAACGGTGGTCACTCAGGTGCCCGAGCTTCAAGGCCGACCGATCTTTGGGCCGCGTCTGTTGGCCATGATCGGCTGGTTGAAGTCTCGTGCTCATTGCAGCTATACGACGATTGCCGTCTGGATGGGCGACGTGCTGCAGGTTCCGGTCTGTCGCGGCTACCTGTCGAAACTGTGCAACGGCGTGATCTCCGACTCGGTTGCCGATGCCTACGAAGAACTCAAGGAGGCGATTCCCCGGCAGGAGACGCTCGGCAGCGACGAATCGTGCCTGAAGAACAACGGCAAGAAGCATTGGATCTGGTGTGTCACGACTTCGCTGTTCACCGTATTCCACATCGCAACCTCTCGTGGCCGAAAGGTGCTCGAAGAACTGATCGGGACGGGCTACGCCGGCATCGTTCATTTCGATTACTTCTCGTCGAACTGTTCATTCGCCTGGAACTTCGACATCCAGGCCCAATACTGTTGGGCACACTTGATCCGCGACATCCGCTTCCTCGAAAAGCACCCGGACAATCGGGTGAGAATCTGGTCGGGCGAACTGCTCGATCGGTCGCGGCGGATGTTTTCCGCCTGGCACCGTCGCGACAAAATGTCGGACGAAGGTCGGCATCGCAGTTTGGTCATGCATCGCGACAAGTTTCTGACCATCGTTCGCAAACCACCCGACGCGAGCGATGCCGGAAATATCTCCGCGCGCTTCGCGATCATCCCACTGGCCGACGGCAGTTGTTATGATATGTCCGAAGATTACTTTCGTTTCATGTTCGCGCCCGGTGTCGAGCCGACCAATAATCACACGGAGCAACAGGTGCGGCACTGCGTGATCGACCGTCGAATTACCCAAGGCACGCGCAGCGAAAGCGGCCAGCGTTATCACGAGCGGATGTGGACGGCAATCGCCACCTGCGCCAAGCAAGGCCGCGGATTCTTCCACTTCCTCCACCAATCCATCGCAGCCAACCTCGCTGGCCAAGCCCCGCCCTCCCTCCTGCCAAACTAACCACGTAGCCGTGAACGGTTACGATACGCTTTACATCGTCAGCGACTTCAT
>JAFGIR010000261.1 GCA_016929515.1 Pirellulales bacterium | reverse complement strand
GCAGCGATCCGATCATTCCCACAAGGCCCAAATGCTCGTTGACGAAGCCGACCAGGCGTTGCTGTGCGCGAAGCAGACGGGCCGCAACCGCGTGGTATGCTTCAGCGCGATCCGGAATCCGAGCCGCGCCGACTACGGCTCGGTCGGCCAAGGCTCCGTGTTCTCCGGCGTCACGGCCCGCGACGTGATGAGCCCCGTGGTGTTCTGTCTTCACGAGGAGGACACGATCAGCCAGGCGGCCGAACTCCTGCTTCGGCTGCGAACCAATGCCGTTTGCGTGGTCGACGCCGACGGCAAGGTCGCCGGCATGCTGTCGGAAAAAGACATCCTTGCCGCGATGGTCTCGCCCGGCTGTCGGCAGCAGCCCGTTCGCGACGTGATGAAAACCCACGTCATCACCTACGACGAGGATGCGCCGGTCGAATCGATTCACCAGTTTCTCTGCCGCGTTTCGATCCGCCGCGTCGTCATCGTTTCCGACGGGCGTCCGATCGGGACCGTCAGCCGGGGCACCCTGGTGCGGTGGTTCCACAACCTGGCGGTTGCCTTCGAACCGTCGGCCGGCACGCTGAATCCGGCGTCCACGCCGGCTCCCGCCGAAGAAGAATCGTAGGCCGCCGACCCACTGCCATCGCGGCGAAATGGCCCCAAATCCCCAACGCCCATGGGGCGGTGAATTTGACGGTCCGGCGGCGGCGGTCGGTTCTCGACCTTGCCGGCATACATGAAGATCGGTACACTGTTGGCGTGATGGATTACCCCGGAGGGCGTGGTGATGGAACACCCCCTAGAAAAACAGTACGGGCTGTCGGCCTACGAATTGCTGGACGCTCTGAGCAAGCGGTTTCGGGCAAGAGTGACCCTGGAAGGGGTTGTTGCCGAAGTCCAGCTAGAAAAGAAAATCAAAGCCCTGGTCGAAACCGTTATTGAACGCTACGAAACGCACGACCTGGACGGACATCCTGATTTCAGCATTTGGCTACCCAAGGCCAAGAAACCGTTGCTTGCCGAATGCAAGAACGTCCGGGATAGTGACGAAGCGTACCGAAAGGGTGGAGAGGTTGTCGCATATAAAGCCGAAACGCAGAAGACACGAACGTCCAAGGGTGACCCAACCAGCCGGTTCTATGGTGTTGAACAGTTTGATATACTGAGTGTCTGTTTGGGGAAGAAGACCGGCAATTGGGCCGATTTCATGTTTGCCCGCACGATTGACCTTACGCGACATGCTCGACATGAGGGCAAATTGTCCGTTTTTCAGCGTGTGCCTTTGCCTGGGGCGGCCGTTCACCCATGGTATGACGATCTTGGGGAGTTATTGAGGCAATGGCGATAAACCCGCTCTACCAGACGAAGCTAGGAAAAGCCTACTGCGCGGACAGTCTGGAATTCATGCGGGCCATGCGGGCGAAGTCCGTTGACTTGGTTGTTACCTCTCCGCCGTACGCGCTTCATTTCAAGAAGGAATACGGAAACGCGGACCAACGGGAATACGTCGCATGGTTTCTTCCGTTTGCCGAGCAAATCAAGCGCATCCTGAAACCAGACGGTAGCTTTGTGTTGAACGTCGGTGGGAGTTGGACTCCCGGCGCGCCCGTCCGGTCGCTCTACCACTTTCGCCTGCTGCTCGCCCTCTGCGATGACGTGGGGTTCAATCTCTGCCAAGAATTCTTCTGGCACAACCCGGCGAAACTACCAGCCCCGGCCGAATGGGTAAATGTCCGGCGAATCCGGGTAAAGGACTCGGTGGAGTATATCTACTGGCTGTCGGCTTCGGAGTTCCCGAGGGCTGACAATTCCAAGGTGTTGCAGGCCTACAGCCCGGATATGAAACGGCTGATTAAGCGGGGCGTTAAGAAGACCGTCCGTCCGTCCGGCCACAATATCAAACCGACCTTCTCGAAGGATCGCGGTGGGGCCATTCCCGGCAACGTGATTACGTGCGGGAACAACGAAAGCAACAGCGCATATATCAAGGAATCGAAGAGACTCGGCAAGAAAATCCATCCGGCGCGGTTCCCGGCCGAACTACCACGATTCTTCATCGAATTTCTGACCGAACCCGGCGATAAGGTGCTAGACCCATTCGCGGGATCGAACACCACGGGTGCCGTTGCCGAGCAACTGAGACGCAAGTGGATTGCAATTGAAAAGAACCGAACTTATGCAAAGGACTCGGAATTGCGGTTCAGGTTTCCCGAGAGGGGCAACGGCAAGACCAACGCACAGCAATTGCTTTTTGCGATTGAGGAATGAGAGAGGCAATACGACGCGGCTTCCGATGGCATGGCACGCTCCACGCGATTCGCGCGCGAACACTCGGTGCGAGGACAATTCGATCAATCCCGGAATCGATCGGACGATTGTCTTTCGCGCGACTTTCAATAGTGCCTACAGCCGATTGACCGGTCAGTCGATCAGCTTGTTCAGCGGGTATTCGACGATTCCGCGCGCGCCGGCCGCCTTGAGCCGGGGGATGATTTCGCGAACAATCGACTCCTCGATGATCGTGTTCACGTCGCACCAAAGCTCGTCGCTCAGCGTCGAGACGGTCGGTTTCTGCAGGGCCGGCAACAGCGAGAGAACCTTCTGGAGATTGGCTCGCGGGACGTTCATCATCAGGCCCACCTTGCCCTCGGCCGCCATCGCGCCGCGAAGCATCAGCGCCATGTCGTCGATCATCTGTCGTTTGACCGGGTCGGCGTAGGCCTTGTGGTTGGCGATGAACCGGGGCGTGCTCTGGATCACTTCGTCGACGATCCGCAGGTCGTTCGCGCGGAGCGAGCTGCCCGTCTCGGTCACCTCGACGATGGCGTCGACCAACTTGGGCGGTTTGACCTCGGTGGCTCCCCAACTGAACTCGACCTCGGCCGTCACGCCGTGTTTTTCCAAGTAGCGCCGGGTCAGCCCGACCGCTTCGGTGGCGATCCGCTTGCCCTCCAGATCCTTGACGCTCTGGATCGGCGAAGTCTCCGGAACGCAGAGCACCCAGCGGACCGGGCGGCGGCTCACCTTCGAAAAAACCAGTTCGGCCACCTCGTGCACGTCGGCGCCCGTCTCCATGATCCAGTCATGGCCGGTCAGCCCGCAATCGAGCACGCCTTGGTCGACGTAGCGGGCCATTTCCTGGGCGCGAATCAGCAAGCATTCGATCCGCTCGTCGTCGATCGTCGGATAGTAGCTGCGCGACGGGAACGTGATCTGGTAGCCGGCGCGACGAAACAACTCGGCCGTCGCGTCTTTCAGGCTTCCGGCCGGAACGCCCAATCTTAAGAGTGTCGACATGGAAAGTTGCTGCCAATGGTTGAACGATTTTGACTTAGTTCCATTCGGGCGGGCGGCGCCCTGCCCTACTTCTTCCCGTAGACGTCGTCGGGGTCGAACACCCGCCGGCCGACGACTTGGAGCCCGTCGGGCGTGACCTGGCGATAGAAACAAGTGCGATAGCCCTTGTGGCACGCCGCGTCGCCGATCTGTTTGACTCGCAGCAGGATCGTGTCGCGGTCGCAGTCCAGGTAGATCGCCCGGATCTCTTGGGTGTTGCCGCTTTCCTCGCCCTTGCGCCAAAGCTTGTTGCGGCTGCGGCTGAAGTAGACGGCACGTCCGGTGGCCAGCGTCTCGGCATACGACTCGGCGTTCATGTAGGCCATCATCAAGACGGTTCCGTCATCGGCGTCCTGGGCAATGGCCGGCAACAGCCCGCCGCCTTTGGCAAAATCGGGAGCGGAATCGGACGGTTCGGACACGGCGGGATCTTTCTTCTGCGGAAAACTGAGGAAAACCGGTTTCTTAACGCACGAACGTAGAAACCATCGAGGACGTCCGACGCGGACAAATTGCCTTGGGCTCGGCGCCGAGCATCCCTGGCGAGACACCTGTCCACGTCGCGGGGTTCACGGGCGAACCCCGAAACCAGCCGAGACCGGCCCACACGGCAGCGGGAGTGCCCGGGGCGAAGACAGCGGCAAAACCGCAGAACACTTGCCGCTGAATCACTTTCGATCGTCCACGATCTTACCTAGGATACCCGGGGTTGCGATCCGTTTCTAGCCCGCCATTCTCACCAAAGCATTCGATTGCACTTTTTTGGGAGGGCCGCACACGTCGAAGGATTTTTCTCCCTGGCGTGCACGAGAGTCGCCAATGGAGAATGTCCTCCAAAGAAAATGTCTCTTTCTACCCGAAATACGGGGGGTGCCGCAAGGCTGGCCCGATGCTCGTCCGTGTCGCGATCGGCGCAACCGGTCCGGCCCGTGTTTCTGGTCGTGATCGAGGGACTATTCGCCCTGGGTAGACGAAAGCAAGGAAGGCTATTTTTTGGCATCGAGCCGACGCGTCAAACTCGTGTTATGCAAAAGAAACGGACCCGCGTCCCGCCGAAGCGCGAGCGGCCGCGCCCCTGCAAGCCGAACGACCGGTTGGGCCGGTATCAGCCGCGCAAAGGTCTCGGGCACAAGACGATTGCAGTCGTTGACGTTGGGTGGACGAAAGAGCCTTGTGATGCGTCGTTTTCTCCTCCTCCCTCCCTGAACGAGCAGGTGTAACCTTGGAACGATCGTTGAGCGTCTTGTTGCCGGTGCGCGATGCCCAATCGACGCTGGCCAATCTGGTCCTGGAAATCTTGGAAATTCTTCCGGACTTGACCTCCCAATTCGAGTTGATCGTCATCGACGACGGTTCGCTCGATGCCACGGTCGAAGTGGCCGACGACCTGGCCGCTCGCTATCCCCAGGTGCGTGCGATTCGGCACGCCCAACCGCAAGGCCGTCCCGCGGCCATCCGAACGGGCCTTCAACACAGTTCGGGCGACGTGATCTTCTTGCGAGACCCAAGCAACGAGTTGGCGCTCGATCAAGTCTACAAGCTTTGGTGGGCCATCGACGAACACCCGTTGGTCTTGGGCCGGTCCACCACGACCCGGCGGCACGGCCAGTGGGTCGGATGGAAACGTCGCGGCGGCGACGAGAGTTTCCGCATGGTCGACCGCCGAGCGATCCAGGCGGTTCAAGAATCGCTCGAAGCACAGGCCCAACTCATCACTTCCATGACGCCTCAGGACGATCCGTGGTTCGAGGTCGAAGTCTGTCGGCGCGGCACGGCCGGTCCCGTCTCGTCCCGCAAACACGAGCACAAGAAGAACACGGCCGGACACGAGCGACGATCGCCGCGACTGACCAAATCGCCCAGCGGAAAACTGCCCGGCCCAAAGTACTTGCGCAGCCTGAAAAACTTCGCCTTGGGTGAGTAAGCACCGGCGCGGTCGACTCCTGGCAAGCGGAACCCGGCAAACCGGGACGCCTCGCGACCAGGATCGCATTGGCTACGGGGGGCACAAGCAAACCCTTCGTTTGACGGACTTTCGCCGCAACGGCGGCGGCCGGGCGAAATGTCGGTTTCTGGCTGGACGTGTTGCTTTTCGTGGAAGGCACTTGTCGGCAGACGGCCGATCGCCTATAATAGTCTCGAAGGCATTAGGAATGGGGAGTTTTCTTTTCAAGTCTTCATTGCGACGTTTCGTCGGCGGGTCGGTCGTTACCGAGTCTTGACACCAGGGCAAGCGGTGTCAAACCGTATGCAGCAGTGGTCGCGTTCTATCTTGGTCGCTTCTAGCGATTGCACGTCCGGTTGACCAAAGCGAATGCTGTTGCGTTGGTTGGTGTTGGTAGTGCGTACGACTTGCGGAATGCCTGTGGAAAACTGGTGCGGCGCGCGGTGGAAAACGTCCGTCGGCCGCGTGAACGCCGGTTCGCAACGCTTCGAAAACCGCAGCGAGCCAAGCTCTTTCCGCGGAACATGGTCTCGGCGCGCTCGCCACTCACTCTTGTCCACGTGATTTCGAGAGAGGCGGCTTGTCATGAGTACAACCCATCATTCGGACATGTCCTCGCTGGGTTCGGAGTTCACGCCGGCGACGCGCGACAGCAACAACGGTCGCCGTCGCGTCTTGCACCAAATTGCCGTGGTGCGCCGGCGCGAAGGACTTTCGCGTCGGGCCGTCGCGCACCGCCTCGGCGTGGACGTGAAACGCGTTCAATTCGAAGAAGAAAGAGACGTCGACATGCCGCTGAGTCGACTCTATCAATGGCAGGCCGCCTTGGGGGTCCCCATTGCGGAATTGCTGGTCGACGGCGACGGCGCGCTTTCGCCGCCCGTGCTGAAACGAGCACAAATCCTGCGATTGATGAAGACGGCCGGCGCCATTCGCGAGCGGGCCAAGACGGGGCCTATCGAACGCATGGCGCAAATGCTGATCGAACAGATTCTCGAAATCATGCCGGAACTTGAAGACGTCAGCCCGTGGAACGCCGTCGGTCAACGCCGTTCGCTCGACGAACTCGGCGAAGCGGCTTACCGGCGGCTCTCCCTCGACGCACTCTCCGATTTGTTGGATGGATGAAGATCGGCTTTCCGTAGTCGCTCAGGTTGGCGGCCCGGGGGGGCACGCCCGGCCGAGGAAAGGATGCGGTCTCGGGCAAAAACGCTTGTACAACCGGGCAGCGACAATCCGACATGCAGCTCAATGGCTGGGGTCCTGCACCTCGAAACGGCCTCTCGTCGAACGGGCCCCGGTCTTCCCGTTGCGCCAAAGCGACAACGGGAAAACGGTTGGCGGCCGGAGTAGCCTTTGCTTCGCGGCGACTCATTCCGAGCTCCGGCCGTCTTTTTTCCCAATGCGTCGACGCCGGAACGGAAGCGGCGGCCGGGGTTGTTTTCGCTTCGCGGACACCCATCCCAAGCCCCGGCCACCGCGATCGCGGCCCTCTTCTTCTCCTTCCCACGCGGTGTCGGCTTGACTCTTGCGGACGGAGAGGGCAGGATGGAGATCTGACCGCAAGCCGTTTCTCTCAGGTACGCGCATCATGAACCACACAAAAACGAATCGTCGGGGTTTTTTGAAGTCGACGGCCGGGGTGCTCGGCTCTTTGAGCGCCTTGAATTGTTGGCCGTCGTCGAGCGCCCGGGGCGACGAGCCGTCGCCGACTCGCGACGGGCCGGCCGTCGGGTGCATCGGTGTCGGTGGACGGGGGATGGCCATTGCCCACGAAGCGGCCCGGCTCGGCCGCGTCGTGGCCGTCTGCGACGCCGACCTCGCGCACGCCGAACGGGCCAGGAAGAAACTCAACCCTAAGGCCGACGTCTATCAGGACTATCGCAAGCTGCTGGATCGCAACGACGTCGACGTCGTCATCAACGGCACGCCCGACCATTGGCACACGGCCGTCAACGTGGCGGCGTGCCGGGCAGGCAAGGACGTCTATACCGAAAAACCGTTGACGCTGACGATCGACGAAGGCAAGCTCCTTCGACGCGTGGTCGACGAGACGGGCCGGATCGTCCAGGTCGGCACCCAGCAACGTAGCGAGGCCCAGTTCCAGACGGCCGTCGAACTGGTCCGCAACGGCCGCATTGGCCCCCTGAAGCAAGTCTGGGTAGCCATTCCCTATTGCAGCACCAAGGGCGGCCCGTTTCCCAAGGAGCCGGTGCCCAAGCAGCTCGATTGGGACCTCTACCAGGGCCAGGCGCCCGAGCACGACTACTGCCACCAACGCACTCATTGCGTCTTTCGGTGGTGGTACGAATACTCGGGCGGCATCGTGACCGACTGGGGAAACCATCATATCGACATTGCCCATTGGGGCATGGACCGCGAGTTGAGCGGCCCCGCGTCGATCGACGCGCGAGGCCTATTCCCCAACGAAGGCCGCGCCGATTGCTTTAACACGGCCGACAGTTTCTTCTCGCGCATGATCTATCCGGACGGACTCGAATTGCTCTTTTTCGCGGCGCTGGGCGACCCGCGGACCTACGGCGACGTCGACAAGCACAAGCCCATCTCGCCGGAGCAGACCGAATGGCTTTTCGGCAAGGAGGTCCCCGAGGAGATCAAGTCCTATTCGCGAAACGGGGTCATGTTCATCGGCGAGAAAGGCCGGGTTTTCGTCAACCGGGGCGGCGTCCACGGCAAGGCGGTCGACGAACTCAAGGAAAACCCGCTGTCGGACGACGCGTGGCGCGCCGCGCCGAGCACGCATCACATGCGCGACTTTTTCGAGTGCGTCGCGTCGCGTCGTCAGCCCGTCTCGCCGGTCAAGATCCAACACCGGACGATCACGGCGTGCCACCTGACGAATCTTTCGCTGCGGCTGGGCCGCCCGCTCCGGTGGGACCCGGTCCAAGAAGAGATTGTCGGCGACGACGAGGCGAGACAATGGCAGTCGCGCCCGCAGCGCGAGCCTTATCGGATTACCGTCTGAGAACGTGTTCTGAGAAAAACACCCGGCGCGACAACGCGGCAACCCGTAGTCGCGCCTCACGGAGGTTCGGCGAATGAACAGTTACGAGCGTTACCTGGGCATGGTCCGGGGCGAGCCGGTCGACTTCGTGCCGCGGATTCCCTTGATGATGCACTTCGTGGCCAAGCATGCCGGGATCACCTACGCCGATTTTGCCCGCGACCCCGAGGTTTTCTCCAACGCGAAGATCCGCCTGGTCGAGCGTTTTGGCTATGATCTGCTCGACGTGCTGTGCGATCCGTGGCGCGAGACGTCGGCCTACGGGGGCCGCATCACGTACATGGACGACACCATTCCGCGATGCACTTCGCCGCTGGCCAACGATCGGAACCTCGACGCCCTGGCGACTCCCGATCCGGCAACTTCCGAACGGCTGGCCGGCACGCTCGAAGCCTTGCGACGCTTTCGCGAGCACGGTTACCGGCAATATTCGATCCACGGTTGGGTCGAAGGTCCAGCCGCCGAGGCGGCCGATCTGCGCGGCGTGACCAATTTCATGCTCGACCTGGTCGACGACGAGACCTACGCCGGGGAGCTGATGAGCCTTTGTGTCGACACGGCCATTCGCTACGGCCTGGCGCAGATCGACGCCGGGGCCGACACGATCGGCGTCGGCGACGCCATCGTCAGCCAGATTTCGCCCCGCGTCTACCAGCGGCTGGTCGTGGCCCACGAGAAACGCCTGTTCGACGCGATTCACGAGGCCGGCGCGCTGGTGCGCCTTCACATCTGCGGCGACATCACCAAGCATCTTCCGATGATCGCCGAGCTTGGGGTCGACATCATCGACATCGATTGGCAAGTCGATCTCCAGCATGCCCGCGAAGTGCTTGGGCCGCGCGTGACGCTCACCGGCAACCTCGATCCGGTCGAGGCCGTCATGCGGTCGACGCCCGAGCGGATTCGAGCCGGGTTTCGGGAACTCTACGAGCGGGTCGGCCCACCCTATTTCGTCAATGCGGGCTGCGAGATTCCGCAAGACACGCCGATCGCCAATCTCGAAGCCCTCTGCGAGCCGATCCCGGCGTAACCCGGGTTTTTCACCACGGAGCACTGGACTACTTCCGCAACGGAGGCACTTGCCATGAAACCGGTTGCCTATCTCTTGGCGGCGATGCTGGGCGTGTTGGGGCTGATCTTCGTCGCCGGGGCGCCGGGCCAGCCGATGCGAATCGCCGTCGGCGTCGTGATTTGGGTGGCTGCCGGCGCGCTGGTTTGGCTGGCCATGCACCGGGTGCCCCATTCGACCACGACCGTCGTGCAGAAGATCGACCTGTCGGGCAACGTGCATCTCCAGGACCTGACGTGCCGCACGTGCGGCGGCAGCTTGAGCGACAAGTCGGTGTCCGTCCGGGCCGGCGCCGTCTTTGTCAACTGCGAGTATTGCGGAGCGGCCTACCAACTCGAAGAGGATCCCAAATGGTAGACGCGGCTCGCCTGCTGCGGCGCGTTGCGGCGGCGGTCCGCGAGGATCTGGCCGGACTCGGCGCCGCGCTGGCGACTGCCCGAGCCCGCCCCAGCGGTCTTTACACCTACAAGGTGCATCCCGGCGGCGGCGAGCGTCATCTCCACTTGCGAATCGGCAAGGACGGCTCGGGCGTGTTGCTGGTCGACGTGACCGAGGCGATTCATCTGAACCCAACCGCCGCCCGGCTGGCCAAGGCGGCGCTGGACGGCGTGCCGTTGCGCCGGGCGCGCAACGCGCTCGGGCGCGACGTGCCCAAGCAGGCCCGGCCCGACGCGCGCCGACGCGCGGAAGAGGTCTACCGAATGGTCGAGCATCTCGCCACGTTCGACCGCGGGTGTCCGACGTGTGGGCTGGACGAATTGCGCCGGGCGCCGCTTTTTTCGTGCCCGGTCGATGCGCCCTACAAGGCCGACGTGGCCTTGACCTACGCCTGCAATAATGCGTGTGTCCATTGCTACAATCCGCCGTCGCGCCGCGCGATGCGGCCGCTGCCCACGGACCAATGGCGCCGCGTCGTCGCGAAGCTGGCCGAGGTCGGCATTCCCCACGTCGTTTTCACCGGCGGCGAGCCCACGCTGGTCGCCGAATTGCCCGAGCTGATCGCCGACGCCCGGCGACGGGGCCTCGTGGTCGGGATGAACACGAACGGGCGGCGTTTGGCCGAGCCCGGCTTCACGCCGCGGTTGGTCGACGCCGGTTTGAACCACGTTCAGATCACGATCGACTCGTGCCGGCCGGAGGTACACAACGCGATGACCGGCCGGGTCTCGTTCGACGAGACGCTTCGCGGCATCCATCGGTCGCTGGACGCCGGACTGCACACGATCACGAACACGACGCTCACCCGGGCGAACGTCGACCACGTCGAGGAACACGTCGAGTTTCTGCAAGCACAAGGTTTGCGGACGATCGCCGCCAATGGAATGATCCACGCCGGCCGCGGGCGCGGCTCGCCCGAGGCCCTCACCGAAGAGGAATTGGCGCCCGTGCTCATCCGGCTGCGCGATCGGGCCGAGGCGCTCTCGCTGCGACTGCTTTGGTACACGCCGACGGCCTATTGCCGGCTTTCGCCGCTCGCGTTGGAGTTGGGCCCGCGACGATGCAACGCGGCCGAGTACTCGATTTGCATCGAACCCAACGGCGACGTGCTGCCTTGCCAGTCGTACTACGAGCCGGCGGGCAACCTGTTGGCCGAGCGGTGGGAGACGATCTGGAACGGCCCGCTGTTCACGCGTTTTCGACGCCGCGGCGAGGAGCCTCGCGCCGCCGGGCTGCCCGAGCCGTGTTGGGACTGCCCCGAGCTGCCTGTTTGCGGCGGCGGCTGTCCGCTGGAACAACAGACGCGGGCCCGGCCAAAGGCGCCGGCGCGCGAAGCCCGAATGGAAATTGAATAGACCGCCTGGTCAACGGGCATTTCCCGATCGGTGATCGGCGTTTTTCATTTCTGGGCGTCTTCACGAAATTCACGACGGCCCCGTCGCTGGGCAGTTGCGTCGTCCACTTTGTCTTGCCAGCCACTGCGAGCGTCCTCGATCCGGTCGAACCGGGCGATGTATGGCTTGATGTCCAGAAGCGGAGTGCCATCGAGGACGTCGACGCCGACGAGGTGAAGCACGTTTCCCTCGCGGCGCACCAGCCTTACAATGCTCAGGCCAATCGGATTCGGCCGGCACGGCGCGCGGGTAGCAAACACGCCCCGCTCCACGTCCTGGAGAAATGGCTTCACAACCAGCCGCGGCTTTCCCGCTTCGTGGAAATGGTAGATCAGATAGACGTGGGAAAAACCCTCCAGGTCGCGCAGTCCGGCACCATACTCGGGACGGACCTCCGCGCGACCCGGGCATCCTTCGCAAAAGACGGGCTGGATCGGCGTTTGCGCGGCGCGGGTGTGTTCGCTCCGGATGACTCCGATCGGTTGGTAGATGATGTTGTCGCTCATTGACGTGCCGCGTCGCACGGGCAGCATCCCGCGGCGATCGTTAGGACATTCCCCGGGTGGCCAAGAGCGTCAGGTCTTCCAGGAGCGACTGCAAGTCTTCTTCGTGCTCCACCTCGTCCTGCATGATTTGCAGAGCCAACTCGTAGGTGACCGGATCCTTGTCCCGGGTCTCTTGCATCATGGCGTGATAGACGCTGATCGCGCACTGCTCGCCTTTGATGTTCTGCTCGAGAAGAACCTTCACGTAAGGATCGTCCGGCGCGTCGTAGCCGCAATTGGTCATTTCATACCATTTCTTCGGCTCGGTGACGGGCGTTCCGCCGAGTTGGATGATCCGGTTGGCCACCATATCCGCGTGGCGAAGCTCGTCGGTCGCGTGCTGCACCAGCTCGGCCATGATATTGTCCTTGGTTGGTCCGCAGATGATCTTCGCGCCCAGCCAATACTGGTAGTAGGCCAACCATTCGTCGCTGAAAGCCTTGTTCAAAAGCTCGATCACCTTGTCCACGTCCATTCCGACGATTTCGCGACCTCGGGTACCCATGACCTTGCTCCTTGTGTTTGAATATGTTTTTGAAACGCTCTTTCTTTGGGGAAAAAGGCCTGAACCACCAAAGGCCCCTTTGAATGCTCAAGATAACATTCTCGCTGCTCAAGGAGAACCCCCCTCGTTCTTCGGCGGTGCGCTGGCCCCGTGAATCCATGGGAGCCGGCGCCGCGCCATGGTCCGGCCGCTACAGCGCGGCCCGTCCGTCTTGCAACAGTTTCAAAGGTTCCGCGTAGCCGGTCGACACGGCCGGCCACAGCGCCGCGAGCGAACAGAGCCCCAGGGCCATGCCGAACCCGATCGACAGTTGGGCCCAAGGAATCACCAACGGCGGGGCCAGTCCGCCGAAGAAGCTGACGTACTGCGAGATGCCCGTGCCGCACCAGCCCGAGAAGATGCCGAAGCCCAGGCTCAGCAGGCAGGTGATCAGCCCGATCAACAGTCCCTCGGCCAGGATCATGCGGAACAGGCCGGAGCGCGTGATGCCTTGGGCGCGTAACACGCCGTACTCCCATCGCCGCGCGCGGACCGAGGCCATGATCGTGTTGACCACGCCCAGCGAGGTGACCAGGAGCGTGATCAACGGGAGATAGCACGAGGCCCAGATCATGCCCGAGGCCCGCCGGCTGATCCGGTCCTCGATGGTCTGGGGCGTGGTGATCCGCAACGACGAGCCGAAGGTGGTTGCCGGCCCGGCCCAGGTGCCCTGCATGTTGACCGGCTGGCGCTCGCCCAGGTTTCGGTCGGCAATCATCCGCAGGGCATTGCCCACCAGCAGCACGGCGGCGCGGCGACCGTCGATCGGGTCCTCTTCAGTCGTGCCCGACCCGGGGCCGAGGGCTGCCCGGCGTTCGGTTTCCGCTTCGAGACGCTTGGCGATCTTCAGCGCCTCGGCCATGTGGTCTTCGCCGTATTTCGGGTCGACGTTCATCCAGAAGAAGTTGGTCTGGTGCAGGGCGAAATCGCGCTGCACCGTGTCATGGTCGGCAAACACCATGGCGGCCGAACGTCCTTCGCGCCGGCGCAGGCCGGAGAATTTGGTCATCCAGTGCCAGCCGGGCAGCGACACGGCCCCGGCGATCGTGTACTCGACCGGTTTCGACGGCGCGTTGGGGGGGACCATCGAAAACCGCTCGCCCAGCTTCAGGTTCGTCGCCTTGAGGAAATGGTCGGGCACGATGCAGTAGCGGCCCTGTTTGAGCTTGGCGACGGCCTCGGCCGGCGTGCCTTCGACAAAACGGGCCTTGACCAGCGGATCGTCGCCGCCGAAGGCCACCGCCGGGTCGAGGCCGATCATGATGACGTTGTTCTGCCGGATCACCGACATGTGGCCTTCGCTGTCGGTGATGTCGGCGGCCAGTTTCGGCTGCTCGACCGCCAGCGGAATGCACTGCCCCGGCCGAATCCCCTTGATGGCCTCAACGGCGTCGATCTCGGTGTTGGGCAACCCGCCGCTTTGGAACGAGGCGAGCACGTCGGGCACCCAATCGCCCGGCTTGAACGGTTCGAGCATCGAGTAGCCCCAGATTTGCATGGCCACGAACAGCCCCAGGCCCACGGTCAGCGCGGCGATGGTGCCGAGCGTGCGCCAGAGGTTGCTTCCCAATTGCGAACGGAGCAACCGCGGTTCGAGACCCAGCAACAGGGCGATCGGCGGGCCAAGCAGTGTCTCGGCCACCAAGATGGTCGCGGGCGCGAGCAGCAAGAACCCGACGGCCATGCTCGTGCAGCCGACGGCCGCGTAGATGCCGTAGAGCTTGTCGGTGGCGATCGACGAGCCGGCGACATAAACGAGGACCGGATTGACCCCGATCAGGACCACCCCGGCGATTCCCAGCGCGACAACCCAGAACAGACCGGGCCGCACCGAGCGGCGGGGCGACATGGCCGCCAGCGGGTCGACGCGCATCGCCCGCCACGCCGGAAGGAGCGAAGCGGCCAACGCGCCGCCAAACGCACTCAGGCCCGTAAGCACGATGCACCAGGTGCCGAGCGAGGCTCCGGTGCGGAACAGGTCGGTCTGCTCGCGGCTGACGACCGTCAACAGCCCCCAGCCGGCCAGCAGACCGCCGCCCCAGCCGATCAGGGCCAAAATGATGCTCTCGATGGCAATCACTCGGGCCACCTGAGCGCGTGAAAGGCCCACGGCGCGCATGATGGCGAACTGGCGCACCCGTTCGGTGACGCCCATGCTCAGCGTGGTGAAGATAATGAACAGCGCGACCAGCAGCGAGAGGCCGGTGGCGGCCCAGGCTTCGCGGCGGGTACGCTGGGCCATCATCCCCTCCTCGATGCCCGAGCGAATATCGTCGACGCCCAGCATCGAGGCGAGCGGCCGGCTTCGGGCGACGCGCGGTTCCCAGGTCTTGCGAAACTCGGCGATCCGCGATTTGGCTTCCGGCTTCAACTGGATGTTGATCAGGTTGACTTTCGCCTTGCCCCGCGAGAAGTGTTCGGCCAGGGCCATGGGCACGTAAACGGCCGAGGAGGCCGGGCCGGCTTCGATTCCGGTCCGCGGCGTTTCGGACGACGGGGGGCGCGTCCGGCCGCCCATTGCCATGGTCGACGGG
>JAFGIR010000260.1 GCA_016929515.1 Pirellulales bacterium | reverse complement strand
GAAAGAAGGGGGACGAGGACCTCTACGACCTCGAGGCCGATCCCCACGAACTGACCAACCTGGCCGGCAAACCGGAACACAAGCAGCGCCTGGCCGAGTTCCGCCGCAAAGCCCTGGCCTGGTGGGTCGAACTCGGCGGCAAACCGCTTGAGGTTGCCCGATAGGGATCAGTCTCGCCGGAGAACCTCAAGAATCGGGCGACCCGGCTCGCCATGGACTTCACGGATTAAGCTCGTTTAGATCGATGCTTTTCTCGTCTTGCCGGTTGGCTAGATTTCGGTGAACGGTCATGTTGATGGTGTAGGAGACGGTCTGAACGGAGCCGTCACACAGGGCCATGTGGAAACCGCTTGCGTGAGCGGAACCAAATCTCCATTGGTAATGGTCACTGGTGCTGCCGACGAATTGAACGTCGGGTATTGGTGCATAATACGCGGTACGGCATGTGTCGTTCCCGAAACCGACGTAGAGGCTCTCGCGATCTCCGCCACACAGGCTGTTGTCATAGGCCTCTTGCGCTAGTTGTTTCTCGCCGATCAGATATGTGTAGCTCAATCCGTCAACGATGTCTCTGTCGCTGATCTCGCTACGAAGGAACAAGACACCGGTCAGTTCGGACGTGTCTGGCCAGGTCCGGTTCGGATTGGTGCCATCGCTCCAATTCGACGGACTTTTGCCCGAACCCTCCCCATACTCGATCGTTGATTGATCACCGGCATTGGCGGCGTAATCGGAGCGCCCAGCCAAATCGAAATCCAGGGATGAGCTGTCTCGCGTGAAATAGTGATGAGGGTAGGTATCGGGCAGGGGTTCGGCGGATCGACGGCTCGGGCAGTTGAACATGGTCAGAGGTTTCGCGCAGCGGTTGGCAAACGCCGCCTGGCGAGTCGCGCCGCTAGTGTTTTTCCCCAAATCACGCACCACGCCCTCTTCCAAGAACTCCAGGATATTGAATGCCCACCCGCCCGGCTGGTTCTTGTCCGTGCCGAGTTCCGGTTCCCCAATCCAATACCTTCCCCAGCCGCTCGACGGTAGCCGGCGGTGGCAGCTCATGTGCGAGTGAAGGGCAGTCGCCAATTGCTTAAGATTGTTCCTGCACGACACTCGTCGCGCTGCTTCGCGCGCCGCTTGGACTGCCGGCAACAACAGTGCGATGAGCACACCGATAATGGCAATCACGACGAGTAGTTCAACTAAAGTGAATCCGCGGCGTTTCACCGTAACCGCGGGACTCCAAGCCTCCGACATGGTTTTCTTTCTCTTGGAACGTGTCTTGAAAATCAGTATGAGTCCTGAGCGAGTCGTTTGGACATGAGCATCACTTCGATTTCAGCACTTCCAACACCCAACAGGCTCCGTCTTGATCTTGCCAATCGGCGGGGTGGCGCGGGCATCTTGCCCGTGGGGCACGGGCTAGAAGCCCTTGCCACCCACGAAGGTCCGCTGAATTATTATACCCTCATGATCAATAAACTCAAACGTGTTCCTACTCGATCAGGTCCAGATCTCCGGGCTTGCCGTCGGCGCGATTGCCCAGGCGCATGTGGATATCGCGGGTGATGGTGTAAGGGATCAACTGGACGGAACCGTCGCAGAAGAGCATCTGTAGACCGTTGGGGTGGGGAGAGCCGAAGATCTCGGCCATTTCCACGCCGGGTGTGTCCTGTCGCGGCACGTTCCAACATGTTCGATACGTGTCGTTGTTCGCACCGACATACATGTTCTCGCGGTCGCCTCGATCCAATCCGGTGAGGTAATCGTCCGGGTTGATGTACTTCTCCCCGACCAGATACGTGTGACTCGAGCCGTCCGAGATGTCTCGCATCGTAACTTGGCTGCGCTGATACATGACGCCTGTGAACTGGTCGTCTTCGAACCAGCCCGAGTAGGTCGATACGTCCCCCTCGGCGAGACTTCTCGGGTGGCTGCTTTCGCCGAACGGGTTGTCTCCCGCGTTGGCCGCGTAGTCGGATCTTCCCCCGAGGTCGAATTCCATCTGATCGTTGTTCGAAGTGCAATAACGATGACTCATGACGTCGGGCAGCGGCGTCGAATCGCGTCGGCTGGGGCAGTTGAACACCGGCAAGGGGGTCGCACATCGTTGCTTCAACGCTTCATAGCGGACCGCACCAGTCGAACCATCACCCATGTCCCGCAGCACGTCGGCTTCAATGTAGCCAAGGATATTGAACACCCAGCCACCGGGTTGATCCTTGCCCGTGCCCCGTTCCGGCTCGCCTACCCAGTACATGGCCCATCCAGCGGTCGGAAACCGCTTCTGCGCGCTTTCATGGCCCAGCAGGGCCACGCCGATCTGCTTCATGTGGCTCGTGCACTGAATCCGCCGCGCCGCTTCTCGCGCGGCCTGCACGGCCGGCAACAACAGGGCAATTAAAATGCCAATGATGGCAATGACCACCAATAATTCCACTAAAGTGAAACCGCGTCTAGGCATTGGGTAACTCCCGGGATTCGTCGAATGATCAGAACGTCCTTGACGATAACGCATCGTATTCCTCGATAGGAGAAATACTCGCCCGGGCCTAAAGCCCGGGCGAGTGACGACGATGAGCACATCCGTGCTCGGAACACAAGTGTCTACCGCTTTATCCGGCGCCACAGGGCCGCTCCGGCGATCAGCCCCAAGAGGAGGGCAATGCTGCCCGGTTCGGGAACGCCGACGCCTTCGGCCGGGGGATTCCAGTTGGCAGCCAAGATCGAGGCGTCCAGGTCGTCGACGATGTCGTCGTCGTTGAAGTCGCCATCGGCCCAGTCGACGCCTGTTTGCAGCCAGTGCGCGGCCAGCCGTCGGGCGTCGTCGGCGTCGACGTCGCCGTCGCCGTCCGCGTCGCCGGGCGGGGGCGTTGTGCTGGATACGATCGCCACGCTGTTGCCGTTGTAGTCGTAGTCGATGCTCCAGCCGGTGGGAAGGCCGATGGGATTGCCCACCGGATCGCCGCCCCAGGTGTTGTACGTGGCCAAGACGAACGCGGTCCCGTCCAAGGTGTCGATGCCCTGATCGACGAATTGGATTGCCCCGCCGCTCAGGTCAAGCAGGCCGTCGACGGTCAGCCTGTCGACCGTGTCGGCATCGCTGTTGTAGTAGACCATGAACGTGTCGCCGACCGTGACGTCCCCGGTGATCGTGCCCGTGCCCGACAGGGTGGTCATGAAGCTGGTCGTGACGTCGCTGGTGAGCGAGCCGGTGACCCGCAGCCCGCCTGCTTGAACCAATGTATCGCCCGTATAGGTGCAATCGCCGCCGAGGGTCAGGGCGCCGTCGCCCATCTTGGTCAGACCGCCGCCGGTCGAAACGGAATCGCCGACGAGAGGCCGTGGAATGCCAACGTCGAACGAGTTGGTGTCGATGATCGCGCCACCCGTTTTGACGTTGAGGATCTGGTTGGTGTAAGTTTCGTGGGCGTCGATGAAGTTTTCGTTTGCACCGGTGGCTTTCAGGACGCCGCCGTTGAAATTGAGAGTGGCGTTCGTCGTGCCGTTGGTCTCGTCACCGTCCTCGGTGAGAATCTCATCGCATTCGAGAGTTCCCCCGTCCAGGTTGAGGGTTGCGGTGCCGCCGCCATCGCCAAAACGCACGTAATTGCCGACAGTGATCGTGCCCGTCTCGGACAGATTCACCGTGGTGTGAGCCAGATCGCGTCCCATGACGAGTTGCCCGGTGGTGGTGAAATGTCCTCCCGTCGCGCCGGGTTCGGATCCCGTGCTGACGTTCATCGTGGCGGTGGAGTTGGCCCCCGAAACGCCGAGATAGATGGTGCCGCTGGTCATCTGGGCGGAACCGGAGACATTGATGGTCCCGGTGTTGTAATCGTTGTGGCACACATTGAATTGGGTGAGCACTGATAGATTGGCGTTGCCACTAAGGTTGATAGTACCCGTTGCGCGGTTGCCATCGGCGCCGTTCGTGGCGAGGAAGAAGATCTTGGAGGAATCAAAATACGCCTCGGCATTGCCACTCATCTCGAAAAGACCGGTGGCGCCCACGCCACGGCCAATGTATGAGGAATCGGTACCAACGTCATGAATTTCGGCATAGGAATCGCCGGACATGGTTATAGTGCCGGTCGCGTTTTCGCCGTCTCCAAGCCGAAGCCAGCGACCCAAGTTGGCCGTAGAGTTTCCGGTCATCGTGAAGGCGCCCGTAGCGTTTGCTCCATAGCCGACTCGGAATTGGTTGCCATCCAAAAGGTTCAATGCCGTCGGATTTTCAACGGTGCCGCCGCTCATGTGGAAGGCCCCCTCGCTACCGTCGGAGCCGAACGTGATCCAGGAGGTAGCATATTGCTCGATGGCGCCGCCCGTGAGGTTGTAGGTCGACATAGTGGTGTCGCCGAAGCCTCGGCCGATGTCAAATCGCTTCAAGACGACCGTGCCACCGCTTTGGGTAACGATCGTGTCATTAAGGCTATCACCGACATAGAGTTCGCTGATCCGTCCGTTAAAGAGATGGGTGTCGTCAATCAGCATCTCACCGGGGGCCGATACGTAGACGACGTCATCTGAATTCTCGTCATCTCCCGGAACTTCAAATCTGTCCCAGTTCATGAAGTTGTTGACATAGTCTGGCCCGGTTTGCAGAGTCCAGTAATATAAATCCTGGGCCCCGGCGGGCATTGCCCAGAGTAGGCAAAGCAACGCGATTGCGGAAAATCGTAACAACATGTTCATCGTCATCATCTCACTTCAGGGGGGGGTAAAATGGACAAGGCAACCCTAACGATTTGCTCCAGTCCTTCAGGCCGCAGGTGAATGATGTGACACGTCGCTGTCCATGGATGGTTGGAATACGCCGTGCGTCCGCCACATCACCGTGTGCAAACCAATGTTCCGCCCGAGATGGCTCGCCGGTCCAGGCTTCTCCGGACGGCGAACCTTCACAGGGCTGCAACAACGATCTAGCCAACCTCTCTCCGTTCTCTTCCAAAACAACATGCCGGTTCACCGGCGGAACCGCAGCGCGGCGAGGGTCAGGCCCAGGCCGAGCAACAAAGCGATGACAGACGGCTCGGGCACGGCCACCAAGGCGACGTTGTTGCCGCCATAAGCGTAGTTGACCGTGTAACCCATCGGTACGTTCACCGGCGGCAGCGGTGTGCCGGTCAGGGTGCCGTAGGTGGCGAAGATCAGCGCGGTGCTCTCGAGCGTGCCCGTGCCGAGATCGCTGAAACTGATCGTCGCGCCGTCCAGATCGAGCGTGCCGGACACGGCCAGCAGGTCGATCGTTTCGGCGTCGCTGTCGTACTCGATGTCGAGCGTGCCACCGACGGTCAAGTCGCCGGTGACGGTCAGCGTGCCGACGCTGGCGCCCGGGGCGAGTTCGCTCTCGGCGGCCATGGCGACGTTGCCTTCGATCGTGCCGGTGCCCATCAGGACGGCGGCCGCGTCGACCGTCACGTCGCTAGTGATCGAGCCGGTGACCGACAGCCCGCCTGCCTGGACCGACGTGTCGCCGGTGTAGGTATTGGCGCCGCCGAGGGTCAAAATGCCATCGCCCCGCTTTGTCAGCCCTCCGTTAGGCGAATTGGCGTCTTCGGTCATCGCGACGGGAATGCCGACGTCGAACGAGTTGCTTTCGATGATCGCGCCGCCGGCTTTGACGTTGAGGATCTGGTTGGTGTACGTCTCGTGGGCGTGGATGAAATTATCGTTCGATCCAGTGGCCTTCAGGACGCCACCGTTGAAATGAAGCGTGGCGTTCGTCGTGCCTTTGGTTTCGTCGCCGTCTTCGGTGAGAATTTCATCGCATTCGAGCGTTCCACCATTCAGGTTGAGGATCGCAGTGCCGCCACTGTCGCCAAAACGGACGTAGGTGCCGACGGTGATCGTGCCCGTCTCGGACAGGTTCACCGTGCCTTGAGACAGGTCGCGACCGATGGCAAGCGCTCCGGTCGTGGTGAACTTTCCGCCCGTCGCGCCGAGTTCAACGCCGGTGCTGACGTTCAATTCGGCGACGGAGGTAGCGCCGGAAACGCCGATAAAGACGGTACCGCTGCTGTACTCGGCGGAGCCGGTGACATTGATGGTTCCGGTGTTGTAGTCGTTATGGCAGACATTGACTTGCCCAAGGATGGTCAAGGAGGCGTTGCCGCCGAGGCTGACGGTGCCAGACGCGCGGTTGGAATTGGATCCGCTGCTCGCGATGAAGAAGATTCCGCCGGGATCGAACAAGGCTTCGGCGTTGCCGCTCATGTTGAGAAGACCAGTGCATCCCGCGCCGCGACCGATGTAGGACGCGTCGGAACCAACTTGCACGATTTCGGCATAGGAATCACCACTCATGGTCATGGTGCCGGTCACGTCCGTGCCATAGGCGAGACGCATGAACTTGCCCAAATTCGCGGTGGAATGACCCGACATCGTGAAGACGCCCGAACCACCGTCTCCATAGCCGACCCGGAATTGGTTGCCGTCCAGGAAGTTGAGCGAGGTCGGCGATTCCTCGGTGCCGCCGCTCATGTTGAAGACACCGTGGCTCCCGTCGCCGCCGAATGTGTTGTAAGAGTTGGTGTACTCATTGATGACGCCACCCGTAAGGTTGTAGGTCGACGTGGTGTTTCCGGCGAGATTCCGGCCGATGTCGAATCTTCTTACGGTGACCGTGCCGCCGCTTTGGGTGACGGTTCCGCCGCAAGTATCGGTGCCGACATAGAGCTCGTAAATCCGTCCAGCAAACAGATGGTCGGCGTCAATCAGCAGTTCACCGGGGCCTTCGATGTAGACGTAGTCGTTGACCGAGTCATTTCCGGGCACCACCGCGGGGGACCAGTTTTCGGGTACGTTGACGTAGCCGGAACCCGAGTCCAGGATCCAGGTGTAGGTCTCGGCCCCGGCAGGCACGGCAAGCATCAGGCTCGCGAGTAAAAGAAACGGGACCACCAAAAGAAGCTGTCTCATAAGGTGTACCTCCAAAAATGACGCTAAACGAGTTTGCGATTCACGGGTGATCTTCTTCTGTTCGGCATGCTCATCCAAAGCCACGCGTGTTACTTGCCTCTTCCCTGTTCCGAATCCGACGAGTCGTCGAGCGGTTTCCATTCGACGAACGCATAGTGTCCCTTGGTCGTATGTCGCGCCGTGGCGAAGCGGACTCCTCGCGGTCTGTTTTTTTCAGGTTTCCCGAATCCCGTCGCGACGAGCTTTCCGTTGACGTACACCTCGGCGTCCTTGCTTCCAGGCTTGCAGCGGATTTCATAGTCGACATACTGGTCTTTGGAATGGGGAACCGTATAGCGGCCCCTTTTCTCATCGAGCGAACTTTTCCCCACCATGCTCACGTGCTGATTGCCGTTCGACATCAGTTTTGGGAAGAGCGCCCAGGACCGCCCTTCACCGTCGCAGTAGGTCACGGAACAACAACTTTCCCGCTTGGTGCCGTTTTCGACGATCTTGATGCGTGCCCGCAGGACCCAACCTTTCTTCTTGCCCGCTTCGACCAACTCGCGGCTGAAGTCGTTTCCGAGAACCGCGTATTGGAACTCTCGTCCGTCAACGAAATTGCCGATCATCCAGGCAGGCTCCCCGTCGTTGACCGGGCCCGCGATGGTGCGGTCGGGAATAATGGGCAGCAGTCTGCGATCCTGGATGATTCGAACCTTCCAGCCCTCGGTGACCGGATTGGCGTCGCCTCGGTGGACGAACAGAGTCTTCGGCTTTTGTCCAGCCTTGGGCAGATGACGCACGAACTGTTCGGGAGTCGGGTCGACCGGCTCGATGCGCGGCCCTCGCCTGGCGTTTGCCGGAAGAACCTGCACGGATTCGTTCTCGACGAGTCGCCGCTTCGACGGCGCCGCGTCGCCGGGCGTCGCTCGGACGGCCAATTCGACCTTGCCCTGGAAGACGTGTGTCTCGACCGTCTGGTCCGTATCGACCGACACGCCGAATTCGGTCCCCAAGTCGACCACGGTGGCCTCTGGGGTTTCGATGGCGAATCCTTCGGCTCCCTTGGGCACCTGGGCGACAAGGCGTCCGCAACGCAGGAATCCTTGAGTTCCGTTGACCGTGTTGAATTCGGCGGGCCCTTCGAGCAGAACGACGGTCCCGTCGGCGAAAGTCAACTCGGCGAATCCTTGCTTCAACGTCAGTTTCCGCCCGAATGCGATCTTCGCGCCGACTTCCAGGCTCCCATCAGCATCTCCCCAGACACACCGATGTCCCTGGGTCAGCTCGGCCGCAGTTGGTGAGGCGGCCACGACAGGCGGAGGCGCCTGGGCCACCGGCGCCGGCTGCACGACAAGATGCAAAACCAGGATGAGAATCAGCAGCGCCGGCAGACCCAGCGCCGCCAGAAGCGTGAAGACTACCGAGCGGGAAAGGAAATCCGCTCCCCCCTGAAAAACGTCGCCCAAGAAGCCAAGGATCGGCGATGTGGGCTTCTTGTTGTCGCTGCCAAGACGACATTTGCACTCGTTCGACGTTTCATCCAAAATTACCGAGATGGAATCGGCCGGATCGTCCTCCGCGTGCGCGAGCACGAGCAGGCCGTTGAGTTCCATGTAATCGAGGTAGAATCGGCACGCCTCGTCGTCGCGGCAGATCCAATCCTGGAGATAGGCCGCCTGCTCTTGGGTGAGGGAGCCTTCCCACCACGCGTCGATCAAGCTCCGCAACTTTTCATGGCGATCGTCCGTCATCACGACCTCTCCTCCATGGCCAGTTTGACCCTCACGCAATCGTGCAGCATCCGACGCGCGCGGGCTAACGCTTTGTAGATCGCGTGCGTCGTGCGTCCCAACTCCTCGGCCGCCGCCTTGACGGAGCCGCCGACGCGATAACGACACCGGATCATGTCGCGATCCTTCTTCGGCAGCTTGTCAAGGCATCGATCCAGGGCTTCCCGACGCCGATCGACCGTGTCGGGTTTCTCGACGGCCATCTCCGCCACGCGCTGCAGGAACGCTTCGTTGAACCGCAAGCGATCGCTGCTTTGCCGCTCCCAATACTTCTGGACTTTGAGATAGGCCACGCGAAACGCCCAAGCCTTGAAATTGGTTCCCGGCTCGAACTCCTCGAACTTCCGCCAGAGGACCAGATTGGTCTCCTGCAAGATCTCTTCCGCCTCACTCTGATTCGGGACCAACGAGAGGATGAATAAAAAGATCCTCTGGTGGTGACGAGTCAGGAGTTCAACGAACAACTCGCTCTGGCTCATGGCAACGAAGTCCAACTAACACAAAAACGAATAAACGCCGATCGAAATCCCCAGTGACATGCGTCGTCCCTCGCGTCCGCGCTAGGGACGACACGGTGAAAGTGCCGCATCGGAGCCACATGGATTCCCCTGCGAAACGAACGATGGGCTATCCCCCCTGTCCAGGCGCCATCCCCGGAGCCTGGACAAAAACTCATCGCCAATGCGGCTGTCCACGCGGTATACCGGCACCAGCGTAGACCGGAAGCAGGTGCGTTTCGTCAAGAAAAGAACGCACCGCTACCACCATGTTTATCCGAACAACAAATGGTTCTTGGACAAGAAAACCGGCAAAATCGGCAAAAACTGCTTCAGGCGGAAGGACTTACCGTTCTTTGCCACGAACGGGCAAACAGGCCACGCGACAAGAGGGGATTTGGGGGGGAAACCCAAGTTGCCAGGACAAATCGGCCTGAAAGAAATGCCGGCGCCAACCGACTTGCGAGGAGCATATTACTCCGCCCGCGATGGGGGGTTTTCCGTTTCCGGAATGGATGACATTGATGGTTAGCCAGACCACTATGCAACTCCGCCCTGCCCACGGCGAGCATGGACAGGGCGGCGGTTGGTTTTTCGGCAGCGGCGAGGCGGTCTAGTTGGCTGAAGAGGCTTGGGCCTCTTCGAGCAGCAGGATCTTGCGGCTGAGCTTGACGCGGTCTTGTTCGTCGACGGCGATGACCTTGACTTTCATCCGATCGCCCACCTTGCAGACATCGCCGACGCTGCTGACGTACTCGTTGGACAACTCGCTGATGTGGCAGAGTCCGTCCTTGCCGGGCAGGATCTCGATGAACGCGCCAAAATCCTTCACGCTGGTCACGCGGCCGTCGTAAACGCGTCCGACCTCGACCGAGGCCGTGAGGGCCTCGACCTGGTCCATGGCCGCGCGGGCGGCCGCCGCGTCGGCCGAAGCGACTGTGACGGTGCCGTCGTCGACCACTTCGATCTGCGCGCCGGTGCTGTCTTGGATCGCGCGGATCGTCTTTCCGCCCGGGCCGATCAACAGGCCGATCTTGTCGGGGTCGATCTGCGTGCGCAGCAGGCGCGGGGCCCAGTCGGAAATCTCGGACTTCGGACGCGGGATGGCCG
>JAFGIR010000259.1 GCA_016929515.1 Pirellulales bacterium | reverse complement strand
ATCACGCTCAACCTCTACGGCGACGGGATGCCCGACAACGTCCGAGCCTCCCAGCGTGCGGCCGCCGAGCGTTGGGGAGCCGAGTATGTCGAAATCACCCAGCCGTTGTTCGGCTGGCACGACCCGTTCCTCGAAAAACTCCACCTCGACCGCCACGCGGCCGCCTACGACCGGGTCGTCTACCTGGACCGCGATGTCATCGTAAGGGCGGACTGCCCAAGCCTCTTCGATCTGGTGCCTGAAACGCACCTCGGCGCCGTCGCCTCCGAGCAAGATGGCCACCGGCTCCTCTTCCATATCCAGCCCAACATGGATCCGCTATGCCGGCTTGTCGGTGCGTCGATGGACTACACCAAGGAGTACATCAATTCCGGCGTCCTCGTCTTCAGCCCACACGTCCACCGCCCCGCTTTCGAAGCCGCCCGCTGCATCCACGGCATCACGCCCGAGCGTTCCTGGGAGATTTATGACCAAGGCTGCCTCGGCCTCGGCATCAAATGGTCTGGTACGCCGCTGCACCTACTGCCGCCGGAGTTCAATCGCTGCGGCGAGCGGCTGTGGGACCGGTGGACACCGAAAATGGATGCCTTCGTGTGGCATTTCTGCGGCAAGAAGACGTGGGAGGCCATGCAGAATACGGCGTGGCACGAGATTGACTGACGTCATCGGCATCTACTGTCGAGGGGGCCGAAGGTTACAGGTTCGAATCCTGCACGGTGTTGCTTCCCGACTATCGATGCCGGAAACGGCCCGGCGATTGGCCCGTCTTTTGACGGAATCGCTTGCTAAAGGACTCGATGTACTGAAAGCCCGTCAATTCCGCGACCTCTTGGACCGTGAGAGTCGTGGAAAGCAGAAGGGCCTTTGCCTGGTTGATCTGGATGCGGGTGATCTCGGATTTGGGCGAGCGTCCCAATTGTTCCTTGAAACGTCGCTTTAGCGTGCTGGGCGAGACGGACAGGTGCCGGCACACGTGTTCGACCTGGATGCCGGTGCAGGCCTTCTCGCGAATGTACTTCATAGCCTCGATCAGCTCGGGATCGTCGATGGCCCAGGTGTCGGTCGAGTGGCGTTGTACGACGTGGAGCGGCTCTAAGAGCCGTTTTCGCGCGGAAACCGTTCTTCCGTTCATCATGGAGGTGAGGAGCTTCGCCGCGGCGAAGCCCATCGCCTCGTTGGCCAGTTCAATGCTCGAGAGGGCCGGCGTGCATAGTTCGCAGAGGATCTCGTCGTTGTCCACTCCGAGGACGCTGACGTCCTCAGGTACGGCGATCCCCGCGTTCACGCAAGTGGCAATCACCTGTTGTGCTCGAACGTCGTTGCAGGCGAGCAGCCCAATTGGTTTGGGAAGAGAATCGAGCCATCGTTTGAGTTCCGCGTCGTCGAGAAACCCCTGGTTTTCCCGTTGGGCGACGTCGGTCGAACTGGCGGCTTCCTCGAACACGAAGAGCGTGTCGCCGTGTTTCTTCAGCAAGGCCGCCAGGTGCCGTTTGCGGTCGTCGGAGTACTGCAATCCAGGGTAGCCGCAATAGGCGAACCGTGACAGGTTATGCTCGCGGAAATGCTCATAGGCCATCGACGAGATTTGCCGGCGGTCGTTTCCGAAGCGGGGGACTCGCGGCAGCCGGTGCCAACCGAGCAGATCCACGACCGGGACCTTCATCGCGAGAAGCTGTTCGGCAAGCTGGAGGCTTTGGATTCGGGCGATCACTCCGTCCGGTTCCCACGCGAGCAGCTTGTCCGGCAATCCTTCGTGGAGGGCCCGCTCGTGGTGAAAGACGATCCACGATTGATGCATCTGCATGTACTGGGAGATTCCATGAAGAAGCTTTCGGCCGCTGCCGCGCGACGACTCAACTAGCAGGGCAACTCGTTTTCGTTCCATGGTATTTGGCTCCGAAGAAGAAAGGTCTCGGCGAAACCTCAAAGACAACCGTAAAACCGGCGCAACCACGCCTCCATGGCTCGTATCACGACGTCGCGCGCGACGCGAATAGAGCGCGCATGTGGTGGGTCAACAGTCAGTTCGCTTCGTAGTCCCACGCGGTCGTTCGTGGCGAGGTTTTGCTCCGAACAAACGAACTGCGTCACCTCCAGGCCGTGAACTCCATTCTACACTGGGTGAGCGAAAAGGATAAGAATAATGAACGAACAGGTCTATTGAATTTCGGTTATGGGGCATTTAGGTTAGACGTTTCTAAGGAGGAGAGCCACCCCGCTGAGACAGACAGCGACGGGGTCGGACACTGAGATAGGCCCTGACAATCGGTTTGCGACGCGATTATCGCCTCTGACGGGTTCGTCGGACTGGTCCGCGCCCATCTGCCATTCAGGCGGTATGCGTAGGGATTGCGCGCGTAAGGTGTGATCGAGGACGGCGAGCGTGCCGGCGTCGTTGGCAGCGAGCCTCGGAGATGGCTCCTTGGCTTGTGCCAACAAGCGGTCCACGCCACTGGTAAACCGAAGGGGACTTTGCGACATTTGTTGACCTTCCGATTCTCAGTTTGTCATCGTTAAAGGAGACCCAGAAGATGAAACGACTGCCTGTGTTGATTGTGGCGGCAATGTTCTGCTCGCTGGCGGCGCCGTTCGCGGCTCGCGCAGCGACCATGCCCATTCTCTACTGGACGTTCGGAGACACGGAAAGGGCCGTGGATCGATCGGGCATGCCCGACTTCTCCGGCACTAAGTACTCCAGCATCGATCTAGCTCATCCGGTCAGCATCGGCCCCCTGGCCAGCGCCATCGAGTCGAATGGCTTTGCCGCATACGAAGACTCCACCACATCGGGCTCGGCTTATGTGAGTAATTACAGCCGCACCCACCTGGACATCACCGAAACGGTCTCGATCTTCGCGCGAATCAACCCGGGCGTGGCCGACGGACGAGATGACATTTTCGCCGCTCGCAACCGCAGTCAGGATTCGGCCGACCCCCGCTATATCAACATCCGCTACGGCTTCGAGTGCAACTCGGGAGTGCCCGAGTTCCATCTGCAGGGCGCCGGCGACTCGTCCTCCACAACAATGTCCCTCGGGGCAGCACTCAATCCGGGTACGTGGTATGACCTCATCGGAACCTTCGACAAGGGCGTGGCGAACTTCTATGTGCAAGAGTCGGTTTCGGGTACGATACTCGGGAACATCACTCAAACCATGCCCTTTACCTCGCTCGCCTCGGCGGATCCGGTGCTGGAGCGAACTGAAATCCACCTGCTACACAATTCCTGGGACACCAATGGACTTAACAACGGCTACCAAGTCGAACAGGTCGCGGTCTGGGATTCATTGGCTGCACCGTCAGATATCTTAGTCAACGGGATTACCCTCCCCGATCCATTGCCGGGCCCTGAGTTGCCGGCGGTCACGCCGCGAGGCTATTGGGTTTTCGGAAACGGCGGGATCGACGTTGCCGACGAGGGTCAAGCGTCCAATCTGACGATCAGTGGGCTCCAGCCCAATACCAAAATGGTCGTCCACGCGAAACGTTCGAACAATCTGGGCATTCGCGAAGGAATGTTGCCGGGAGATACGGCCGGCTATGGTTACATCAGCAACATCAACGACGGAGAATTGGACATCACGGACGAAGTATCGATCTTTGCCCGGGTCAATGCCAGCGCATTCGACGGCGTCGACGACATTGCCCGCTCGAACAACGGCGGCAATGCCACTACGCGAAAAGACCAGTACGCTCTGGAACTCGTTGACGGCGTACCAAGGTTCATCGCGACCGGTTCCAGTATATCCGGCGGCGAAACCGCGGGAATTGAACTCGGTCAAGCGATCGAGACCGGGATGTGGTACGACATCACGGGCGTCTACGCACCGACGGACACGGGAGGGCTCATGTCGATCACGGTTCGCGAGTCGGAAACGGGCACGCTGCTCGGGATTGCGTCGTGCGAAGTCGGATTCTCCACGCTCTGGTCGAATGAGGATGGCGGGCGAATGCAACTGCACGTTTTCGAGACTCCTGGCCGCGTGAATGGCCATCAGCCGGGCCTTGCGTTGGAGCAACTCGCGATCTGGGATCGAGCCTTAACCGACGGCCAGATCGAAGCCTTGACAATCATCCCCGAGCCCGGAATCGCCGCGATGCTGTTTGGCCTGTTGCTTGTTCCCGCGGTTCTGACACGGCGTTAAGGAGCGAAGTTGATTATTCGGTTTCACCTCGACATTGACCATACTTTCTGTACCCATGCTGTTGATAAGGAGAGATAACCCATGAGAAGGTTACCTATGTTGTCAGCCGTGACGGCCATCTGTGTCGTCGTCGCGGGTTCGTGGACTCTTGCAGCGGACTGCCCCGTCCTGTATTGGACGTTCGGCGATGCCGATAGGGTTGTCGACCGAACAGGAATTCCCGTCTTCACGGGGCTGAAGTACGATTCTATCGACTTGGCCTATCCCGTCACGATCGGCCCGGTTGCCAGTGCCATCGAGTCGAACGGGTTTGCCGCCCGCGAATCAAGTTCTACACCGGGTGGCGCCTACGTGAGGGACTACAAGTACACACCGTTGGATATTACCGACACGGTTTCGGTGTTTGCGCGGATCAACCCCGGCGCTCCGGGCAAGGTAGATGACATTTTTGCCGCTCGGAATCGCAGTCAGGATTCGGCCGACCCCCGCTATATCAACATCCGCTACGGCTTCGAGTGCGATGCTGCCGGAATGCCAAATTTCCAGTTGCAGGGCGCGGGCAATACAGCGTCCACGGTCATTTCGCTCGGAACTGCTTTGACACCGGGTACTTGGTATGACCTCATCGGAACGTTTGACCAAGGCGTGGCCAATTTTTACGTGCAAGAAACGGTCTCGGGGAACGTGCTCGGCGACATCACGTGGACGATGCCTTTCACGTCGCTTGCGGCGGCGGATCCTGTCAACGAGCGCGCGGAGATTCACCTTTTGCACAATTCGTGGAACACCAACGGTCCCAGCGAGGGCTACCAAGTCGAACAAGTCGCGGTCTGGAATTCGCTCGCTACGCCTACGGACATCCTGACCAACGGGATCACGGTTCCCGATCCACTTCCGCAGCCTCCGCTTCCTGCAGTAACTCCCACTTGCTACTGGATCTTCGGCAACGAGGGGGTGGACGTGGCCGACGAAGGTGAAGCAACGAATCTTGTCTTTAGTAACCTTAATCCGAACACGACAATGCATGCCAATGCGAAACGGTCAAACAACCTGGGCATTCGGGAGGGGACGAACCCGGGAGGCCTGACCGGTTGGGGTTGGGCCGGCGTGGTGAGTGACACAGAGTTGGATATCACCGGCGCCGTCTCTATCTATGCCCGCATCAAGGCAGACGCCTTTGACGGTATTGACGACATCGCTCGGTCCAACCTGCCCGCCGGGAGCGGCGTGCGAGCCGATCAATACGGCCTGGAGCTCGATAACGGCGTTCCTCGTTTCGTTGTGACCGACGCGAACAGTTTCACAAACACCGTGGCCGTCGGCCTCAACGAAGATCCGCTTTCAGGAGGCACGGCCATCACCACCGGCGTCTGGTACGACATCACGGGCGTCTTCGAGCCGACGACGACGGGCGGTCTGATTTCGATCACCGTCTACGAATCGGAGACAGGCGTGCTCGTCGGGGAGACGTATAAGGAGGTGCCGTTTTCCCAGCTCATCTCGAATGAGTTCGATGATAGCGCTCGGGTAGAGTTTCACGTGTTCGCGGTGCCCCAAAGCGTCAACGGCCAGAACCCCGGCATGTCACTGGAGCAACTCGCTGTATGGGATCAAGCCTTGACAAGTGAACAGATCGCCGATCTGACGGTGATGAGCACTCCAAACATTCCCGGTGATGCCGACGGAAACGGTGTCGTCGATGGCTTCGACGCCCAGACGCTGGCGGCGAACTGGGGGGCCGCCGGCGCCACGTGGGCCATGGGCGACTTCAATGGCGACGGCCTCGTCGGCGCGGCGGATGCGTCGATCATGGCGGCGAACTGGAGCGCGGGCTTTGGTGAGGCGACGGCGGTTCCCGAACCGAGTGCCCTGGCATTGCTGATCGGACTCGCCTGTCTCGGCCTGTCGGCGTGGCGAGGCTGGAACAAGCACGGATCCGGTGGTTGAAAGCCGTAGGCCCCTACCACCGCTGCGTGTCGCTCGACGGACTTTGGCTCCTCTGCCGCCGAACATCTGCGAACGAGGGCCCTTGTCCTTTGCGAATCGCGCGGCGGTTGGGTGCGGACGACAATTCGGCAATTGCTGCTTTAGCTACGAACAACGAACGATGCGTCAACCGCCCCCGCGGGGGTTTCCACGAAGCAGGTTTCGCTAAAGGAAGTGCTATGCGATTCGCAACGAAGCAACGGGGCTTCACCCTGGTCGAACTACTAGTAGTGATCGCCATCATTGGCGTCCTGGTGGCGCTGCTGTTGCCCGCCGTCCAGGCCGCGAGGGAGGCGGCCCGGCGTTTACAGTGCTGCAATCATATGAAGCAGATTGGCTTGGCACTGCACAACTATCACAGCCAGCACGGCTGCTTGCCGATGGCAGGCACGCCTGAATACATATTTGATTCACATCGAGCTGCGACGGGGACTTGGCCGGCGTTAATACTTCCGTTCATCGAGATGCACGCTATCTACGACAAATTTGATTTCAACTATGGGCTGAAATCGCCTCAAAACGAAGAGGCCTGCCGAAGTGTCGTGCCGACCTACACCTGTCCGAGCGACCCACTGTCAGCGGAACCGGTCTTCACCGACCGCCATTCCCGTTATAATCACCCGATTGCCATGGGATTGTGGTACGCAGGTTCGATCGGTCCGACCCAAATGGACGCGTGCCCGTTCTGCCCAAACCCCTACCCGAGCGATACGAACTACTGCTGCCAAAGCGCTAACTATGGCGACGATCTCCGCCCCGAGTACCAGAGTGTTGGCGTGTTCGGGCGAAACGAGTTTTGCACGACTTTCGACGATGTTACTGACGGCCTAAGCAAGACGATCATGGTCGGAGAGACGCTTCCTGGGCACTGTATCTGGATGGGAGCCTTCAACCCAAATCTATGCGTGACGGGAACGGGCATCCCGCTGAATATCATGGAATCGAGCTCCGACGGAACCAATTGGTACCGCACCTGTGGCTTCAAGAGCCTTCACCCCGGCGGAGCCAATTTCGTGCTATGCGACGGCAGCGTTTGCTTTCTGAGCGAAGCGATCGACTACTACGTGTTTAATGTGATGGGAACCAAGGCTGGAGGCGAATCCTATGTTCTCGAGTAGCTGGTGCCTGACACGCCCGAGCCGCGCACGCCCGCAAGAGAATCGGGAGCCGTTGGCAGTAAACGTTGGATACGACATCGCCAAAATGATGAACTGCCAGAAGTATCGCTATGCAGCGTGCCTATTATGCGTTGCGGTAATCGCCATCGCGGGCTGCGATCGGAGCGGCCCCGAGTTGGTGCCGGCTCGTGGCACCATCACGCTCAACGGCGGAGCATGGCCGGCGCGTGGCGTGATCTACTGCAATCCGATCGAGTGTCCCGACGGATTCCCCAAGCGCCCTTGCTCGGGTTTCTTCGACGCGGGTGGGAACCTTACCTTCAAAACATTCGAAGAGGGGGACGGCATCATTCCGGGGACGTACGCAGTGAGCGTCGAATGTTGGAAAACCGAGCCGCTCTCTCCCTCGGGTCGGCCCGCAGAGAGCTACGTTCCACGAAAATACGAGTCGGGGATGACGAGTGGACTGGAAATCAAGGTCGAGCCGGGGCAAGATAAGGTGGAGGTCCATTTCGACGTGGTCGGAACGTCCGGCAAGTCTTCGTGATTGGACCGCCCCATCATCAGAGAGGACTAACCGAATGAAACAAGCCGTGCCCCTTGCCGCGATGATGCTCCTCCAGACAACTCTTCTGGTCGGCCCGGCCTCGGATTGCCTTCGCGCTGAAACAGTTCGACCACCCGTGGCCAATCGGCCGGCCGCGGTCGTTCACATCACCGACCTCTTCCGACCTCACGACGATCCGGACGATCACTGGGACTTGGCGACGCAGTACGCCCTGGCGGCGCGAGGGGACACACGGTTGGTGGCCGTATTGATCGACGGCCCGCGGCGCAACCGCGCGAAAGATCCAGACATACTTGCCGTTGCCCAGTTGAACCACATCACGGGACTGTCGGTGCCAGCCTTGGCGGGGGCTCCCGATACTTTTCCATTCGACGCCGACATGAAGGACCCGGCCGTCAGAAACTCGATCGAACTGGCTGGCATCCGTGCCTTGCACAGGCTTCTGCGCGAGTCACCCGATCCGGTCGTCATCACAGTGACCGGCTGGTGCCGCGACTTGATCATTCTCTCTCGTTTCGACCCCGAGCTTTTCGCCGAGAAGTGCGCGGGGGTTTACCTGAACGCGGGGCTGGGCGCTCCCGACCCGGCCGAACAGACAAAAATGAACTGGAATGTCGCGCTGGATCCGCCGTCGTATATCGAGTCGTTCTCGCTCCGCATACCCATTTATTGGCTGCCGTGCTACCATGCGCCGGGCTGTGTCCGCCTTGGACCGGATGCGCGCTACGGATCCCTCTATGAGTTCCGGCAGGGCGAGGTCCTGCGGGAGTTATCCGATCCGATGCGGAACTACTTCCTTTCGATGTTTCGCGACGGCGGAAAGGGTCCCGGCAGAGCGGACTGGCTCACGACCTTGTACCAGAAGCCCGACGAGGAGTTGCTCGAACCAGAGGCGAAGCGCACCCGTCGCATGTGGTGCACCGCCGGAATGCTCCACATGGTCGGCAAGACGGTACTGCCTGACGGAACCATAGCGCCGCTGGACAAGGCGGGGGAGCGGGAAGTCTATGCTTTTCGTCCGATTCGAGTCAAGTGCGACCGTCTCGGACGCACGTCGTGGACCTTTGGTGAACCTGCCAAAGCCGAGGCGGACCGGTTTATTTTCGAAGTCCGTGACACGGAAAACTACCGCGATGCGATGGGAAAAGCCTTGAGGTGCCTCATACTTGAGCTTGGGACACGGGAAAGGTAACATCTGATGTTTGAACCGAATGGCACTGATATTTTGTTAACGTGTTTTGGCTTCTTGCTTTCGGGCGAGATGTCGAGGTTTGGTCATTAACGGATAGGGTTT
>JAFGIR010000032.1 GCA_016929515.1 Pirellulales bacterium | reverse complement strand
GCCGAGTTCGCTGCCCGAACGCTCGCCGGCCAGGGCGTCGAAGGCCGAGGCAAGCTGGCGTTGTTGAAAATCACGTACAAGGACAACAAGCCGGTCGAAACGCCCGTCGAAACCTGGGACCTCGACACCGGCGCCGAGGGCCGCGCCCAGATGCAACTGAAGGCCTCGCAGGCCGGCCAGTACCGGTTGAGCTACAAGCTGACCGACGCCAAAAACCACGAGATCGAAGGCGGCTACCTCTTCACGATCATCGGCGAGGGGTTCGACGGAAGCCAGTTCCACTTCAACCACGTCGAGATGATCCCCGACAAACCGACCTACGCGCCCGGCGAAGAGGTCCAAATGCAGATCAACACGGATCGGCCCGGCTCGACCGTGCTGCTGTTTCTGCGGCCCTCGGGCGGGATTTACCTGCCGCCGAAAATGCTCCGGCTCGACGGCAAGAGCACGGTCGTCTCCATCGGCGTGGCCAAGCGCGACATGCCCAACTTCTTCGTCGAGGCACTCACCGTCGCCGACGGCCAGGTCTACACCGAGACCAAGCAAATCGTCGTCCCGCCCGAAAAGCGAATCCTCGCGGTCGACGTCGAGCCTTCGAGCGACACCTACAAACCGGGCGAAAAGGCCAAGGTCAAAGTCCGCCTGACCCGACTCGACGGAAAACCGTTCGTCGGCTCGACCGTCATCTCGATCTACGATAAGTCGGTCGAGTACATCTCGGGCGGGTCGAACGTGCCCGACATCAAAGAGGCCTTCTGGAAATGGCGCCGCCACCACCACCCGCGGACCAACTCAAACCTGGGCCGAAGGTCCGGCAACCTGGTCCGCAAAAACACGCCAACCATGAACGATCTGGGCGTCTTCGGCGCCACGCAAATCGAGGACCTCGAAGAGCCGCGCGACTACTCCGACTCGGACGCGGCATTCGGCGAGCGCCACCGAGCGTTCGGCCGCGGCAGAGCCGGCGTGGGCGGCGGCATGATGGCCGGCGGCATGGCCGTGCCCATGAGCGCGATGAAGTCGGCCGCGCCGTCCGCGATGCCGAGCGAAGGGATCGAAGAACTGGCCGTCGCGTCCGATGAAGCCGCGCCCGGCGGCAATGAAATGGTCGAGCCGACCGTCCGCACCAAGTTCGCCGACACGGCCCTTTGGGTCGCCGAGCTAACGACCGAAAAAGACGGCACGGCCGAGGTCGAACTCGACATGCCCGAGAACCTCACCGCCTGGCGAATCAAGGTTTGGGCGATGGGCGGCGGTACCCGCGTCGGCCAGGGCCAAACCGACGTCGTCACGCGAAAAGACCTCATCATCCGGATGCAGACGCCTCGGTTCTTCGTCCAGAACGATCGCGTCACGCTTTCGGCCAACGTGCATAATTACCTCGACAAGGAAAAGGAAGTCCAAGTCTCGATCGAGCTCGGCCATCCGCAACTCATCACCACCAGCGAACTCATTTGCACCGTGCGAATTCCCTCCGGCGGCGAGAAGCGCGTCAACTGGTGGGTCGACGTCAAGGACGAAGGCGAGGCGGTCATCCGCATGAAGGCCCTGACCGACGAAGAATCGGACGCCATGGAAATGCGCGTTCCGTGCTACGTCCACGGGATGCTCAAGACCGAAAGCTACTCGGGCTCGATCCGGCCCGACGCCGACACCGGCAAGCTGACCGTCCACGTGCCGAAAGACCGCCGGCCGGCCCTCTCGCGGCTCGAAGTCCGCTGGTCGCCCACGCTGGCCGGGGCCATGGTCGACGCGCTGCCCTATCTGGTCGACTATCCCTACGGCTGCACCGAACAGACGCTCAGCCGGTTCCTGCCGACCGTGATCGTCCAACGGATCTTGATCGACAAGGGAATCGACCTCGAAGCCGTCCAGAAGAAGCGGATCAACCTGAACGCCCAGGAAATCGGCGACGACGCGAAGCGTGCCGCGCAGTGGAAACGCTACAAGCGCAACCCGGTCTTCGACACGGCCGAGGTCCGCCGCATGGTCAAGGACGGCGTCAACGCCCTGACCCAAATGCAAGTCTCCGACGGCGGCTGGGGTTGGTTCAGCGGCTGGGGCGAACGGTCCTATCCGCACACGACGGCCTACGTGGTCCATGGGCTGCAAATCGCCCAGCAAAACGACGTGGCCCTTGTGCCTGGCGTGCTGGAGCGCGGCGTCGCCTGGCTCACCCGGTATCAGGACGAACAGGTCGCGAAGCTCCAAAACGCCGAAAAGGACCCGAAACACGAAAAGGACTGGCCATGGAAAAGCTCGGCCGACAACCTCGACGCGTTTGTTTACATGGTCCTGGTCGACGCGGGCGTCGAGAACGACGCCATGCGCGACTATCTCTATCGCGACCGCACCAAGCTGGCCGTCTATAGCAAGGCCATGTTCGGCATCGCCCTGGAAAAACAGGGCGAAAAGGAAAAACTGGCCATGATCCTCCGCAACATCGAGCAGTATCTCGAACAGGACGACGAGAACCAAACGGCCTGGCTCAATCTGCCGGGCGGCTACTGGTGGTGCTGGTACGGCAGCGAGTACGAGGCCCAGGCCTACTACCTCAAGCTGTTGTGCCGAACCGACCCGAAGGGCCCGGTGGCCCCGCGGCTAGTTAAGTACCTGTTGAACAACCGCAAGCACGCCACCTACTGGAACTCGACGCGCGACACGGCCATTTGCATCGAGGCGATGGCCGATTTCCTCGAAGCCAGCGGCGAGGACCGGCCCGAGATGACCGTCGAGCTCTGGTTCGACGGCCGTCTGAAGAAGGCGGTCGAGATCACGCCGGACAACCTGTTCGACTTCGACAATAAGCTCGTCCTCGAAGGCGACGAACTGACCACCGGGCCGCATGCGGTCGAACTAAAACGCAAGGGCCGTGGGCCGCTCTACTACAACGCCTACCAGACCAATTTCACGCTCGAAGATTTCATCACGGCCGCGGGCCTGGAGATCAAGGTCCAGCGGAAGTATTACCGGCTCGAACCGGTCGACAAAACGATCAAGGCGGCCGGCTCGCGGGGCCAGGTCGTCGATCAGAAAGTCGAGAAATACGAGCGCGTGCCCCTGGCCAACCTGGCCGAGTTGAAAAGCGGGCAACTGGTCGAAATCGAACTTGAACTTCAGAGCAAGAACGACTACGAGTACCTCGTCTTCGAGGACATGAAGCCGGCCGGGTTCGAGCCGGTCGAGGTCCGAAGCGGCTACAACGGCAACGACCTGGGCGCCTATGTCGAATTCCGCGACAATCGGGTCGTGTTCCTCGTGCGGCGGTTGGCTCGCGGCCGCCACTCGGTCAGCTACCGCATGCGCGCCGAAATCCCCGGCCGCTTCAGCGCGTTGCCAACCCGAGGCTCGGCCATGTACGCCCCGGAACTGAAAGCCAACTCGGACGAGATCAAGCTCGACGTGGTGGATGGGGATTAGGGATTGGGGATTGGGAGATTTCAGCCGGATGAGTGGCATGCCCTCGCTTGCGTGGGCGTGTTTTCTCCTCTTCATAATCGTGGGTACAAGAGGCTTTCCATGACCATCGGAGTTGAGCCGTGACCTTCCGTCGCGTTTGTCTGTTGCCGACACTCTTTCTCGCCCTGTGTGGTGGTCTCCTTGCCCACGGCCAACCGCTCGACTGGGTCCGCGTCGCCGACGATCGTCGCGGCTTTGTCCTTGAACCGTCCGGCCGCCCGTTCGTCCCCTGGGGCTTCAACTACGACCACGACCGGGCCGGAAAACTCCTCGAAGACTACTGGGACAAGGATTGGGCCGCGGTCGAAGCCGATTTCGCCGAGATGAAACAACTCGGCGCGACAGTGGTCCGCGTCCATCTGCAATTCTCGAAATTCATGACCGCGCCGGACAAGCCCAACGCGGCGTCGCTCGAAAAACTTGCCCAGTTGGTCAAGTTGGCCGAGCGAGTCGGCCTCTATCTCGACGTCACGGGGCTGGGCTGCTACCACAAGCGGGACGTGCCCGAGTGGTACGACAAGCTCGGCGAGCACGAGCGATGGGAAGCCCAGGCGGTTTTCTGGTCGGCGGTTGCCCGAACATGCGCCGGCAGCCCGGCGGTGTTCTGCTACGACCTGATGAACGAGCCGGTCGTGCCCGGCGGCGCGAAGAAGCGAACCGACTGGCTCGGAGCCCCGTTTGCCGGAAAGTGTTTTGTTCAGTTCATTGCGTTGGAAACCCGCGGCCGCCGCCGCGAGGAGATTGCCCGGCAGTGGATCGACCGGCTCGTGTCGGCCATTCGCCGACACGACCAGCGCCACCTGATCACCGTGGGCCTCGTGCCTTGGAGCCTGGACCGGCCGGGCCTGAGTTCCGGGTTCGTGCCCGCCGCGATTGCCGAACCGCTCGACTTCATCGCCGTGCACGTCTATCCCGAGCGCGGCAAACTCGACGAGGCGATCGACACGCTCCACGGTTTCGCCGTCGGCAAACCGGTGGTCGTCGAAGAGACGTTTCCACTAAAATGTTCCATGGCCGAAATGAGCCAATTCATCGACCGTTCGCGGCCGATCGCCGCTGGTTGGATCAGCTTCTACTGGGGCCAGACTCCCGAAGAATGCCGCCGCTCGGGCACGCTCCAGGGGGCCATCATCGCCGATTGGCTCGACCGGTTCCTGAAGAAAATGAACCCGCCCGCCCAATCCCCCGGCTAGCGGCGTTTGTGCGATAGCCTCTCGCACCCTTCCTCCAGGCAGCCTGCTCCGCAACCTCTCGCGAATTCCACCACGACACCCGATGCCGAATCCGACGCACTTCGAGTGCCCGGTAATCCACACACCGATCTTCGGCAGAAGAGGCCTTCTCTGGCCATATCATTCTCGCATAGAACGACTTACGAACGTCCACAAGTCATTCGTGGGAGGTTCCCAATTTGCCTTGCGAAAGGGTAGAATGAAAGGAGCCTGGTGCCATGTTCACACTTGCGTGGACATGGCGCCCAACCCAAATCCTGAATCTTGACGCAGCACGAGCGCTTCATCGCCTCTTGTTGAAGGAGCCAAACCATGGAAACATCGTCGCGAAGATCGTTTTTGAAAAAGGCGGGGATCACCGCGGCCGGGTTGACCCTGACCACCCTTTGCCGAGCTGAGCAAATCGAAGAAGAAGGAGAACCGCTCGCCACCAGGCCGATCACCGGCAGGGTCATCGATGCCCATCTCCATGCCGATCCGGAATCGATCGGGCGGTGCCTGAGCGTGATGGACGACAACTACATCCGCTACGGGATCAATATCGGCGTCACCGGCGACCGGTCTTTCCACGAGTTCGTCTCCGCCGCGAAACCCCATAAGGACCGGATCGGCACGATGTACGCCTTCGACTGGTCTTTGATTAAAAAAGACCCTGACTTCTTCAGCAAAGCGCCGGACATGCTCACGCGTGCCGTCGAAGCCGGGGCGATTGGCCTGAAGAGTTTCAAGGACTTGGGCCTGACTGCCCGGGACCGCGGTGGCGAGCTGGTTCGTGTCGACGATCCCCGCCTGTTTCCCATCTGGCAGAGAGCCGGCGAGCTCGGGATCATTGTCGCCTTTCACACCACCGATCCGAAAGCATTTTTCGAGCCCTGGAACCCGCGGAACGAACGCTGGAAGGAATTGGAGCTGCGTCCGAACTGGTCTTTCGCCGACCGCGGCAAGTACCCGCCGCGCGACGTGATTCTTCAGCAGAGAAACAACGTCATTCGCAAGTTTCCCGGAATCAAATTCCATTGCTGTCACGTTGCCAACAATTCGGAAGACATCAAGACCGTCTCCAAGTGGATGGACGAGCTGCCGAATCTCCACGTCGATTTTGCTGCCCGGCTCGGCGAGTTGGGCCGGCACAGCGCGAAAGACGGTCTTGAGTTCTTCACGCGCCATCAGGATCGCATCATGTTCGGCACCGATCGCATGTTCTATGCCGGCGGCGACATTCAAGGCGCCGGCCCCAGGAAACACTTTACCAAGGAAGAAGACCGTTGGTTCTATCAAGTCCACTGGCGTTATCTACAGACCCGCGACAAGCAGTTCGACCACCCCACCCCCATCCAGGGCGACTGGAAAATAGACGCGGTAGGACTCGACAGGACAATCCTGGACAAAGTCTACTGGCAAAACGCCTATCGCCTGTTCCGCCTGGAGCGTTTTGGCGTTGCCTAACGCCGGAGCAGGAAAGACAAACCGCTCGCCCAAACAGAACCCCGCGCCTTGAACAACTCACGGTAGGCCGGGAATTAGGGTCACCTCACGAGAATTGGAGAACAAAGGGAAACAAAGGGGAGACAATAAAAGGGTCGGGGAGACAAGAGAAGAAGAAGAATAAAAGGAAGAATAAAAGGGAAAATAAAGAAAATAAAAGGGTCGGGAGTCTTTATATTGACAGAATGGGCGGGGCGTGGTAGTTTGGGGTCATGCCGCGACGATTGCGAGTGTCGATGAGTAAGATAAAGACTCCCGACCGTTTTAGACTCTTCTAAGCTGTGTTGACACATAGGGCAATGAAACGGTCACTTCGTGATCTTGTGAAAGGAACGTGTGATCATGGACTCAAAGACGTTCGG
>JAFGIR010000258.1 GCA_016929515.1 Pirellulales bacterium | reverse complement strand
GAAACGCTACGAGTTGTTCGACGGCAATCGGAAAGTGGCCGAAGTTGAGATTATCCGGGTCGGGGGCGGGGCGAAAATGCCCACGGCACTGGCGCAGGGAGTCATCGACGTGGGGCTCGGCGGCGTGGCGTCCGTCCTGGCGGCTTGCGATCGCGGCGCGCCGGTCAAGCTCATCGCTCCACTGCATTCCAAGGGGGATATGCTTGTCCTTGGCTCGGATCAAGCAGCCGGGACGTGGAGAGAATTCGTGACGTTGCTCAAGAACCGCGACAAACCTTTGCGAATCGGCTACAAAAGTCCGATGGCCGTTGCCAAAATGATTTTCGAGGATGCTCTCTCGCACGAAGGCATCTCCTTCAGCGGGGACACTTCCGAAGACCAGGCGCAGGTGCATATGATCAATGTGAAGGGTGGCGCGAGATTGAACGTGGCCCTTTCCGAGGGGCTCGTGGACGGCTACGTCGGCAATAACCCCTTTCCGGCGATCGGCGTCGATCGAGGAATCGGTCGAATCGTTTGTGATTTGGAGGATCTTCCGCCGGGACGCTTCCGTAATCACCCCTGCTGTTGCGTGGCGGCCAACACGACGGCCGTGGGGCGGAAGGAGGATGCGGTGGTTAACCTGCTTGTCCTGCTTCTGCAAGCCAATGAGACGATGCGCGCGGATCTGGACACGGCCGTCGCAAGCGCGTGTCGATGGACGGGCACGACGGAGGCGATCGAGCGGTTGAGCATCCCCACCAGCGGATACTCGCTCGAACCCAACGCCCCTTGGCACGAGTGCATGAGCGTTTGGTTTGACGCAATGAACGATTTGGGGATCTTTCAGGGTAAGATCAAAGGACTCAAGGAAAAAGACGCGGCGGCCATTGCCTACGATCTCTCGTTCCTCGAAAAAGCCCGAGAACGGCTCCATGCGGGATCCAACCAGAAACCCTAGCGCGGGCGACCGCTCGACCTTGTTGGGCTGGACGGTCGTGCCTGCCGTGCTCTTGGCGGCGTGGTACGTCGGCGCGGCATGGATCGACCGTCCTTGGCTTTACCCTTCGCCCGCGCGCGTGGCGGAGCAGTTGTTGCATCCCTTGCGCGACCATTTTGGCCTCGGTTCGCTGGCCGGCAACACACTGGTCAGCCTGGTTCGCGTGGTTCTTGGGTTTGCGGTTGCGGTTGTTTTTGGGGTTGTTCTGGGGCTCTTGCTGGGATGTGTTCGGACCTTGCGAGGTTGGTTCGAGCCATGCGTGGAAATTCTTCGCCCTTTGTGCCCGATTGCATGGCTTCCCTTCGCCATCGCGGTGTTCAAGCTGGAGACCGTGCCCCAAGTGTTCGGCGTTGCCCACAGTGGAACGATTCTGGATCACGTGCAATTGGGAATGATCTTCATCTTGTTTTGGGGTGGGTTCTTTCCCATTTTTACCTGCACGCTCGATGGCGTATGCGGAGTGCGGCGGAATTACATTTCCTTGGCGAGGTTGCTGGGCGCTGGGCGCCTTCAGCGTTTCGTGCACGTCTATCTTCCCGCGTCGTTGCCCATGATTCTCACGGGATTTCGTCAGGGCATCGGCACCTGTTGGTTCGTAATCATTGCGGCCGAGATGTTGCCGGGCAGTGACAGCGGTATCGGTTATCTGCTGATGTACGCCGCCGATTTGTGTGCGATGGACGTGGTGATTGCCTCGATGATCATCATCGGTGTCATCGGCGCGCTGTTGAATTTTGCCATGCGCGCCGCCATGCGGACTTTTCTCCGTTGGCATGGAAAGGAAATCTGACCGGATGACTACGCCTTGCCATGAGTCGGTTCCGCCTTGCGCCCTTGCGGTGCAGCGGGTGAGCAAGACCTTTTGTTCGGCTCGGGGAACGGGAGTGCAGGCCCTGGAGTCGATCGACTTGGCCGTGGGCTCCGGCGAGTTCGTCGTCCTGATTGGACCGACCGGCTGTGGGAAAACCACGCTGCTGAACATCATCGCCGGTCTCGATCACTCGGATCGCGGCCAGGTGTGTTTCGAAGCGGGCATGAATCGTGAAAACGCTTTGGCCTACGTCTTCCAGCACTACACGCTTTTTCCCTGGCGACGACTCCTCGCGAACGTCGCCTTCGGACTGCAGATGCAAGGCAAGAAACGACCGGCGCGAAACGCCGCCGCCCGCGCGCTGCTCGGCAACGTCGGGCTGGGCCATTTTGAACATGCTTATCCGCACGAGTTGTCGGGTGGGATGCGTCAACGGGCGGCCATCGCGCAGGCCTTGGCCGTCGAACCACGAATCCTCCTTATGGACGAGCCATTCGGCGCTTTGGACGACGCGACCCGCAAAGACCTTCAACAGTTGCTCATCGATTTGTGGCAGACCACCAAAATGAGTGTTCTTTTCGTCACTCACAACATTGACGAGGCCGTCGTCATGGCCGACCGGATCGTCGTGCTGTCAGATCGCCCGGGGAGGATCGTTAAGGAGATAACCGTTGATCTACCGCGGCCGCGCGATCAGTTGACCAAACCGTTCACCAGCCGGCTTCTGGAAGTTCGCCAGGCGATGTACTCGGGCGCGCGGTCTGTCCGCGACACATAACGGACGCTGGGCAACGGACGCCGCGGAGACGTGCCTTTCGGGCTTCTCAGCGGGCGGCGATCCACTTGTAGCTGCAGCCGTCTCCGACGTGGACGCACTCCAAATTTGGAAAGGCCTGGCTCAAATGGCCGTTGAGCGCTTTCATGCCACATTCTTCCGACGTACCGTGGTTGATGACCACCAACGGATGGCCCGAGTCCTCGGCGTAGGTCGTCTGGATCCACGTTCGGACCTTGTCGTCGATGGCGATGAACAGATCGGGATTCATGGGGGCGAACTGGATGGGGTCGCAGATGCAGCCCGTGCCGACGCCGACCGTTTTGATGGGCCGACCGGGGTCGCCGTAGAAAGCCACGCCCGGCTGGCCGAGCGGTTTCAGATGATCCGCGATGCGTTGGGCGACTTTCTTGGCTGGCGTGGGGTCGATTCCATAGACGTTGTAGAAAAGTCGCGAGCGGACGATGTCGTCATCGGAGAAACCGAGCGTCTGGCCCAGCGCGAAGGGCATGCCGAATTTGCCTACCCGATCCATGACGTCGTGGCTGCGAATAATCGTCAGGCCGTGGTCTTCAATCCACTTCTTCTTTTCGGCGATGAGTTTTTCGTAGGCCGCCTCGGACACCTTGTTCGCGCGATACTGAGCGGTTTTGTCGCCCAGATCCCAATGGGAGTAGAAGGTCGGCTCGTGGACGACCAGGGTGTCGACGCCCGCGTCGACGGCTTTGCGGCAAATTCGCCAGTAGCCCATCCAGGCGGTTCCCACCTTGGAGACTTTATTCTCGGGTTTGCCGACGATAATGTGATCGCACGAGGGCTCCTTCACCTCGTAGAGCGACCGTAGATAGTCCTGGAGATCGCCGGCCGTGATCTGCTTCTTCTCGCGAAGCGTTTCGAGGGTCGTTTTTGCAAGCGTGTCGGTCGCCATGACGGCCGCCACGGAGTTGGCCCCAACCAGGTATAGAAAATCTCTTCGTCGCATGGCACGGTATCCTCGCTTGGGTTGTGTTCTTGGGCCGATGGATTGATTCTATCATGGCGAACGAGCCATTTCAACTCGCATTCCCCCTCTTTCGGCGTTCCCGCGACGCCGCGCGAGAACTCGCGTCTCACACCTTGACCACTCGCCGCCGCTCGACCGACTCGGCCTGTTTATAGCTGAGCAGTAGTGCGTCGCGGGCGAGCTGGCCGTCGAGAAGCCGCGAGGGGGTTTCCATGCGAACCGAGCGGACGACTTCCTTGATTTCCGTGGCGAAATCATCGACCGGATCGCCGCCCGAGAGCTTCGGCCGCAACACGCGCCCATCGTTCGTGAGGACCGTCACCGGCAGACTGGCCCACGAATCGAACACGATCGTGGCCCGTTCGAGATAGATTTCGTAGCCGTTGGTGAAGGGTCGACCTTGCTGGTCGATCGTGCCGCCGGTGACGGTGACCATGAGTTGCGGATCGTCGAACATAAAATGGGTATGGAAGAGTTCGACGACGTTCTTGCGTGAACGGCCGACTGTGTGTACGGCCTTGGGCATCCCGCAAAGCAAACGGACAAAATGAGTGTCGTGGATATTCAGATCGATGATCGGTCCACCACCTTTTTCCGGATCCCAATAGTCCTTCATCCAGATTGGATCGGAGCTGACTCGCTTGAAATGGGCTCCCTTGAGCTTTCCGTATTTCCCGCTGGTGATCGTCCGATAGGCAAAACGGTAGGCCGAAATGAACGGAAGCACCTGACCAATAAGGAGCTGTCGTCGGGCGCGCTTGGCCGCCTTGACCATTCGTTGGGCGTCGGCCGCCTTCATCGCGATGGGCTTCTCGCAAAAAACGTGCTTGCCCGCCCGCAACGACTTCAGGACGGCCGTGGCATGGGCGTCGGGTGGCAGGCAGATGTCGACCATGTCGATTTTCGGATCCTCCAGTAGCCGATCGAGATCATCGTAGCGAGCGATGCCGCAGAGATCCATTCTTCTGCCCGGCGGTCCGAAATTTCCCTTGATGCCGCGCCAGTCGCCCGCCAGACGTTTGCGGTCCAGCTCGCAGATGGCCGTGACGGCCGCGCCGCGAACTCGCTCGTAGGCCAAATAGTGGATCATGCCCATGAAACCCAGGCCCGTTATGCCGACGTTCACCATTGTGTCTCTCCGTGTTGAGCGAAAAACGGGAGAGAAGAGGCAGCGGGCACCTTCTCTCCTCCCTTGAGAAAACGTTTGTGTTGGTCCTCTAACTCGCCACCTTCAGAAACCGCTCGTAAGCGTCGTTCCAGGCGGCCGTGTCGCGGGGTTCGTATTCTTCCACTTCGAAGCTGGCGCGCACCACCTCTCGGGCTTCGGCGATCGAGCCGACGTCGCCGGCCGAAACGGCTTGCATCATGACGTTGCCCGTTGCCGTGGCCTCGACGGGACCGGCGACGACGCGCCGGCCGCACGCGTCGGCTGCCGCCTGGCAGAGCTGGCGGTTCTGAATGCCGCCGCCCACCATGTGGATCGTCTCGATCCGCCCTCCCGCCAGATCCTCGCACATCGAGAGCACATAGCGGAACTTCATGGCCAGACTATTCAAGGCACACTGCAGCACGGCGCCTTCGTCGGACGGCACCTTCTGATTGGTT
>JAFGIR010000257.1 GCA_016929515.1 Pirellulales bacterium | reverse complement strand
GTCCTTGGTCTTTCTGCAGCAGCCGATGGTGAACCACCGCTTGACAAAACAGCAGCGACGCCGGATCGACCACGTCCTCCGGTTTCAAATCGGCCAGGCGTTCGCACGCCTCGTCGAAAAGCGACTCGTGCACCAACCACCGGCCCAAGAGCAACCGCAGGTTGGCCGACACCAACGGCCCGACGTCCGGCCCGCCGAGCCACGCCACGTCCGGCAACTCGATCCCGCGCCGCGGCGCCGCACACGTCCGAACGAGTCGGTCTGCCCGCGGATCGACCATGGCGAACGTCATGGCCAACGCGGCCAGCCGATCGGTCGCCGTCGGCGCCTCGCCGAGCGACTTCCAAAGCCGCTCGGCTCGCTCGCGAGTTGCCTTATCCGCTTTCTGCTCCTTCAGCCAGCTCATCGCCTGCGCCCGAACGTGCTCGGCCGTCGGCGGCGTCCAATCGGGCGACCCGCGAAGCACCTCGGCCGAAGGCCGCTCGTCGGGCAGCGCGGCCCCGTTTGCCGCGCCAACAACGATGCACGCCACCGCTACCACGGCCGCGGCCGGTCGGTTCCCGTTTCCGGCGAAATCTCGCAAGCTCATTGGTTCTTTCCCGATTCCAGGTCCCGCGTAATCTGGTGAATCCGCGATTGGTACTCGGCCAGCCGGCGAAGGGCGTCCAACAGATCGGCGTTTTCGGCCTGTTCGCCTTCGATCAGTTTCGAGTAGCGGGCCGTGCGCTGGTTGACCCGCATTTGCAGGGCGCGGATCATCCTCAACTCGGACAGCTGGTCGACCAGCGGCGGATCTTGCGGCTGGCCCTGGGGCGGCGGCGGCTGTCCGCGCCGAGCCTCCTGTTCGTCGATCGCCCGTTGGAATGCCTCGATCATCTCCTCCAACGCGGCGATAATGTCTTCTTCAATCGATTGCGTGATCGGGCCGACCTTCGCCCGGCCTAGGCGGAGCACGACCTGCTGCATGTCGTCGCGGGTTTGCGAGACGGCCTCGGGAAAAGCGACGGAGCTGCCGTCTTCTCGCAACAACAGCAGGGCCTTGTCCGCTTCGAGCACGATGAGCGACTGTTTCCGGCCGAGGCGGCTGGCTTCGATTTCGTGCTCGTGACGCCGCTCGGCCGGCGGCACCTTGTCCAGACGCTTCGTGCCTTTATAAACGGTCTGCTGCATTTCGAGCATCTTCTTGAACCTTGCTTCGAGCAAAGTCAACATCCGCTCGATTTCCTCCTCGCGGAGTTGGCGAAGAATCTCCTCCAATTCGGCCCGGGCCTGCTCCAACTGGCGGATCGCTTCCTCCTGATCGTCGACGGCGCCTTCGCGTTCGGCCTTTTCGAGCTTCTTTCGGGCGTCCTGCATCCGCTGCCTGGCCGCATCGAGATTTTTTTGCGTCGGATTGGACTGCGACTGCGCGCCGGACGACTGCCCACCCGACGAACCCTGTCCCTGCCCGCTGCCTTCGGACGGTTGGGCGTCTTCGCTCTTTTTCGCCGGAGAAGAATCGGACTTCTCCGCATGGTCCTTGTCCGACGGCTTCTCCGATTCGCTTTCCTTCGGATCGCCTTCAGGAGCCTCGTTGCCGGATGGCCTGCCGCGGGCCGCTTCCTCGTGGCTCTTGACGTCCTTGGCCAGATCGCCTGTCTTTTCGGCAAGTCGTTCCTGCTCGTCGGCCAGGCGTTTCAAGTCGCCGCCGCCGGCCGTCCGTCCCTGAAGGCTCTTCTCCTTGCGGATGATCCGGCCGACCCGCTTGATATAGTCGCGAATCCGGGCCTTCTCCGAAGCAAGCTGTTTCGCGCGATTCTCGCTCAACAGCAATTCGAGCAACACGCGCAGATCGCGGTCGAGGTCTTTCTGGTTCTCCAGAGCCCGCGACAAGCGGCCCTTCGACATCAGCGTGACCAACTGCTCGAACTGGACGCCGACCATGCGACTCTTGCTCTCGGCCACGACGCGGCGCAACAGGGCCGCGCGGCCCGGATCGGTCGAGGCGTTCAATTCGGCCATCCGCAACAAAACCTCTTCGAGATGTTGGTATCGGTCGGCAATCCGCTGCTGTTCGACGGCCAAACGGTCCTCGGGCGAAGCCGTCGGCCGGTCCGCCGAACCGGGTGTCTCTTCCGCCGGCGCGGGCGACTTCTCGGCCAATGCCTTGCCCGGCACCGCCACACTCACCAGCAGCGCCGACCACAGGACGATCATCACCCATCGCCGTTTTGGCAGTGCAATCATGATCCTTCACCTCCGAGAAAGCCTGGCACCCAATTTTCAACAAACGATTCACTTTCCGTAGTTCCAAGTTTGGCTAGCCGGCATCTTAACGAGTCATCCTGAGCGTAGCGAAGGATCTCGATTGTCCAAGGAGATTCTTCGCTACGCTCAGAATGACCATACTGTGTCTGACGAAACTTGGAACTACTGAACTTCTTCATAACAGAGATTTCAATTATCTTCCAGCAGATCGCGCAACCGTGCCTTATGGCGTTGGCGAGCTTGTTCATCAAGTTTCTTCTGTTGCTCGATAATCTCCTGCAACAACTCAATCGCCTCGTTAAAGTCCTCCAACTCCATCATACGCCCCAGCACCCGATTCATGGCCGCCAGAATCGCATCGACCTGCTTCTGGGCCGCGTCGCGGCGGTCCGGCCCAACGTCATGGTCGTCGAGCGCCTCGCGCAGGGCTAGGAGCCGCTTTTCCAACTCGGGGAACATTTCCTCGGCAATCGCGCGCAGCGGCTCGGCAATGCCCGACTTCAACCGAATCTTCAGTTCTTCCGTGTCGATTCGATTGTTGACCAACTGAAGCCGGAGGTCGTCGAACGCCTCGGCCGTGCCCAGCGTTTCATTACCGTTTTTTCGGCTGTTTTGAACGGCCCTTTCACAACGCAGCAAACGAACGGCCGCCTCGCGACTTTCCGTCTCGGCCGGCACGTTTTCGGCCATGTCGTCGGGCTCCTCGCCCGGCTCGCGGCCCGCCCACTCGCTCGACGGCTTCTTCGCCGCCACGTCCTTCGACTCGGCCGATTTCGACTCGTTGTCCGGCTTCTTCGCCGGGGGCTTGTCGACGCCAAACGAAATCCGCGCCAGCGAATCGCGCGTTTCGTTCACTTCCTGGAGAACGCGTTCGAAGCGATATCGCAAGACCAACTCCCGGGCCTGCAACATCGTGCGGAGCTGCTCCGGCGTGACGACGTCCAACTGCCATCGCGGGCCGCTGCCCACGTGCGGCGCCGCTTCAAGATCGTATCGATCGGACGCCTTCACGCCGACGCCGAATTTCTGGCCCGGTGCGACATGCAGGTCGCGGACTTCGATCGCGCCATCGACGGACAATTCCGTCAAGTTGCCACCCGGCGCGGCAATAACCTGGGTCGCCGGATCGTTCTCGTCGACCGTGTATTCAAACCAGATTCGCGCCAATCCGTAGTCGTCCCGCACGCGGCCCGCGACCGGCACCCGCGCACGCGGCGTGATCGCCGTCCCAATGCCCGACAGGGCAACCGACAACTCGGGCGGTTGGTCGGCCACGGCAGCCAGCGCCACCCGATCGGGCTCCGGGCTTTCAATGCCGTCGATGTCGTGCAGCGTCACCAGCAGCGTAACGTCCTTTTCCAGTCGGCCCAACGCATGGCGGAATCCGCGTCGGCCGGCGACGTCGCTGGCCGGTTCGAGCACGACCGGCTCGGCCGACAAATCCTCCGTTGCCGTGTCCACGCAAACATGAACCAGCGGTTTGTTCGCTCGCCCCTCGACCCACACCCGCGTACCTTGCGGAATTCGCATCGGCCCGATCACCGGCACGATTCTCGCCGATCGGCCCATGTACGGCGGATACTCGCACCGAAGCGCGCGCCATTCGATTTTCGGATTTTCGACCACGTCGATCCGCAGGCCGCTGAGCCGGTCGTCGCCGCCGACCAGATCGAACTCGATCGGCGACAAAATGCCCTGGAACGTGTAGGCGTACTGCTGGAACGGGTCGCGGCCCGGCACGGCCACGCCTTCGCGGTTCATCGCCGCGCGGCCCCGCGCGCCGCTTTCGGTCCGATAGCGGACCTCGACCGTCTTGGGCACTCGCGGCATCCGCAGATCGGCCGTCGCGACGATTGCCAGATCCGCGCCGCGGCCGACCTTGCACGCGCCGCCCTCGAAACCTTCGATGCCCAATCGCACCTGGCGCGGCCACCGTTCGGCGGAGAGCAGGAAATTTCGCCGCGCCCACACGCCCAGGCTGTCGGAGGTCAACAAGCCGAAGAAGACCATCGAAGCCAGCAGCAGCCCGGCCATCGTCGCACTCTGCCGCAAGGGCGCCGGATTGAAGACGTCGCCCGGCCGCACCGCGCGGACTCGGCGCGACGCCTCGCGGGCGGTTCGTGCGAGCATTTCGCGATCGAGCCCATCGTCGGGACCTGTCCCGCCGCTCGGCGAGACGACCGTCAGCAGCGTATCGTCAAGTTGCGGAAAGCGTCGCTCCAACAGCGTCGCCATGTTTACGTCGCTTAGCGGAACCAACAACCGGCGGACCACCAGGTTCACGAACACCGCGGCAATCGCGCCGATGCCCGCCAGCAAAAGAACCACGCGCACTCCAGCCACCGGCTCGAAAAACCAATCGAGAACCACGCTCAACCAGAACACCACGCCCGCCGTCGCCAGCGTCGCGCACAGCCCGTCAGCCAACACATAAACTCGAATCCGCCGGCGCAGGGCGTCGAGCGACACCCGAACGGGCAAGTCGAGTTTCACGTTGGTCGGCAAGGTGGTCATGATTAGGAGTTAGGAGACAGTCCAAATTTGCGTTACGGAGATTCTTCGCTGCGCTCAGAATGACATGAGTTCGGTCATCCTGAGCGCAGCGAAGGATCTCGTCGGCCCTGCCATTCAATACCGTGGTGCGGAAACCGCATGTTCTTCTCTCAGTCCAGTTCCTTTCATCGCGAGTCTATGCCAGCTTCACAATCCGCCGAATGAGCCATTCCACGAACAGCACTCCGCAGGCGAAAATCATGAACCACCGGAGCCAACTCTCCTGCCAAGAGCGGTTCGGGGCGCCCGTCAGAATGACCGTCTTCGTGCGATCTTTCAATTGATCGATCACGTTCCGCGAGTCGGGTCCCGAAAAGGCCCTCGCGACACCCACGTAGTAGCGGCCGCCGGTCGCTTTCGCGATTTTGGCCAACAGCGGGTCGTTTCGTTCGGAGTTTTCGCGTTCGACGTCGGGCATCTTCACCTGAATGCGTCGCGACAGCCGCTCGTCGTCGCTCTGGGGAATCGGCAGTTCCAGCCGCCAGGCGCCTTCTTCGAGCACGGTGAACCGGCCGGCAAACGTGCCCGGCCGATCCGCGTCGCCCCGCAACTCGACCATCCGCACCGTGCCGCCGGGCTGAAAGACCTGCATCGCAACGCTCTCGGCCGCAAGTGGTTCGAGCCGGGTGTCCGTCAATTGGGCACGCACCTCGACCGTCCCGCCGAGCATGTAGCGATCGCGATCGACCAGCAGCGCGCCGCGGCTCGATCCCCGCAACAATCGTCCCTGCGACACGTGGCGCAACAGCTTCGTATAGACCGTTTCAAAGTGCGTCTCGTCGACCTCCCGCAGCCGCCACAGTTCGGCGCTGCCCAAATAAAGCACGCGTCCAGTTCCGAAGAAGTGGACGGCCGCATAGACGGGCCGCTTCTCGCTCGAACCGACGCGCGGGTCGGAGAAACGGGCCAACACGGTCGCGCCGGGTTTCGCGCCTTCGACGGGGTAGTAGCCGTACACGCCGGCAAACTCGGCCCAGGCCTGTTGGCTCGCCGCCTCGTCGTCGCCGAGCCAGAGGAACTCGGCTTCGAGCCCTTCTCGCGTGAAATCAAGCGGCCACGGTTCGCTCGACGCGTAGCTGCTCGCGTCGGTCGCGAAGCGGCGCGCGAACGTTACCGGATAGAGCGCGCGGATTTTGGCCATGCGATCGTCTTGAATCCAGCCGCTGATCGAATTGCCCATGTTCACGGCCCCGGCCGCGACGATCAAGCCGCCTCCCTGCTCGGCAACCCAATCCTCCAGCAGGGCAATCTGTTCCTCCCCCAGCGCCTGCCAGTCGGGATCGAGGGCGACGACGCTGTCGTACTCGTACATGGCTTCTCGCGTGGCGGGAAAATCATCGAGCACTTTGTCGGCCTCTTGCGACATGCCCGCCTGAGCAGTCTGCAACAGCACGTCGACCGCGACCGATTTGTCGCGGTACAACAGGCTGCGCAGAAAGCGATATTCCCGCATCGGCCCCCCGGCCAGCAGCAAAACACGGCTCTTTCGATCGACGATTTCGACGTCCGCCTCGCGGCGATTGTCGGCCGGGTTGCGGTCGGCCGCCGGGGCTTTCACCCGCAGCGTGAGCGTCTGGCGCCCCGGTTCGTCGGGCGAAAGCTCAAACCGGACGGGCAGCACCTCGCCGTCCTCGCCCAAGATCACGTCGCGGCTCTCGACCAGATCGCCTTCGCCGGGCGTTGCCATGCCCTCGCCGGCCGCCTTCGACAGCAACTCAACCGTAACGCCTTGACCGGCAAGTCCCCGCGTCTGAAGATAGCCGGTCACCGCGTACTGGTCGCCCGGATATGCCCGGGTCGGCACGACGAAGTCGCTCACGCGGACGTTGGCCGGCTCCTGGTCGGACCCGACACCCACCGGGAAGACCGGAATTCGCGCCTCGCTCGCCGTCGCAAGCGACGTTTCCGGGGCCGCGCCCGCGTTCTGGCAACCGTCGGTGATCACGATGACGCCCGAGACGGGCGCGTCGCGTTGCTGGTCGATGAGCTGGCCGAGCGCCTCGCCAAGGCGTGTTTGCGAGGCCGACGGCGTCAACATTTTCTTCCACGAGATCGTCTCCGCGGGCTCCTTCGCGACCTTGCCTGGCGACGACGCATCGACCCGCTCCGTCTCCTCTCCCGTCGGTTTCTCGATTCGCTCCAGAGTGAGAAGCGGTTCGAGTTTTTCGCCGAATCGGAAGACGCTTACGTCGTGCTTCGCGCGCAGCCGCTCGACGAGCCTCGACTTTTCGAACGACTCGACGACCTGGTCGCCGCGCGTCGCGCCGCCCGTCGAACTGTCGGCAAGCCCCATGCTCAGACTATGATCGACCAGCACCAGCGCCCGCGAGTTGATCCGCCGCTCCTGTTCCGTCCGCCACTGCGGCTGCAGATAGAGCACCAGGAGCGCGAGAATCACGACGGTCCGCAGCAGCGTCAGGATCCACCCCAGCGTCGGGCTCAGTTCGCAGGCATCCTTCCGATAAATCAACCGCGCGAGCAGCATCACCGCCACGGCGACCGCCACGGGCCCGATCCAATCGGAATTCGACTGGATGCGTCCCCATTCGAAAACCGTTCGCGTTACGCCATGGGCCGCCAGGACCGCGTGGGAGAACGTCATGACGCGCCTCCCCGGCCGATGGCCGTGCCGCCGTTTCGTGGCGGATGGTAGGAACACGACCACGCGAAGAGCTGCTCGCCGACCAACAGCACCACGAGCAGATACAGCAAGCCGTCGCTCAGGTTGTAGCCGGCCGGCTCCCGTTCGTCGACCTCGAAGGCGTTGGCCCGGTAATAGGTGTACTCGACGCCCGAAAGTCGCGTGGCCAACCGTGGCCCGTCGACTCTGGCCAGATCGCCTTCTCGCGGATCGACGTTCACCGCATGGCGGCGCGATTCGACCGTGCCGGCGGTCGAAAGCAGCCGCGCCTCGTAGAACCCGGCGACGTCCGTCCGCGTGAAGCGAGCGCGCAGCACGCCGTCGGCCAGCACGGCGTCGCTCGGCGTTGTTTCGGCGCCTTCTTCGTCAGGCGACAGAAAACCGACTTTCGCCTGGTATCGCGCCGGATCCAACGTTAGTTCCAAGGGAGCGCCGACCGAGATCGCCCCGGCCGCGCCGGCACGACGCGACAGATAGGCCTGCATCTCTTGAACCAAGACCGGAAAACTCGGATTCGCCCCGGCGTTGTTCCAAAGCGGCGCGGCCGTGGTCAGCCACGCCACCACGCGGCCCTTGCCGAGCGGGCGCTCGACGACCAGCGGGGCGCCGTCGCGCAGTCGGGCAATCACCCGGGTGGCCGAATCGGCCGCCGGTTTCCAATCGTCCGGCACCGCGAAATACCGGGTTACGTTGATCGTGGCCAGGAAGCTGTTGTCCTTGCCCCCGAGAATCCGAAACATCGGGTGATCGGTCACCTCGACGTCGGGCACCTTGTCGAGCCGGTCGACGAACAACTCGCTCTCGCCGATCAGCGGCGCCGGCAGCAACCCTTTCCCCTCGCGCCAAAGGGCCTCGTTCAGGAATCCGGCGCGGCAACGCGGTCCCAAAAACACGGCCAACCCGCCGCCGCCGACCACATAACGCTCCAGCGCGTCGACGGCCGACTCGTCGAGGTGCTCGACGTCCGTCAGGTAAATCACGTGATAGGAATCCAACGGATTGACGCCGAGAAAACGGGGCGTTTCAACCCGAGGCCGAATGCCCGTCCGCGCCGCGCCGCCCGGCGCCAACGCCGTCGAAAGGAAGAAAGCTCCC
>JAFGIR010000031.1 GCA_016929515.1 Pirellulales bacterium | reverse complement strand
GCGGTCGGCCACAAAATCGGTTGAAAGATGGCCCCCCTCCCGCCGATTGTGCCGAAATCATGAGCCATGTGGGGGCCCCGTCCAAGGGCCCATGGGCTCATCGGAAGATATCGGCCTCGATTTGGTAGGGCATTCCGCCCAGGGGGCGTAGTGCCTCTTGGTGATCGATCTTGAGCTTGCCGCCGACGCCGACCATATGAACGTCGAAGTCGGCCAACTGGCCGCTGACCATCGTTACCTTGATCATCTCCGTGGAGGCCAGCGCCCGTTGGCAAAACTTGCAGTGTGCCCGGGTAGGAACGAGAACGAATTCTTGGATGCCCATGCTCCGCCGGCCCGGGTACATGTAGCCTTTGATATAGATGAATTTGCCGTCAAGGTCGATGATTTTCTGGGGAATGACTTCTCCCGTTTCCTTGTCGGGCTGCAACTCGGCGAAGTTCACTCTCGAATAGCCGATCGGGCAGTCGTAGACGACGAAGAAAGCATAGAACCCGACCCCCAGCAGCCCCAGGACGACTGAAAGCGTCAGCCCGGCGATGGCGATTCCCCGGCCCGTGCTCTGGCCGGGGAAGTTGGCAATCTGTCGCAACCCCATAGCGCCGACGATCGCGCCGGCGATGGGAATTGGGAGCATGGGCCAACCGAACATCGGCAGGAAGGACAACGTTCCCAAGATCAAACTGGCCACGGCCAACGGCTCGACGCGGCGGAAGGTCGCAACTCGCTCGTCCTGCATTTCGCGACTGCTCCAGGTCCTCGGGCGATAACGAGGCTGGGGTTCCGGCTTCGGACGATCGGAGAATTCGTCTGAGGACGTCATAGGACCTCTTGTGTCATTGATTGGCGGCGAGCGACTTGGCCACGTCGGTCCGATAGGCGACGGCCGCCGGCAGATACCCGACCAGCGACGCGAGGAAAATCAGCCCGGGAATGAGAATCAACTCGTCCCACTGGAACCGAAAGGCGCCGACGATGACGCCCGTGTTTTCGGCGATGGTCGGGGCGAGCACTCCGACCAGTCCGTGGCCCAACAACAGCCCGATCGCTCCGCCGCCGAGCGAAAGGAGGATCGATTCGAGCAGGATCACCATGCCGACCAACAGCCGGCTGGCGCCCAACGCCCGCATCACGGCGATCTCATGCCGCCGGTCGCTCATCGAGTTGTAGATGCTCACCAGGATGCCGATCCCGGCCACGACGACGACCAGCACCGCCAAGATCACGAGGATCAATTGGACGTTGCCGATGATCCCGTCGAACAACTGCGAAATGATGCGCGTCGGCGCGACCGCCTGGGCGTCCGCCTCTTCGTTGATGACGTCGGGCAATTCCATGGCCAGACGGGGCTTCGAATGATCGGTGCAAACCAGCACGGCCGACAAACGACGCTCGTTGTGCGGGACGGGGCTATGGACGTGTCCTTTGTGGGCGTGCGATTCGTGGGTCTCTCCTTCGTGGGCGTGGGCCTTCTCGTTGTGAGCCGTTTCCTCGGCGTTGCCGTTTTCGTCGTGCGACGTTTCGATTCCCGGAAGCACCAGGGTATTGGTCGCTTCCGGTTCGTGCGGCGCGTCGGCCGGCTGCTCCTCGGTCGGCTCGTTCCTCTCTTTCAAAAGCGTTTTGAGCCTTGAGGGCCCCTTTTGATGGCATCCGAACTTGTAGAACCCATCAAGGTTCATGAAAATGGCTCGATCGTTCGGCGTGCCCGTGTGTTCGAGGATCCCGACGATGGTGATCGGTTCGTGTTCGTTATCTGCGGCATCGCCGACGATTTCCTCGCCGGGGTGGGTAGGCCGCAACGTGTCGCCCACCTTCAATTTGAGCTTCTTCGCGACCGTGGCGCCGACGATGCCTTCGAAGGGTTCGTTCGCGTCGAAGTTGCGTCCTTCGGAGAACGAGTATTCGCGGTCGTCGAGGAACCTGAGTTGGTCGAACATCTCGGGAATCGTAGCGATGACGGCATAGTCCTTGTAGGCGTGGCCCATCGCCACCGGAATGGCCGCCTCGACGGCCGACGAAAACCGGCCCTCGGTCAATTCCTCGAAATAGCTGTACGGGATTGTTCCGGTCGGCTGGCCAAGGTGAAAGACCGTGTTGAGCACCAACTGCATCGATTCGCCCTTGGCGCCGACGATCAGGTCGTAGCCCTGGGCCCCGCGCCGAAACGACTGGTCGATCACGCCGTGAATGACGAGCACGGCCACCACCAAAGCGACGCCCAACCCCATGGCAAAAGCCGTCAGCGCCGACGCGAACGCCCGCTGTTGAATACTACGCCAGGCTATCTTCCAAAGACTCATAACACCACCGCCCGATTGATTTCTTCAAGATTGTCAATACGTTCGAACTGTTGGGCCACCTCGGGCGTGTGGGTGACGACCATCAAGGCGACCTCCTCTTCGCGGCATCCGTCGCGCAACATGTCGACCACTTGCTGCTGATGGCCCGCGTCGACGTTCGCCGTGGGCTCGTCGGCCAGCAGCAGCCGCGGTTGATTGGCCAGCGCCCGGGCAACCGAGACGCGCTGTTGCTCGCCGACGGACAACTGGGTCGGTTTGTGGCTCATCCGGTGGCCCAGCCCGACGCGTTCCAAGAGGTGTTTTGCCCGGGCCCGGTCGACGTGCCCGCCGGCAAAACGCATTCCCAGCAGGACGTTTTCGAGCGCGGAGAAGCCGGGCAGGAGGTTGAAGGTTTGGAAGACATAGCCGATCTGTTCCGCTCGAAAACGGTCGCATTCGGCTTCGGTGAACAGGGTGATGTCCCATTCTCCGATTCTGACCTTGCCCGCGTCGGGCCGGCTGATCCCGGCGATGACGTAGAGCATGGTCGATTTTCCGCAGCCGCTTCGGCCGACCAGGGCCATTTGCTCGCCGGCGTCGAGGTGGAACTCCTCGATATCCAGAATCGGCAGCTCGCCGCCGTCCGGCTCGGCGAACGATTTCTTAACGTCGCGAAGCTCTAACATGATTCTCTAATGACGAAGGTTCGTGATGACCGCCGAGGGGGCCGGCCGCGGCGCACTAATTTCCCAAATAGTAATACGGCTGCCGAAGCGTAGTTGTTCAGTCGGGCAACGAAGAAACGTGGCTGTGGCGGTCGTGGCGATGATAGACCCGAAAAAGTCGCCGCCGAAAACGTTGCCCTAGGAATGTTGCCTGAGACTTTCGGCCTTGCTCGGGCGGTTTTCCAGCTCCCGGGAGTTTATCGCCAACCCATCGATATTGTTTTTGAGTTACGTCGTTCGTATTGTGCGTATATCTTTTTTTGACAATTGGTTGCGTTATGTAGTGTCGACGTAAACTAGGTGGCCAAATTGGCCGGTCGGCAATAAAACCCCTCTGTTGAGGGAGGAAGCTGTCACGAATTCCCCCCCAACAGTCCGGTCGATTAGGGGGTCCAAGGCACCGTGGCCGTCCGCCAATTCGACGCGTGACATTGGTTGGGCGAGACCCGAGTGAAGCCGGGCTCGTTCGAAAGCACCGCTCGCGGCCCCCTTATTTGCGAGTGTTCTAGGCTTTGAATTCCCGGATGACCTCAACAAGTTGTTTGAGCCATCCCGCGACTTTTGCCAGGTTGCCTTGGGCCAACGCGGCTTGGGCGGCCGATAGATGATCGATTTGCCGTCGAGTCCAAGGGACGGCTTGGCCGGGCGGCGGTTCGTCGGGCACCAGACGCTCGCCGATCGCGTGGAGCAACTCGGCCACGCCAAGGCCGGTCAACGCACTGGCCGGAAGCCCTTCGGGCCGGTTGTCCGGCGCCGACGGAAGATCCGATTTGTTGTGGATGACGAGCACCGGCGAGACGCCGGCGGCGCCCGCGAGCAGTGACTCGTCTTGTTCCGTAAACGGCCGGCTCGAATCGCACACGAACAACACGAGATCGGCTGTTGACAGCTCTTTTCGGGCACGGCGAATGCCTTCTTTTTCGACCGGATGACGGCCTTCGCCCAGCCCCGCCGTGTCGATCAGCTCGACGGGCCAGCCCTCGACGGCCGCAGCGGCGGTGAGGACGTCGCGGGTCGTGCCGGCCGTGGCGTGAACGATCGCGCGTGGGTATCCGACCAGGGCGTTGATCAGGCTGCTTTTTCCGGCGTTGGGTGGCCCGGCCAGCACGACCCTCCACGGCTCGGTCAGGTGCAAACCGAAAGGAGCCCAAGCCAGAAGCTGTTCGAGTTGCGTGGCTGCGGCGTCGTGGCGTCCGGCGGCCAAGGCGGCTTCGATTTGATCCAACTCGGCTCGCAGCGCGCCTTGATACTGGTCCAACAGGACAGTGGCCGTCTTCTCGGTGGTCGCCTCGGCCAAGGCGACCAGGGCTTCGGCCTGGAGTCGGTCGTTGTGCGCCGTGGCGGCCCAACTCCGCCAGTCGGTCACGACGGCGCCTTGCTCGACGAGGAGCGACTCGATTCGGGCGACGGCGGCCGTCCCGCCATGGCAGTGGAGCATGAGCTCGTCGTCCGAGACCCGGCGCGCGACGATCTGCTCGGCCGTCTTCGCTGCGTCCCCCAAGTGCCCGACGATAAGCCGATCGTTCGGAGACTCGGCCAGGCGGCGACCACGGCGCGCATGAAACACGCGATCGACGACGTCGGCGGCCGCCGGGCCGCTAAGGAGCAACGTGGCCACGGCACCCCGGCCGGGCGGCGTCAAGCGCGTCACGCGCGGTCGACCCGACGAGTCGGAATTTGGTTGCGGCGTGGTTGGCGTTTTCACGGATGTCCCCTTGATCCGTCGTTCCGAATCGGAAGGACCGGCCTGGGCCGGCGCGGCGCCGGTGGGCAGGCGATTCAGTTTTTGGGACTGTAGAAAGTATTTCAGAACCGATGAATGGGTATTGGGTGGCTGGCGGCTGAGCGCGGCGAAGCCCCCGTTTTCGGCCATCTGGGGCACCGCTGCGCTATGCCCCAGCCACCCCCGACGTGGTTTTGAAATGCCTTCTAGTCAAAAAAAGGGCGGGCCGAAAACCGCGATGGCTTCTCGACCCGCCCTCGTGTTTATCGAATTGTCGAAGAGCCCAACGTTCACTCTTCTCACTTCGCCCTTCTTACTTCACTAGTCTTCGTTGCCCGCACGCAGTCGTGCCAGGACGCTGTAGTCTTCCAGCGTCGTGGTGTCGCCGACCGTTTCGCGGCCGGCGGCAATGTCGCGGAGCAACCGCCGCATGATCTTACCGCTTCGGGTCTTGGGCAAGGAACTGGTGAAGTGGATGTCGTCGGGCACGGCCAAGGCGCCGATTTCCTTGCGGACGTGCAGCTTGAGTTCCTTGCGAATTTCGTCGCCCGGCTCGAAACCGGAGGTCAGACTCACAAACACGGCAACCGCCTCGCCTTTCAGGTCGTCGGGCCGACCGACGGTGGCCGCCTCGGCGACGGCCGGGTGGCTGACCAGGGCGCTTTCGATTTCGATCGTGCTGAGCCGGTGACCCGACACGTTCAACACGTCGTCGATTCGGCCCATGATCCAGTAATAGCCGTCGGCGTCGCACCGGGCGTTGTCGCCGCAGAGGTACTTGCCGGGCACGTCGCTGTAGTACTGGTCCTTGAATCGCTGGTCGTCGCCCCAGATGCCGCGAATCATGCCGGGCCAGGGTTTGGCGATCACGAGCCAGCCGCCGTTGCCCGGCTCGACCGGGTTGCCGTCTTCGCCGACGACCTCGGGCATGATGCCCGGCAGCGGCTTGCAGCAACTGCCCGGCTTGGTCGGAATGGCGCCGGGCAGGGGCGTCATCATGATGCCGCCCGTTTCGGTTTGCCACCAGGT
>JAFGIR010000256.1 GCA_016929515.1 Pirellulales bacterium | reverse complement strand
TTCCGTTTGGCTTTCGAAGACGGACCGCTGGGCATGATCGTGTTGGACCGTGACGGAATCGTGTTGCAACTCAACCGGGCCATGGGACGGTTTCTGGGGTGTGCTGCCGGCGGCCTTATCGGTCGGGGGCTCGAAAGACTCTCGCCCCGCGAAGACGCCTACGCCGCAACCGTCGCGATCCGTCAGGTCATCTCCGGCGATCAAGAGCGGTGTTGTTGGGAAAACCGTTATCTCCACGAGAGCGGCCGGCAGGTGTGGGGACGCACCACCATTACACCCCTGCATGGTGAAGACGGAAAAATCCTCGGAATCCTGGCCATGGTCGAGGATATCACCAGTCGGAAACACACCGAGGAGGCGCTCCGTCGCGCCGAGCGGCTCGCGTCGATCGGAACGTTGGCGGCCGGCATTGCCCACGAAATCAACAACCCGCTGGGTGCCATCACGCTGAGTGTCGACGCGATTGCCCTCTCCGCCGATCAGGAAAACCGAGAAGAGATTCTTGAACTGGCCACGAATAACATCCGAGCCAGCGCGCTGCGCTGTGGACGAATTGTCAAGAGCGTGCTCCAGTTTGCCCGCGACGAGTTCATCCGCAAAACCGAAGGCGATTTGGCCGAAGTCGTCCGCCGATCGCGAGACATGGCCCGATCGTTCGCCAAAAAACGAGAAATCGACCTTCGGCTCGAAATCGAAGAGGACCTCTCGCCGGTCGTCATGAATCCCACCGAAATGACGCAGGTCTGCGTCAACCTGCTATCCAACGCCATCCATGCCTCGGAGCCCGGTAGCCGGGTGACCGTGCGACTTTATTCCGCAGATCGGTCCGTGCGACTGGACGTGATCGACCGGGGACACGGCATCCCGGAGGAATATCGCGACCATATCTTCGATCCGTTCTTCACCACCAAACCGGAGGAAAGCCGAACGGGCCTGGGACTAAGCATTACCTACGGTATCCTCAAACAACACGACGGCACAATCGACGTAACCAGCACGCCGGGCGAAGGGACTACCGTGTCGATCTCGCTTCCGATTAGTGACGGCGAGCTTCCCCCGGCCGAAGAGTAGTGCTTCTGCCAGGCGCGGTCCGACACCAAGCAGCCACGGGCAAACACGCCGTGCCGAGCGCGACGTTCCCGGCCAAGGCGATCGAGACGTTGAAGAAGCACCCGGCGTGAATCGGGGGGGCGGCAAATTCAACCGTTTGGTAGAATCTTGCACTCCACTGGGGGATGTGATTCAGGCGATATGTCTATATCGGCCTTGTGCTCGTTTCGCCACAACCATCACTGCCCCACAAAAGATCCGAGTCTTAAGGCCATACCTCGGTGGGCCGCGTCCGTTTGACGGGCGCGGCCCGCTTGTTTTCTTGCGGCTCGGCTCCGATCTCTCCACGCCGAACACCCGCTCATCGCGACTTGGGCGAATCCTCGTCGATCGGCGGCAGCGGACCCTTGACCTCGTCGGGCACTTCGGGGATATCCTTGTAAACAATCACGGGCGGGGGAAAGGCATCGGCCGATTCGTCGACCGACGAAGGGGAAATCGGCTTCCGCACTTCATGCTTGACCGGCCCGGTCGAGCGGCTGCAACCGACCCAAAGCACCAGCGCGACGACCGGCAGCAAGACGAGCCGTCTCGCGGCGGCCGAACGGTCGTGTTGGCCTCGTTTTCGGCCGTAGTTCCGTGTTCTACTCGACATGGCCGCCCTCCTCCGAAATCGCATGGTCAACATCGCGTCAAGGCACGCATGGCCCGGGGCCCCGTCCAATTATGGACTCTTCTCCGGTTCGTGCAATCCCCGGCGCGTGCCCGCCGCGGCGCAAGTCACTCGCTCCCCATGACATCCAGCGTCCGAGAATGGCGGGGAGTGATCCCGCGGAAGCTCGCCAGCGGCCGGCCGTGATCCTCTTCGGGCATCATCACGTTCACCGTATAAGTCCCCTCCCGGTCGAACACGCGAGGGAAAAACTTCGTGCCGGTCATCCGCGCCATGGTGACCAGTTGGCCGTCGGCGTCGAGCACTTCGACCACTGGCCGAGGCCGGTTGCCCCAGCGGTGAAGCACCACCGGCGGCAACCCGGGATTCCCGCTGCCGGCGCAATCGGCCACCGTGAACGCCATGGGCCAGCCCGGGTACTGCGACGTCGCGGCGTCCGCGCCCGCCGGATCGACGCCGATGGGCCACGCCTCGGCCACGAGGGTGCCCTTCGCTTTGTTCATGCGAACCACGCCGAAGCCGGACGACCGCTGACGCCCGCGCTCCAAACGGTTCTTGGCGGATCTTACCACCGGCGGATTGGCCACCGCCAGCACGTCGATCAGGTTTCCCAACCCGTCGCGATATTGGCCCGTGTTCGGCCGATCGTCGTGGCGTTCGCCCGTCCGGTGCATCGCGTCGATTTCCTCGGGCCGCCACCATCGTTGATAGAACACGGCGCCGGCCGGAACGCAGAACGAGACGCCCGCGTCGTGGGGTTGCTCGATGCCGTGTTGAATGAGCGTTGGCAGGTGCTGGTCGCCCGCGAGCATCATCGCGTGTCCGCGCCGAAGGATATCGATCGCGGCGTTGCGTCCACTCTGCGGCCAGCCGTTCGAATCCAAGTCGGCGACGAGGAACCCGTTGGGACTGCCGTGATGGGTTGCCGCATTGCAGAAGATCGTTTGCGAGACGGCCAATTTCATTTGCACGTCGCGCCAGTCCGCGACCCAGTCGCGCAGGAACTTCAGTTGCCGTTGGCCCAGCAACTCGGCGCCCGGCGCGTCGGCCGCCAGCGCCGCGTCCGGGTCGGTGATCCAATCGGGCCGCACGCTTTCGTGTTCGACCAGCCCGAGCGGCCCCGATTTGAACTTGCGGTCTTCGAGAATGGCGAAGCTCACGCCGCCGTATTTCATGCCCGTGTAGTAGACGCCCATTCCCTGCTCGATGGGCTCGGGATCGTAAGGGTCGGGCAGATGGGCCGTATGGCTTCGCTCGACCGCCTTGACGAATTCGGCCGGTTGCACGTAGCCCCCCTTGGCGCCGTAGCAAGGGAATCGCCTGAATCCCGACGGGCTGTTCCACTCCTGGAGCGTGATTTTTCGACCGCCGGCGCCCCACAGGTTTCCCTGATAGACGTCGTGATCGTCGGGCATCCAGACCGTGGGCCGATCCTTCGAGAGCTCGCGAAAACTCCAGCCCACCAACGCCACCTTCCGCAGATAATTGATCGTCATCCGTTTGAGGTCGCCGTCGCGGAGAATGCCGAAACCGCCAACCGGCTCGTAAAGCTGGTCGCCCACGAAAAACATGATGTCCGGATCGACGGCCCGGCTCTGCCCGGCGATGGCCGTGTTGGGAAACAAGAAATCGAAGAAACAGCAATAGCCGGCCACGACCAGTTCGGGCTTGTCCTTCGGGTCCTTGCGGATCGTGCCCGAGTAGGTGAATTCCCGGTGCTTGCCGTCCCGAAACGCTTGCGTCCACGCGACGCGGTAGGGCGTGTCGCGCGAGTCGTCCCAGTCGCTGACGCGAAACGTGGCCGTGCATGCCAGCGGGTCGATCGTCGCGGTTGCAACGGTCTTCCAACCCTCGCCCGACTTGGTTTGCAGCCGGACTTCTTTTTCATCGGCTTCGCCCAGCGGCGGCATCTGCGCCGTGAGCTTCATCACGCGGCCGCTCAACGTGTAGAGGGTCCAGAGGACCGGGCCGAAGCTCTGCTCGGGGTTGGCCGCGACTTTCGGTCCGCCCAGCGTCCAGTTGGAAAAAGCGAACAGACCGAGCGACTTGTCGCCGGCCGTCTTCGGCGCGACGTTGTTCACCAGCGCGACGTTGCCGGCCAGATCCTTGGCCGGGACGCCCTTCTTCACGACCGCGTAGTGTTGGGCCGATTGGCTCGCTGGGAGGGATTTCGTCGTGGCTGCGAGTTCTATCTGGACCAAACCGGGTTCCTGGTCGGGGCGGATCGTACCGACGAGCCGCACCGGCTCGCCGGCGGCCAAGGCGGCCGCCAACTCGGGAAACTGTTTCCGGTCGCGACGTCCGATGAACAACTCGCCTCGTCCGTTGATCCCCACCGGCAGACCCTTGCCGAACAACAGCCGGCTGCGATAGTCGTCGATTGGGTCGTTGACGCGGATGCCCAGCTCGAATCCGGCCGAGCCCTGCGCGGGTTTATCCTTGAATTGGCCGATCCGGTCCACCAGCCCGACGCCCGTCTCATTGGGTGACTTCGGCGCGCAATATTCGACAGTCACGGCGATTTGGGCGTCGGCCGCCGCCTCGTCGAGTTGGTGCGTCAGGCAGTGGACGGTTCGATTTCCCCGGGCCGCCTTGGTGCAAACGAGCCGGCCCCGTTGGATCTGCCAGTCCTCCCAGGGGTTGGCCCACGTATTTGGGCCGGTCCAATATCGATCGGGCACGCGGTGCCATTCGGACTGATACGCGTCCTCGCGGCCGGGGGCCGAGTCGGCCGCTACGGCGCGGGAACCGAGGCCGGCCGACGTACAAACGGCCGCCGAGGCCAGGGACGTCGTTTTTACGAAATCGCGGCGGGAAAGCTTTTTCATGAATGGGATTCTGCTCCGAGGGCAAGCGTTGTCTTCTTCGGGCGATGGTGGGCCGTTTTCCGAGAAAGAGCCGGCAGAGGGACGCCCCGCTATCTTCCATCATAACCGCGCCCGGCGACGGTTGCCAGACAACGCTGGCTCCGCGAGATTCGGCCCCGGAGAGGAGAAAGGGGGCTGTCCTGCTCCGTGGAGGCCCCATTTATGAACGAAAGGCAGCTGGTGGCCAAGCGTGGCGAAGCCTTGGCGTTCGGCCATTTGGGGCACCGCCGCGCTAGGTCCCAGCCACCCATTTTGAAGGTTTCTCGCGGAGCAAGATGGCTTTCGATCGAGGCGTCCGACGCTGGACAAGGACCAACGATCTGGTACGATGGATCACCATCGACAAGTCGTGCCTTTCCCGCAGCCGCGCCAACCATCGCTCGGCCCGGCCGCTTGTCCGCGTTTCTCGTGGCGCGGAAGACCAATCCACGTAACAAGGAGTAATAACAATGGCGTATCAGATTCCGAAGCTCACGACCCCGAAGAAAGTCTCGAATAAGCAGGTCCTCCTCGTCGCCAGCGGCGACCTGCGGCTTTCGGCCAATCAGACGTGCTCGGCCGCCCAAAAGGCCATGGAAGAAGCGTTGACCAAGGCCGTCAAGGCGGCCGGCTACGAACTGGTTCGCGCCCATCCCTACAAAAAGGATGAGAAACACGGATTCATCGCCTCGCAGAAGGAAGGGCTCGATGTCTTCTCGAAAATCGACCCCGACGCCAAGATCGTCGTCGCCGAGGCCGTTTGGCAATACAGCCACCACGTCCTCTCCGGTCTGCTCGGACACCGCGGGCCGATCCTGACCGTGGCTAACTGGTCGGGCACGTGGCCCGGACTGGTTGGCATGTTGAACCTCAACGCCTCGCTGACCAAGGCCGGCAAGGTCTACTCCACGCTCTGGAGCGAGGATTTCACCGACGACTTCTTCACCAAGAATCTCGAGAAGTGGCTCAAGACCGGCAAGGTCACCCACCGCACCAGTCATGTCAAACCGCTCGGCAAGGTCAAGATCCCCGCGGCCGAAAAGAAACTCGGCGAAGCGCTGGCCGCCGAACTGAAAGAAAACCGCGCGATCATGGGCATCTTCGACGAAGGATGCATGGGCATGTACAACGCCATCATCCAGGACGAACTGCTCAACCCGATGGGCGTGTTCAAGGAGCGGCTCAGCCAGTCGGCCCTCTACTACGAGACGACTCAGGTCAGCGACAAGGAAGCCAGGGAAATTCGCAAGTGGTATGACAAGGCGGGCATCAAGTTCGTCACCGGCAAGAACGAGGAAACCGACCTGACCGAAGCCCAAATCTTGACCCAGTGCAAGATGTACATCGCCGCGATGCGGATCGCCGACGATTTCGGCTGCGATTTGATCGGCATCCAGTATCAGCAAGGTCTCAAGGATCTGCTGCCGGCCAGCGACCTGGTCGAAGGCACGCTCAACAACAGCGACCGTCCGCCGGTCAAAAGCCGCGACGGAAAACGGATCCTCCACAAAGGCGAGCC
>JAFGIR010000030.1 GCA_016929515.1 Pirellulales bacterium | reverse complement strand
TGATTGTCATCCTGAGCGCAGCGAAGGATCTCGTTTGCACAGAACGACTTGAGATCCTTCGCTGCGCTCAGGATGACATGTTCTGCCGGGTTCTCGGATAGGCTCTTAATAATCCGTTGTGTGCCCGGGTTTTCGGGCAACCCAGGTCCAGTGCCGATCGCTGGTCATCGTCACCGTGGCGCGGTCGGCGCCCAGCCGGACAACCAATGTGCTCATTTCGTCGACGGTCAGCGCCGCGCGGAGCGAATCGCCAAACATCTTTTGCTGGTGGGGATTTGCCGCGCCGGCATACGTCTCGACGAGCCGGGCGACGGTCGGATCGTCGTCGGGCCGAGCCAGATCGCGGACGAAGAGAAGTCCACCGGGGGCCGCGACGCGCCACGCCTCGTTTACCACTTCTTCCGGATGCGGAACGTGATGGACAATGCTGTTGGACATGACCGTGGTGAAAGACCCGTCGGGATAGGGCAATCGCTTCGCATCGACCTGTTGCAGCTCGATGCGATCGCCGAGGCCCGCACGGCGCACGTTTTGGTCGGCCACGCGAAGCATGTGCCGCGAGGCGTCGACCGCCACGATCCGAGCCGACGGTCGTTGACGGGCCAGCTCGATCGGGATTTGTGCCGTGCCCGTGCCCAAGTCGAGAATGGGTCCGCTGGGCGGCGCGGCCGCGAGCAAATCGTAGACGAAACGCCGGTTGACCTCCGAGTGATCCATCGTGTCGTAGTCGACCGCCTCGGTCAAGGTGTCCATAATCTCGGGTTCGAGCCGGCGAGGGATCATGATTGCCTCGGTGTTCTTCCGTTGGTTGACATGCCCGTGAACGACGGGCTATGCTTTTTGAATACGATGGATACGGGCAGTGTCCCGCGCCGTACCGCTTGCCGCAAGCACCCTTCCTTGAACCCACCCCGCCGGAGGCCTCGACAATCCCATGAAAACTCACTATTCCAAGTTTATTCTGGTCGCGGTGTTCCTGAGCCTGGCAGCCACGACGGCGAGGGCGACCGATTTGGCCGATCTGGCCACCGTCGTCGAGCGCACCTCGCACCGGGCGTCGTCCTACGACCGGACCGGCGCGAACGACGACAACATCACGAGTTTTGAACCGGGTCGCTCGATCACGTTGCTCGACACCGATGGGCCGGGCCTGATTACCCACATGTGGTTCACCGTCAGCGCTTTCCCAGGCCACGCGACACCTCTGCGCGACTTGGTGATCCGGATCTACTGGGAGAACTCGACGGTGCCTTCGGTCGAAGCTCCGTTGGGCGACTTCTTCGGGTTGGGTCACGGCCGCACCTATCCGGTCCAATCGTTGCCGATCAACGTCGGCGCCGACCCGAAGGCGATGAACTGTTATTGGCCCATGCCCTTTCAGAAACACGCACGCATCGAGTTGTACAACAAGGGTCGGCGGAGCATCCGGCGGATTTACTTCAACCTCGACTACGAGCTCGGCCCCATCCCCGACAATCAAGGGTTGTTTCACGCCGAATTCCGGAGCGTGAGGAATCTGAAACCGCAGTCGCTCGAAGGGAACACGAAGGGCGAGGAGAACTACGTGATTCTCGATGCCCAGGGCGCGGGACAATACGTTGGGTGTTTCTTGTTCGTCGACTCCGCGCCGGGCGGCTGGTGGGGGGAAGGCGACGAAATGATTTTCATCGACGGCGAGCAAAAACCCTCAATCAACGGCACCGGCACCGAAGACTACTTCTGCGAAGCCTGGGGATTCGATCGCGTCACCGGGTTTCCCTACTACGGGCTTCCCTTGAAGGACAAATTGCCCGACGGGTGGAGCCAAACCTCGTGTTATCGGTTCCACGTGCCCGACCCGGTTCGATTCAAAAAATCGATCCGGGTGACGATCGAGCATGGTTGGAAGAAGGGCGTCGTCAACGACTATTCGAGCGTGGCTTATTGGTATCAACGCAAACCAGCCACCGAGCGTGATCCGCTGCCGGAGGGCGAGAATTACCAGCCGCGAGACCATCTGACAAGCGATCCCCCGCGACTCTCGTCCGTGCGGTGGCCGGCCGTCCAGGCGGAAGAGACGCTGCGCGCGGCGGGCGTCTCGGCTCGGGCCATCACCACGGCATACGGCCTTACGAAGTTCGGCGGCCTGCTGAGGGTCGATGCGCCAAACCAAAACGTCGCCCTCTCGGTTCCCCTTCTAGCACCGGGCTCGTATCAAGTTCAACTGCGCCTTGTCGATATCGGACAGCCGGCTCCGGTGACGCTCCGCCTGGACGGAGGCGCGACAAAGACCGTCGAGCGGGTTGCCCCGAAAGGCACCGTCGTCGAGCTGGATACGGCCCAGGTCGGCCAGGACGGCAAGCTGATCGTGAATGCTCGGTCCTCGGTTCCGGTGGGCGTCGATTACATCCTCGTCCAGCCCGCGAAATAGTCTTCAGTCAGGCGCGGCCGGAATCCGCGATGGCCTCGGGGTTCACTCGCGGCTCCACCTAGAGAGAGGCGACTCGCTTCTTCATTGGAGCGCGAAGGGTGTTCTTCTCTCGTTCACCTGTCTTTCGTTGTCTTCGCGATTCACCTGAAGTCCGGTTGAAGGCATGGC
>JAFGIR010000255.1 GCA_016929515.1 Pirellulales bacterium | reverse complement strand
GGCGACGAAGGGACGCCACGCGACCGGCCTTGCCACGAAAGTCCCGTTTCTGGCATAATCTTGCTCCCGGGGACGCGGGCAACGCCGCATCCGCCAACCAAATCCATGGAGCATCGCTTCGCATGAACACTGCCGTCGGACAAGAGCTGCTTCATTTCGTCGACGGGGAAATCGATGGGGTAACCATCGAATGGCTGGATTCGCACGTCGACCACCGTGGCTTGCTGGTCGAACTTTTTCGCCACGACGAATTGCACCAAAACGAATGGCCCGTCATGGCCTATCTCAGCCAAACCAAGCCGGGAGTGGTGCGCGGACCGCACGAGCACCGTGAACAGACCGACGTGTTTGTGTTTTTGGGCAACGGTCAATGGCGTGTTTATTTGTGGGACCATCGCGCGGACTCCGTAACGCGCGGACGGAGGCAACGGATCGACGTGGAGCAAGACGAATGGCTTCGCGTCGTGGTTCCGCCCGGAGTCGTCCACGCCTACCAGAACGTCGGCAGCAAGCCGGCATGGGTCTTCAACGGAGCCAATCGGCTCTATGCGGGCGAGGGCCGAAAATCGCCCGTCGACGAAATTCGCCACGAGGACCGGCCGGGCAGTCCTTACGCGATCGACTGAAGGACATACCGAAACAGAACCAGGAATCTGACTGCGGGCAGTGCCGAGGGGTCACTTCTTGGGCCAGAGGCTCAACAGACGTCCCAACCCCGATTTGGCGGTCGCGGGCGTGGAAGAGTCCGTCTTCACACGGTCTCCCTCCAGTGCGTCGGCCAGGGCGATTATCGAATGGGTAATGCCGGCTTTCGGCGACTGCTGCACGAGCGGCACGCCGTTGTTTCGGACCTCGACCATGGTGCGATAATCGTTGGGCAATTGCCAGAAGATTTCCCGACCGATCGTCTCCTCGGCCTTCTTGAGCGTGATTTGTCCCTGCTCCAACCCGGCGCGGTTGATGAGGATCTTCACCTTGTCGGCCATGCCGTCCATCTCTTTGAACGACGCCATCAACCGGACGACATTGCGGAGGCAGGGAAGATCGAGCTGGATGACCAACAAGATCTGATCGGCCATTTCCAGCGCCACCATGTCGATCGGGCTGTAAGCCTTCGACAGATCGACGATGACATGCGTGAAGCTGGCCTTCAAGAGCCCGATGACTCGCTGAATATCCTCCGGCGACACCAGTGAGGTGTCTTCGAGTTGTACGGGACGCGGAAGCAAGTAAAGACCCGACGAATGCTTGGTCAACGACCGCTTCAGCAACGCGAAGTCGAGGCGGGTCACGTTTTGGGCGACGTCGAGCAGCGTGTAGTCGGGTATGGCGTCCAGTTGGACGTCGGCATCGCCGAGACACAGGTCGAGATCAATCAACGTGACGTTATTGGTTTCTCTTCTGGCCAACGCGCACCCGAGATTGACGGCAACGCTGGTCGTGCCCACGCCTCCCGCCACGCCGGCCACCGCGATGACCTGGCTTCCGCGCGACCTGCTGTCGCTCCGGCCGAATCGGTGATCACTGATCCGGTTCAACGCGCCGACAAGGTCCTCGATTTGCAGCGGCTGCGCGAGAAACTCCTTGGCCCCGGCCCGCATGGCCCTCAATATCAGATTGCCGTCCGAGGAAGAACTAACCACGAGAACGGAACACTCGGGACAGATTTCTCCAAGCGACCTGACCAGGTCGAGTGCTTTATCCGGATTATTGTCGAGAACAACCAAACCAATGTCGGGGTGAGTCTGCGTGACGACATCGGCAAAGAATTCATAGCGCGAGCATTCCGCCTCGAGCCACACGGTGTCCATTCCCAGCAAGATCTTCTTGAGTGTGTCTCGGGTCGTATCGTTAGGATCAACTAGTGCTAGCCGAAGAACGTTACTCATGGTTATGTATCACCAAAGCTGCAATCCCGTTCGTCCAAGCCCCGCCAAATGCCCCGGACGAGAAAATCCGCCCTGTCCTGATCTCGTCCAAATATCGCCATCGACGTAGGTAGTCGTTGCTAACTCACTTCTCGGAGACTAACTCCACCGGCCACTCCCGCGACCCGTGCGTTGCACCGTGAACGGACACGATTCGGAAAGGCCCGGTTCTCCGCGGCATGCCCGGCGAACGGCCTTCGACAAACGCGAGATCCTCGGAATCCCACAAGAGCATCCGGCCGGGATGCGGACTTCGCTCGTCTGCCTGCGTCTTGCTCGCTGGGCTCCGTATCACGAGTGCTTTCTGGCAGCGGTGGAAGTCTCCGATACACTACCTTAGCATTTCGTATCCGACGCGCCCCTTGAATCCTGGCAACGGCTTCTCGGTGGCCCGGCTCCCTGGCGTCTGAGGAATCTGTGGGTTGAGTGGATTGTGCCGGGAAATTCGGGGTTGTGAGTGAGTTCCAGAAGAGGAGGTCCATCGGTCGCTCGAACCCACACTCACGGTGGGTGGCAACTCGGGGCCATCGGCCGTGTTGGATTCGGGCCGTGGTTCGAGAATCATGCCCGGCATGTCCTCCGGTTCTCCCTCGTTGGGGACATTCCCCGCGCAGTCCGGTCCATTCGGCGGGTAGCAAGCGGGTACTTCGATGTGCCCTTTGAGGCCCAGTTCCCAGTCGGTCGGTTCCTTCGTGAACAACCCGGGACCACACGGTGGAACCTGATCCGGATTGAGTGGTTCAACCAGTTCCGGCGTAACCATGATGAGCAACTCGACTTCGTTGTTTTGATCTTCCACGCGGCGGAAGAGCGCCCCGACGTAGGGTACGTCGATTACCCAAGGCAAGCCGCGGCGTTGCGATTCGATGCGATTCTGAATCAAACCGGCGATAGCCAGCGTTTGCCCGGCCTGCATTTCGACGCCCGTTTCAACTTCACGCTCGTTGAAAGCGTAAATGGTATAGCCTTCGTATTGGATACTTCGACCGGAGTCGATCTCGCTTACCTTGGGACGCACTTCAAGTCGGATGCGACCGTTGCCCAAGACAATCGGGACGAAGTCGACCTGGGTACCATATTTCTTGTATTCAACAGACACCGTGCCCAGGCTCTGCGGCACCAACGTGGGCACGCTGCCCCCGACTTGGAAGTAGGCGGGCCGCCCGCTGATCGTGACCAAATTCGGCTCCGCGAGGATCTTCAGTAGCTTGTCTTCTCGCAACGCCTCCAGAACGCCGAAGAACGATCCCCCCGGCTCGATCACCTGAAAGGCGAGGGTCTCCTTGCCGCTCATGGCAACCCCCGCGGCGGTCGCCGAGGAAATCAGCCCACTGGCGGTCGAAACCACGCCGTTGAGACCCGAAATCTGCGCCCAGTCAAAACCCAAGGTGCGCAACTTCGTCCGCGAGACTTCCATGATCCGCACGTGCAACACCACCTGATGGACGCCGCTGACCGTGATATTATTGATGACCTTCGGATAGTACTCCTCGGCAATTCGCAACACCTGGGGGACGTGCTCGGGCTGGTCCATGAAGCCGGAGATCCGGACACTGTTCGCGACCGGGGTTACCTGCAACGACGCATTGGGGAACTGCGATTTGAGCACTTCACTCAATTCGCGCGCATCGCCGAAGACGATCACATCGACCGAGTAGATTTTCTTGTCTTCGGTCCAGAGGTTCACCTGAGTCACGCCCGGCCGTTTGGCCGAGATCTGAATCTGGGTCGGCGACAGCGCAACCAGTTGAAGCACTTCGGGATTATTGACTTGTGCTTGGGGTATCTTCTGATCGAGCGTGAGTATCCGGCTCGTGTTGACGATCATCTCCATGCGTTCGGAGGCATTCTCGAGATGCCAGACAATCGAAGAATTCTGCATCGTCTGCGCCAAGATCGCCTGGCTCGAAGCCAAGAGAAACGCACCGAAGGCCAGCAGCGAAATCACCCGCAATAGGGCCGGATGGCGACGAAGCAGCCGTGGACTGCCTGCCAAGCGTACTGGTTCTGAAGAAGAAATCCGTTCGACACCCGATTGGGCGTTTTGGGCAATGAGGTTGAACATCCTTGTGCTTCCTTGCGTGAAGTCCCCCCTGAAGGGCGTTGCATCCGTGTTTCCGAGTATTGCGACCGAGTCCTGTCTCCGAACAGAACCTAGTCTTCGCCGGAATTGAATTCGTCCGGTGTCGTCGTTTCCGCCGGCTTCGACTCCTGCAATGGGTCCGGCACTGGGGCCGGGGTCGAGACGTCCTTGCTGCGCGGGACCGTCGGCGGCGCCATCGCGCTGCC
>JAFGIR010000254.1 GCA_016929515.1 Pirellulales bacterium | reverse complement strand
TGTTGAGTCGACTGCCCGGCACGAATCGTCTCTCGACCGAACGGTCCGACGAAACAACTCGCGGGGACCAGCATGATCGCATTATAGACACTCGCATCATGAACGAAGACGATCGCCAACGTCATGGGCGTGTGTGACATTACCGTCGGCCACGGAGCATAGTCTTCCGACCACGAACCATCGCTGATTACTGACCGCTTATTCCGAACGTGTGCCTATCGATCCATGGGACGCCGCGCGCTGAGAAAACCGGACGCTTCACTCGACCTATCGCGTCATTTCAAGTCATTCGATGAGTTGCCCAGACCGTGGCAGCCCGAAACCCTGTTCGGCCGACGAGCGTCGCTCGAAGTCGAGGTTGGCTCGGGCAAGGGGCTCTTCTTGCGCGGCGCGGCCGCCGCGCGGCCGGAAGTCGATTTCCTGGGCATCGAGATCGGTCAGAAGTACGCAAGATTTGCCGCCGCCGCCCTGGTTAAGCGCGAACTGGACAACGCCGTCGTGGTGCACGGCGACGCTCTGCGGCTGTTTGCCGAAATTCTGCCCGACGATTCGGTGGCAGCCGTGCATGTCTATTTCCCCGATCCCTGGTGGAAAAAGCGACACAAGAGACGTCGCGTTTTGCACGAGCCGTTTCTGCTTGACGTTCAACGGGTGCTTGTAGCAGGCGGTGAGTTCCACTTTTGGACCGACGTCGAGGAGTACTTCCAGACGACCCTTGAACTGCTGGCCGCCGCCACGAGGCTCGATGGCCCGTTTGAAGTGCCCCAGCGAGAAGCAGAACACGACATGGACTACCGAACTCATTTCGAACGCCGCAGCCGACAACACGGCGAGCCGGTCTATCGCTCGTTGTTCCGCAAGCCGGCCTGATCCTCCGTTCGCGTGCCGGAAAGAACCCCCTTGACGCGCGATGGTCATTTTGTACGTATTCCCGAACCGATTGGTCGGCGTTGGGCGTACCGGTCACGTCGATCTTCTCGCCTTCGATCCAGAGAAATACGAGCGTCGCGTTCTTGCGTTTCTTGACGCTTGCTTGGACCAATGAACCAAGCTCTTTTCTGAAATGAAACAGGGCCGTGACGTTCGATCGCCACGGCCCTGGATATTCTTCTCAAAGCAAGAATCGGGGCTCGGTTCAACGCCAGTAGGTCGGTTCTGGCGTGAAGCCGGCCGGAACGACATCTGAGTTCGTCGACGATGTACTGGTTGAAGGATAAGGCGAAGCAGAATATGGATCGCGAGACGGTGCCGTTGTCGACGGAACGGTCGTCGGCTGGACCATGGAACTTCCGTCGGTCGTTGGATAACTTGTGCAACTACCGGGCGTCCACGAGGCCGACGTCACGTTTGTCGTCGGTGCCGGAGACGTGGTCGAAGCACTGGCGTTGTTCGAGGACGAGATACCCGCGCCAGTCTCGGATGAGCCATTACCGTAGTAGCTGCCCGATGAAGGCGGCGCGGGACTGTTGCCAGGCGATGCCGCGTTGCTCGTGGGCGTTGAGTAGTAGTTCGTGCCGGGCGTGTAGTCGCTTGCACCGGGCGAATAGCGGTTCGCCTCAGGCGTATAAGCGGTCGCTCCCGGCGTGTAACGTTGCGGGGCCGACGAATAATTGCCGGCATTCCACGATTGGCCGTTGACGGTCGAGTTGGTCAGGGAGCCTGTGTTTGCTACTCCGTTCTGGACCGGGGCGTAGGCGCCCGTGCCCGCGTTCGAAGCATAGGGTCCACTCGGCGTCGCGAGTTGGGCTGACGTCGACGGCCCCGAATAGAAGCGGCTGTTCGGGTCGTTCGAATGGTATGCCGGAGCGGTCCGGCTGGCACTGGAGTTCAAGCTGGCTGTGTATTGGGCGTTGGTACTGGAGGGAGTCGTACCGTACGACGAATCGGCTGACTGATACGCACCCGTGGCCGCAGCAGGAGCATTGCCCAGCGAACGATACGGATTCACTGTCACCTCGGGTGTCGGAGTCGTCGAGTCGTTCGTGCTTCCACCGGCATAATTGCCATAGAAGCCCGACTGTGGAGACATGCGTGGCCCGGTCGTCGACAATCCGGGACGCACCGTGCCCGACGATATATTTGGGTAAGACGAGTTGCCGGCATATCCCGTTGGTGCGTTGAAGCTGGCTGCCGTGTTCGCATAATTCGTCGTAGGCGAAAGCGACGACGCGGTCGCCTCGACGCCAGGTGAAACGGTCACCGAGGGAGTGGCCAAATCCGAAGGTTTCTTCGGCGCGTTCTCAGCGAGCGACGAGGCCGTTGACGCAGGCCGGCGCCAGTTGGCCGGATTCCAACTCGACATGCGCCATCCACCGGACGAACCGGTTCCGCTGGAATGACATCCCGACATTACGGCGAGGAACATCATTAAGACCATGCACTTGGCAGAAAAAGTGAATCGCATGATTGGGGTATCCTATGTTGACAACCAAGAAAAGAGACGATCGGTCGCACTCGACGCGTTGCCGCATGACACTTTTTTGGCAAACGCGGACCATTTTTTCTCGAACTCTACTCTGGCCAAAAGCGACGTGTACACATGACGTACCCTTCCCCGCTTCCAGAGTGGCGGGATTATAGGAAACTGGACTATTGGGTCAATGCCAGTTGCCGGCCATGCAGGAGAGAGAATAGGCAGTCTGCGGAAGCATGGGAAGAGATTTTACTGCGAGTCACGCTCTACGGACACCTCTGGAGCAATCGTGGACTGCACGCACGACTACCGCAGAGATTCGGACAACGCCGCAGTATGGTCGGCGTTCGGCATGCCCCCTTGCCTTTCAACCCAGTCACTGTGGGGACCACAGCGACCTAAAGAGCCGTCCGACAGCGATCCAGAGATGAGTCTTGGGGCGGCTAAACAGATTCCCAACGAAGTTGCGTGACGCAACATCGTCGGGCACGGCACCTCGATCGAATGTGCTCAACGGCTCCCGAGCGGTGGCCATCAGATAGGAGCGAAGGCTCAGCAGCACTTCTCGGGCACGGGACTCCACGTCATCCGAACGCCGGTCGCGCTTGGTGCGTGGGCTGATGACCACGTGGACCCGCGTTTCTGGAACCACTCGGCCAGACTTGGGCGATTTAACCTCTTTGCCGTCGACGTTCCCATCGTCTCCCGCCGCGATCAACTCGATCTCCATGAGGAAGGTCATCACTCGGTCACGACGACGTCTTGATCGGGCCCTATGGTGCTCGATCTGCAGACAGACTTTGTTGTGGTCAGTCTCCAGGATTCTCGCGCGATGGTCGGCGATGAACCCTCGCAACTTCTCAACGGCCACGGTCATCGGTGAGGCCGCAAACAAATCGTGTTTTCCCCACATCCCACCCCTGGTAGCTTCTGAAGACAAGAGCGGCGTGTCCCCCATCGTCGTTCTTTTGTCGACCGTCGAGCCCGCTCCCAATTGAACCACCAGGTTGCGCCCTCTCGCTTTCGCCGAAAGCAGAGCACGGTCGGCTCGACGCAGCATGGTTTCGGGCGTATCACCCGGTTGAATTTCCGTAACCCCAAAACTAGCCGTGACGCTTCGTCCACCCATGGATGCATGGACGGTTCGAGATAGCATGTATCGCATTTCCTCGGCACGCCGAGTCGCGGTGGCGTTGTCGCAATCCGTGCAGAGCACAACAAATTCCTCGCCGCCATAGCGTGCCACTAAGTCGCCCGAGCGGCACGAGTCCTTGAGAATGCTGGCCAGGCTTCTGATCACTCCGTCACCCGCCTGATGTCCGTAGTTGTCGTTTACCTGCTTGAAATGGTCGAGATCGCAGATAATCAAGGCGCACGGTAACCGCCTTTGCGAATGCGCGTCGACAAACATCTCGTGCACGCGATCGAATTCCGCTCGATTGGCAACGCGCGTCAGCGGATCCGTAGTCGCTTCGTTATGCAGACTCTGGCAACGCCTTTCGAGGGAGATTTCCGATGACGCATCATGCAGTAGCAAGACGGCTCCCAGAGTCTCTCCACGTTCACCCATTACCGGAATCACGTGAGTATCAACCGGAACTGGACGCCCGCTGCGTCCCCAGATGACCAGACGACGTAACGACTGTACGCCCGACCGCATCGAACTGACGATGGGACACTCGCTTGCGTCGATGGGAGCGCCCTTCTCGTCTCGCAGATTGAGCAGCTCAGGCAACCATTGCTGGCGGCAAACGCTTTTGCTCAGAATACCGGTCATCCGCTCGGCACCGGGATTCCAGAGTTGGATCGTCAATTCGGCATCCACAAAAATGACCGCGTTGTGCATGTTGTCCAACAAGCGAGTCTCGAAAAGGCGCTTCTGATCGAGTTGCCCGTTCGTAACGGGCGTGTGGTGAAGTCGCCAGTATCGGTCAATCGCCCGCGGGTCCAGCGTTTGCAGCCAACGTCGGCTGGCTTCTCTCCGAACGGTCACCTGATCATGTTGGCAAAACTCGGCGAACTTTTGAACCAACTCTGGGTCGAACTGGCTTCCTGCGCACGCAAACAGTTCGGCCAACGCCGATTCCTCGGATAGGGCCGGCCGGAAAACCTGCTCGTTGATCATCGCATCGAATGATTCGACAATTGCGATCATCCGCGCACCGAGTGGGATGTCGGTACCCGAAACGGAATAGCCGGGCCGAATTCCGTCGAATCGGGCGGGTATGTTCTCCACAATGTCCAAGATGGCCGGTTCGGCACACGACATGCGCAAGATCTCGACATTCATGTGTCTTGAACGCTCGACAATCGTCGCTTCATCCAAGTCGAGCATACCCGGCTTCTGCAGAATTCGGTCGGGAATGCCGATCATACCCAAATCGTGGAGCAACGCGGATATCTCGATCTTGTCGCGGTCCTGATCGGGAAGCTTCATCCGCAGAGACCAAGCCGAGCAACTCAGTGCAACGCGGAGTGCGTGGGCAGCGGTCGGCGCGTGTTTGTAACGCAACGCCGTGAAGAGACTTGACGCGATCCCCAGCCGTACCTGAACCAACTGATTGTCCACATCCCGATCAACGACGGGCTCGACAGGCGTGGATTGAGTGAGTTCCTGCAACTCGTTCAACAGCGTGTCGAGTTGCGAAGTCCACCCATCGGCAAATGCCGACGTACGGCCGCCTGTCGTCAATGGCGTGATGGAATCGTAGGGGGTCTCAGAACTTGGGGTATTTGACATGAATGCTTCTTGTCCGATGGTCCACAACCGTGATCTGAAAAGCGTTCGAGGGCTTGCGCGGACACCCCTCGCCCCTGAAGTGTTCTTCTCCTATCTGCCTACAATCTGCGCAAACGCTATCAAACTCTAGTTTTCCCAAGGCTTTCCGTCAAACAGAATGTCGGGGCTCCCCGGCAAGCCACGGCGTCTCCCAAACGGCAACAAATCCATTTCACGGTGATCTCTGCGCCCCCTGCTGGTTATGCCGATCGTACGGCTTGTCGACACTCTATTCTCCCTCCGATGGCCCAGGCCGATTGTTCCAAGCAAGCTGGTCGGATATCCTGTTCCAGGACTGGCATTCACAAGAGGCAAGAAGCCCGAAAACCTCGACTCTCCTCGGGAGCAACACGAATGAGACTCGTAACCTACCAGAGCGATCACGGGCCGCGGGTGGCGGCTGTTGGGCGGCACGGTCTGGTCGACCTGAATCGGGCAGACAACGCTTTGCCCTCCTGTTCAAAACAACTGTTGGCCAACTGGGCCGAATTGAAGCCACGTGCCGAAGCCGCGCTCGAATCGGGCGTGGGCGGCGTGCGCGAGAGCATCCTGCTCCTGCCGCCCATCCTTGATCCCGGGAAGGTAATCGGTGTCGGACTCAATTACACCGACCATGCCAGGGAAACCAAGATGACTCCCCCGGACAAACCTGTCATCTTTTGCAAGTTCCCCACGGCCGTCCGCGCCGATGGAGACCCGATTGTCCTGCCACGGATCAGCCAAGAGGTTGACTTCGAGGCCGAACTGGTCGTCGTCATTGGCCAAGGCGGCCGACATATCCGGCGAGCACGAGCCTTGGAACACGTCGCGGCCTACGCTTGTGGAAACGACGTCTCGGCACGCGACTGGCAACACCGCACACCAGGCGGTCAATGGCTGTTGGGCAAGTCGTTTGACAGCTTCGCGCCGATAGGCCCCGCGCTGGTTACCGCCGATGAAATTGCCGAACCGGGTAATCTCGATATTCAACTGCGTCTCAACGGCCGAACCATGCAGCACTCGAACACGAGTCAACTCATTTTTTCAGTCGACTTCTTGATCGAGTATGTGTCGGCCGTCTGCACGCTGAGCCCGGGCGATCTGATCTTTACGGGCACGCCCGCCGGCGTGGGCTGCGCGCGAAAGCCGCCCGTGTTCCTGAAGCCGGGCGATACGGTCGAAGTCGAGATCGGGCAACTCGGCATTCTGACCAACCCAGTCGTTGCCGAAGAAAAGTAGGATAGGCATCCGCCACCCTACGACTGCTCGCCCTGCCTTTCGCCCTGGGGTTGACGTAGGGTATTATTGAGGCCCTGCGGGGTTTCCTCCACCCGTTTCACCAAAATCGCATAGCCACAAACCATCGCCATGGCCACCCCGAGACCCGTCGGAATCGATCTGGGCACGACGTATTCGGCCGTCGCATGGGTCGATTCGGCCGGACGTACCAAGATGGTGCGCAGCGCTGATGGGGAAATATTGACCCCCAGCGAGGTACTTTTTCAGGACGGCAAGGTTACCGTCGGTCGAGAGGCCCACTACGCCACCCTTGTCGAGCCTGGACGCGTGGCTCAATGGGTCAAGCGCGACATGGGCCAAAAGGTCTACGCCCGTCCCATCTTGGGCAACTATCTTCCGCCCGAAGTGATCCAGGCGTGCATTCTCCGGAGGCTCAAGGCCGATCTGGTGGCCGCTTTGGGACCCGACGTCCGGGTCGTGATCACCGTGCCGGCCTATTTTGACGAACCGCGGCGCAAAGCAACGGCCGACGCGGGAGAGATGGCCGGACTCGACGTGCTTGACATTGTGGACGAACCAACCGCAGCCGCGCTGGCCTTCGGAGAATCGGTCGGCTATCTCTCCGGCTCCAGCGACACATCGCGAGAAATGACTGTGCTGGTCTACGACCTAGGGGGAGGAACGTTCGACGTCACCTTGCTCCAGCTGGCACCCGGCCACGTGCAATGTCTGGCCACCGACGGCGACGTGCAACTGGGCGGACACGACTGGGACATGCGGCTGGTCGAACATCTGGCACGTGCCTTCAAGCAAGAACATGGTATCGATCCTCGCGAAGATCCCGTCGGCGAGGGACGTTTGATCGAGAGCGCGGTCGAGGCCAAACACGCACTGAGTGCCCGGAGCCGTACCACCGTTCACATCGAGCACGATGGACAATCGCTCGACGTGCCGATTTCCCGAACCGAATTCACCGACATGACCGCCGACCTGCTGGAACGGACGCTTTGTACGAGCCGTCAGGTATTGGCCGCTGCGGGCATGCCATGGAGCTGCGTCGATCGGCTCTTATTGGTGGGCGGTTCGACGCGGATGCCGATGGTCGTCGAAGCGCTCGAGACCCTGACCGATCGGCAGCCCGACCGGTCGGTCAATCCGGACGAAGCGGTGGCCCGCGGCGCCGCGCTCTATGCGCGATACTTGCTTACAGATGAAACAGCCTCGAAAACAGCCGGTTTCACGGTAACCAATGTCAACGCCCATAGCCTGGGCATCGAGAGTATCGACCCGGCCACGCTGCAGAAGACGAACGTCATACTCATTCCACGCAATACCCCCTTGCCGGCGAGTTTCACAAAGAAATTCACGACAAAATCGGAGAACCAACGGTCAATTGTCATTCAGGTGCTTCAAGGCGAGAACACAGACCCTGCCGAGTGCGCGGCCATCGGTCGTACCATGCTGGCCGACCTGCCCGAGGGATTGCCGGCAAATTGGCCCGTCGAGGTCTCGTTCGAGTACGAGGCGAATGGGCGTCTGAGGGTTTATGCCGTCGTGCCCGAAACCGAGCGGGAAGTAACGCTCGAGTTGGAGCGAACCGTAGGGCTCTCGGACGAGCGATTGGGAGACTGGAGGCCTTTGATCTCGTCGGAAGCCGGATTCGACGCGTTCGATGCCATGCTTAATGATACGAAGGAAGACGCATTGCCCGCAGTGCCATCGTTAACTTCGACGAACCCCACGACTGTGACGAGTACGCCGACGCGTCCGGACGAGACGCCGGATATGTCGGCAACAACCGCGTTCGACAGGTCGTCGCCGGATGAGGGCGACCGGGACGAGCCCCCCGTGACCATCTCGAGTGGAAGCGACGCCACGAAACCACCTCCCTGTTGGATTGTCTGGTTAATCATGTGGATTACGTCGGGCGCTGCGGGGCTTGCGGCCGGCTACTACTGGCTTTCCTTGCGGCAGCCCGATCGATTCCCCTTGCCATGGAACCTGTGAGACCGTGAGCCATTCAATGAGGAGTTCCTCGCCTGCTGTCGGTATCGACCTTGGAACCACGTACTCGGTCGTGGCGTGTTTAGATGCGTCGGGCCGCCCGGAGACGCTTGTCAACACCGAGGGCGACCGGCTCACGCCGAGCGTGGTCCTGTTCGACGTCGAGGAGGTTGTTGTCGGCAAAGAAGCGTTGAAGGCCGTGGTGACCGAAGGCGAACATGTGGCGATGTGTGCCAAGCGGGACGTGGGACAACCCGTTTATCACAAGGCGATCGCCGGCAAGCAGTATCCGCCCGAGGTGCTCGAAGCGTGGATCCTCAACAAGCTCCGCCGGGATGCGACGGTTCAGCTCGGTCCGTTCCGCCAGGCCGTGGTCACCGTGCCGGCCTATTTCGACGAAGTCCGCCGCAAGGCCACTCAGGACGCCGGCTACATGGCCGCTCTCGAAGTAATCGATATCATCAACGAACCAACGGCCGCCGCCGTGGCCTACGGCTATCAGAAAGGTCTGCTCGCGAAGCGGACGACAGACAAGCGGCCCTTGCGATTGTTGGTCTACGACTTGGGCGGCGGCACCTTTGACGTAACTGTCGTGGAAGTGCGACAGCGCGAGTTGATTGCCTTGGCTACCGACGGCGACGTTCAGCTCGGCGGCTACGACTGGGATCAACGGCTCGTCGCGCTCGCTGCCGAGGAGCTGGCCGGCCAGCATGGCATCGACCCGCGGGAGGATTCCACCACCGTCGGGCGGCTGTGGTTCCAGTGCGAGGAGGCCAAGCGAATGCTCTCCGGGCGCGACAAGGCAACGATTGCCCACGACCATCACGGACGAATCACCCGGATCGAATTGACTCGCTCGCGGTTCGAAGAGGCGACGGCCGATTTAGTCGATCGTACGAGATTCACGGTCAGTCAGACGCTGGCGGCCGCCAAGTTGCAGTGGAACCAAATCGATCATTTGCTCCTGGTCGGCGGATCAACGCGTATGCCGATGATCCGAAACATGCTTCGGGAGTTGTCTGGCCAGGAACCGGATGCGTCGGTGGCAGCCGACGAGGCCGTTGCACACGGGGCCGCGCTCTACGCCGCCCAATTGCTGGGGCACGGCTCGAATGACGTCGGGCGATTTACCATCCGCAACGTGAACTCGCACAGCTTGGGTGTGGTTGGCATGGATCGAATTACGCGCCAGCCTCGCAATGGAATTGTTATTCCGCGCAACACGCCTATCCCTGTCACGGCTCGACGCGTGTTCCACACCCAGAAAGAGAATCAAAAGTCGATCTTGGTCAAAGTGGTCGAAGGCGAAAGTGCTTCGGCCGACGCATGCACGCCGATTGGCCAGTGCCGCGTGGCGCCTCTTCCGGCGGGTCTGCCGGCCCGGTCGCCCGTCGAAGTCCGCTTTCACTACAAGCCCAACGGTCGCCTGCGTGTCCGTGTCCAACTGCCCAACACGTCGACGACAAACGACGCCGTATTTAACCGTGCAAGTGGACTTGCCCAGGAACATCTTGATGGCTGGCGACGTTTTATCAGCGAGCAGGAGACCGGGCCACGCGCGTAGGCGGCCCGAGCGTTCGGACACCTTCCCGTGGAAGACTGGCCGGCCGAGCCGTCTTGCCGCCAAGTGAGATTGGACAAGTTGATCGAGATATGGGTTTCGATGCGGAGCAGCCTGACCGGACTTGCCCCCTGTGCGCAAACACACACCCTACGCACGGTTACAATTCACTACCCGACCTTGCGCACGACCCCAACCAAGACCCCCAGGATCTTGGCATTCTTGACATAGATCGGTTTCATCGATGAGTTGGCCGGTTCGAGTCGGATGCGGTTTTTCTCGGGAAACCAACGTTTGAGCGTGGCTTCGTTTTCGTCGGTCAGGGCGACGACGGTTTGGCCCTTTCTCGCGGTCGATTGGCGGCGTACGATCACATAATCGCCGTCGGCGATCTGGTCCTCGATCATCGACTCGCCACTGACCTCCAACGCGAAGAGGTCCCGATCGTTGGCGTCGAACATCTCGCCAAGATCGAGTTCCTCGTCTTGCTCGATCGCCTCGTGCAACACGCCGGCCGCGATCTGACCCGCCAAGGGCAGTCCCCGGCCACCGAGCGGATCGCCGGCCAACTGAATCGCCCGGGACCGGTTGGCCACGCGGGTAATAAACCCCTTTTTCTCTAGGGCCTTCAGATGGCAGACAACACCGTTGGGCGAACGAATCTTGAAGTGCTCGGCAATTTCGCGAACCGTCGGGCCGTAGCCCCGACTGCGGATTTTGTCGCGGATGAAGTCGTAAACGTCCTGCTGACGTTCGGTCACTTGATCGAAGGGTCCCATGGTTACCCCCTATTGTGAGAGTATGTCCCAGCCTGATTGACAGCTTGTGGACAATTGTACAATATACGGGCGTACACAGTCAAGGTGAATCGGCTGTTTTTCACATGGTCGAGCAGGAAAAAACGCAATTTACAGATTCTGTCCGTCCGAGCGGACGAACGCTTCGAGGCCATAGTACTCGGGCAGTCCGAGCCGGTTGTAAAGATCGGCCGTTCGCCGGTTGCGGTCCTCGGCCCGTTGCCAGAATTCGCGCGGATCGTCCGGCCCGGGAAACAAGGCCGAATCTTTCTGCGATTCGTGACGGAAGATGGCTTCTTTCTTGGTCTTCAGGTCCTGTGGGCTGAGTGGAACGGCGATTTCGATCACGTCCAGAGCCCACTCCTGCCAGGCGCCCCGATACAACAACACCTCAGGCCGGCTTCCGGTGGCCGCTTCGATTTCCTTCAACGCCTGGAAGACCACCTGGGCACAGGCACGGTGGGTGCCGTGAGGATCGGACAGATCGCCGGCCACGTAGATCTGACTGGGCCCGATCCGCTCGATCAGCTCGCGGACCAGGCCAATATCGTCTTTGGTCGGCGGTTTCTTGGCGACCGTGCCGGTCTGATAGAACGGCAAATCGAGGAAGTGGAGATTGGCCTCCTCGACGCCGCACACGCTGGCTGCTGATTTGGCCTCGCTCCATCGGATGAGCGACTTGATCCGCAACACAGCCTCGGTGTCCGGCTGGCCCGGGTGCTTCGAAACCAGCGATCGGCCAACCTCGGTTTCGAGCAGGGGCGATTTCTCGTCGTCGATGCCGAACTGGCGATTGAGTTCGGTCACCAAATCGGCCACTTGCTGGGCATCGTGATCGAAGACGGCAATGTTGCCGCTGGTCATGTAGGCAATGTGGACCTCGTGCCGATCCTCGATCAATCGGATCAGCGTCCCGCCCATGCTGATCACGTCGTCGTCGGGATGCGGACTGAAACAAAGGACGCGCCGCGGTTCGGTGCCCGCTGGGTGGTATTCGATCGTGTCCATCATTCCACGGAAGACACGATGGGCAATCCGCGACGATGAGCCAAACTCGCGAAGCAACGAATAGAGACCGTGCTGACGAATATCATCGTCATCGAGCTTCAGCAGGGCCTTCTCGGTCTTCTCGCAAAGCCACAACATGGCCCGTTTCACCAGCGCATCGTCCCACGAGACGTGGCCGAGCACCCAGGGCGTCTTCCGCGCGGTCAACTCATCTGCCGCCGCAGCGTCCAACAGAAACGATACGTCGACGTGTCCGCGAAGGAAACTGGCCGGCACGCGTTCCGTCACGGGATCTTCGACCGCCTCGCGAATGATCCTCGCTTTATGCTCGCCGAATGCCAGCAAGAAGAGCTTCTTCGCCTCGTAGATCGTGCCGATGCCCATCGTCAATGCCTGGGTGGGCACGTCTTCGACCTTAAAAAAGTCGGCTGCCGCGTCCATGCGAGTAACGCGATCGAGCGTGATTAGCCGGGTGCGGCTGTTACGGGGACCAAACGGTTCATTGAACCCAATGTGCCCATTGCGGCCGATACCGAGAATCTGAATATCGATGCCGCCGGCGCGACGGATCGCCTCTTCGTATTGCCGGCAGTGCTCCTCGACATCCTTCGGCGCGACAGTACCATCCGGTATGTGGATATTTTCCTTCGGGATATTGACGTGATCGAAGAGCGTCTCGTGCATGAAACGGTGATAGCTCTGCAACGCCGTCGGCGCGACTCCATAGTATTCGTCCAGGTTGAACGTAATCACGTTTGAAAAATCAAGGCCCTGCTCGCGGTGCATGCGGATCAACTGCCGGTAGATGCTCACCGGCGTGGAACCGGTCGCCAGTCCGAGAACGGTTGTTTGCGAGAGGGCGTTCCGTTGGCTGATGGTCTCGGCGATCGACTGGGCGACGTACTGCGTGGCTTCCCGATCGGAATCGAAAACGTAGCAAGGGATCTGCGTGGCGGGAACCTTCCGGGCGTTGGGTTGCATTGGACTGTCTGGTCGGATTACTGGAATTTTCAGAAAACGGCAAAGTCATCGGACCACGGAATGTCACAGATTCTCGGGAACATCCGTGGCCGGAGCACTCAACAAGGAGTCAACGCGTGACAACCATGTTGTCACGGTGAATAAGTTCATCGTAGGGATGGTGGCCGAGCACGCCGGCGATCTCATTGGTTTGCAGGCCTTTGATCCGTCCGATTTCGTCGGACGAATAGTTGGTCAATCCGCGGGCAAACTCGACGCGGTTCGTATCGCGCAATGCTACGACGTCACCCTTCTCGAAACGGCCGACCGTGTCGAGCACACCGATGGGCAATAGGCTTCGGCCACCGCTTCTTATGGCCCGGCATGCACCGTCGTCGAGCACCAGATGGCCGCGTGGCTGAACACTGAACCCGATCCATCGCTTACGCGCGCCGATCGTTTGACCTTGAGCCAGAATCAACGTGCCGATTTCTTCACCGGCAAGGATCTTGGCCAGTATTCCGGGGGTTCTTCCGGAAGCGATAATGACGTTTTCACCGGCTGTCGTGGCGAGTCGCGCGGCCTCCAACTTGCTGGCCATGCCTCCCTTGCCCAACCCGCCGGCCCGATCACGCACCAGACCATAAACGGAGTCTTCCAGCCGCGTGACGGTTTGGATGATTCTGACTCCCGGTTCGCCAGGCACTCCGTCGTAAAGCCCCTCGACGTCGGAAAGCAACACCAACAATGGTGCCCGGATCAAGTTGGTAACGATCGCCGCCAAACGGTCGTTGTCGCCAAACGTGGTCCGCAACTCTTCAATACTGAGCGTGTCATTCTCATTGATGATGGGAATCGCGCCGAAATCAAGCAACGTGAGCAATGTATTGCGGGCATTGAGGTATCGGACACGGTCCTCCATGTCCTCGGCGGTGACCAGGATTTGGGCGGCGTGGCGGCCATGGGCGTGCAACGACCGTTCGTACGCCTCGACTAGTGCACTCTGTCCAATGGCCGCGACCGCCTGAAGCTGGGCCAGATCCGTGGGACGTCGGCTCATTCCCAACCGGCCCATGCCGGCTCCCACCGCACCGGAACTAACCAGGGCCACGCGACGGCCCATGGTGACGACCCGATGCAGATCCTCACCCAACCGAGCGATTTGGTCATAATCAAGAAGACCGTCAGCCCCGGTCAACACCCGGGTGCCGACCTTAACCACCAAAGTGGTGGCCGACGTGGCGATTTCTTGACGTAGAAGGCTAGTCATGGGTGGGAAACACGTACGGTGGTCGAAAAGGGATTTGTCGGAAAACCCCAATAACCGTTAGCATAACGCACTCATCGCCTGACCAAAAGACGTTGCCGGCCACTTGCTTGCGAAAATGGTTCGAAAACCTACAATGACGGTTCGCGGCGTACTGGGCACGTTGCCCCAAAGGCAGCATGTCGCCGCTGGCCATCCCGCGAGTATAATCTAATTCTGGAGGCTTTGGCTACATGAGTGAATTGCGCGAAGAATGTGGCATAGCGGCCATCTATCATCTAGCCGGCGACAAACCTAGTTCGTTGTGCCCCCAACAGGGGCCCGAGGAAGCCTCTCGCCTGATGCCCCGCATGTTGCTGGACATCCAGAATCGGGGTCAGCTGGCCGCCGGGATGACTAGCTACAACCCGCATCGCAAGCAGCTCATCGACACCCACAAGGAAGTGGGAACCGTGGCCGAAGTCTTTCAGACCAGCCACCGTGCCAAGTATGAAAGCCTTATGCAGGAATACGCGGGCCGTGCGGCAATCGGCCATGTCCGTTACGCGACCTGCGGTCGTAACGATCGCAGTTATGCCCAACCGTTCGAGCGACACCACATTCGCAAGCACAAGTGGTTCAGTTTCGCGTTCAACGGCCAGTTGGCCAATTACGATCAACTCAAAGCGGAGTTGCTCGCCGACGAAGACAACTACCTGGCACGCGACACCGACACCGAGATCTTCATGCACGTCATCAGCAAGACGTTGGCCCGCGAGAAGGACCCCACGCCGCTCGACGTTTGCCGCCAGTTGGCCTCGCGATTCGACGGGGCCTATAGCTTTGTGCTTCTCGATGCGCTGGGGCAAATGGTCATCGCCCGCGACCCGCTGGGCATCAAACCGTTGAGCTACGCAATCGACGGGCCGTTGTTTGCCGCAGCCAGTGAAAGCGTCGCGCTTCTGAATCTTGGGCTCGAGCCGGAGAGCATCAAATCGCTTTTGCCGGGTCAGGCCGTGACAATTGCCGACGGGAAGCTCGAAGTCCAGCGGTTTGCCCCAAGCCCACGTTCGGCTCACTGTTTTTTTGAATGGGTCTATTTTTCCAACGTGGCCAGCACGATGGACGGCTGCAGCGTCTACTTGGCCCGAAAATCGCTCGGCGAGGAACTTGCCCGACTCGAGACCATCTCGCTCGACAATGACACGATTGTCGTGCCGGTTCCCGACACGAGCAAAGGCGCGGCCGACGCGATGGCCTACAAGCTTGGCGTACCCAGCCTGGAAGGACTCATCCGCAACCGCTACAGCGGACGGACGTTTATCGAGGGAGGTAGCTCTCGGGCACACAAAGCTCAAACGAAATATACGCCCCTGCCCGAAGTCCTTGAAGGCAAACGTGTTCTGCTCGTCGAGGATTCGATCGTTCGCTCGACGACCATGCGGGTTTTGGTCGAACGAATTCGCAAGGTGGGCCGCGCGCGGGAAATCCATGTTCGGGTGGCCTGCCCTCCGATCATCTCGCCTTGCTTCTACGGCATCGACATGTCGACTATCGACGAGCTTTTCGCGCCGCGCTTCGTCGGCGCCGGAGCGATCACGCCCGGAATTGAAGCCGAAATGGCCCGCACGCTCGGAGCCGATTCGCTCCGCTATCTGCCCATCGAATCCGTTGCCCGAGCCATCGGCCTCGACAAGGACCAGCTCTGCCGGGCGTGTATCACGGGCGAATATCCCACGCCGTGCGGCCAAGAACTGGCCAAACGCGCTCTCGAAAACTCCCAAAACGGCGTCACCGGGCGAACCTACGAACGGGCCGGCAATGGCCGGAAGCCGTAGATCAAGTGGTGCCTGACGGAACGCACCCGGAACATCTTGTGGGCGGTGTGCCGCTTTGGCATTTTGGCCGCTCAAAAATGACAATCCTCGCTCCGCAAGATGATCGGTCCTGCCCAATGAAGCCCTATCATGGGCGATGCCCACTCTACTGCTACTCTTTCCAAGTCTCGCTAGCTGCGAAAACCATACACACTGTAGCGATCAAACCGGCGGCCCTATTAGGGCTCCTCTATCCGCGATTGACAGCCGAAATAACGAGAAGGGGAGTTGTGGGAACACGGACCGTGTGTTCCAAAGATGCCAGTCAGAAAGTACTCGTTGTGAGCACGGCCGTCCTGTTCAATAGCAGTGCCGCCCGTCTCTATCATGGAAGGGATGCGTCATGGTCGTGCAACGGATCGCGTGTGCATTGGGGATGGCTTTTTTGACAGCCGTCTTGCTCGGCGGTGTGTTTCAGGCAACGATGTTTGCGCAGTCGCCGGGTGATCTCTACCGGTCGGGCCCCGACCCAATCGCTCCGGAACTTCCCCAACGGGATCACGGCACCAATGCACAAGAAGAGGGCGCCACCAAAGAGGAAAAAGACCAAGACGACCTAGACATGCTCGACATGAACCTCAAGCAGCTTTCTCAGGTCGCTGTGAAATCGGTCTCGCCGTCGATGGGCATGGAGGTCTCGACCGTCTCGCGGACGGACAGTACGGTGGCACGCTCGCCGACGGCCGTCTACGTCATTACCAACGAGATGATCCGCCGTAGCGGCGCACGGAATATTCCCGAGATTCTGCGTCTCGCCCCTGGGGTGCAGGTTGCACAGGTGACGAAGACCTCGTGGGCTATCTCCATTCGAGGCTTCAATGCTCGATACGCAAACAAGCTGCTCGTGCAGATCGACGGTCGCGCAATCTACACGCCCAGTTTCAGCGGCGTCTTCTGGGACCAGGAGCAAGTTCTTCTTGAAGACATTGAGCGAATTGAAGTGATCCGTGGACCCGGAGCGACCGTCTGGGGAGCCAATGCCGTCAACGGCGTGGTCAACATTGTCACCAAGGAAGCCGCCGGGACCCGGGGACTCTACGCTGAGTCGGGAGGCGGCAACGAACATCGCTCGTTCAACTCGGCGCGCGTCGGCGGGCGCCAAGGCGATCTGAATTGGCGTGTCTACGGCATGCAGGTCGACGATGGCCCTGGCTATACAACACTTCCCGAAGGCGCCTGGGATGCCATGCAATTCGGCCAGGGTGGGTTCCGAATGGACTGGACCCCCAACCGTTGCGACACGCTGACCCTACAAGGCGATTTCTACGGGGGAAACCAAACACTCCGGCAACAAACCATCACAAGCTACGTGCTCGAGCCCGAGAGTATTCGGTCAACCAATTTTCTCGGCCGATGGACTCGAAAACTGAGCGACGACACGGACTGGTCTGCCCAGATCTACTATGACAACATGTATCGATGGGCCGCGCCGTTGGCTTCCCGACGATTGAACCAGAACACGTTTGATTTCGACTATCAGTATCACACGAAGCTCGGCTCGCGTCACGACGTGATCTGTGGTTTCGGCTATCGCAACTATGATATGTTGGTGGACATCCAAGGAAGCTCCTTCTCCCTTATCCCTCCACGCGATAGCTTTGATATTATCAGCTACTTTGTCCAAGACACCATTGAACTTCACCCGGACTTTCTGTTCCTGACAGCAGGCATTAAACTCGAGCACAACGACTTCACGAATTTCGAATACCAACCTTCCATTCGACTCCTTTGGACACCCGATGAACGGACTTCCATTTGGGGAGCCATTAGCCGCGCCGTCCGGACGCCCTCGATGGCCGACCGCGATTTCTTTCTGGCGGGAGGTTTTGTACAAGGTAATCGATCCGTGCGATCCGAAGACCTGCTTGCCTATGAAATGGGCATTCGAAGGCAGCCGACCGACCGGCTCTACTGGGATCTCGCGGTGTTCTTCAATCGATACGACAATCTGATCGGCCTATATCCCGCGTGGCCGCCACCCCAGATCGTGGCGAACAATGGTGTGGGCGACAGTTACGGCTACGAGCTGGTTGTCACCTACGAAGTCAACCCCGACTGGCGACTTCGAGGTTCCTACAGCTTCTTGATCGAGGACATCACCTACGGCCTGAATGGCTTGCCGTACGGCGTTCTGCCAGGCAGTAGCCCTCGGAATCAATGGTTTTTGCATTCCGCCTGGGATCTCTCGCATCGCACGACGCTTGACATGATCTGGCGCTACGTTGACAACTTGGCAGTGGGCGTGCCTCACTACCTCACCATGGACGTTCGGTTGGCTTGGGAGCCTCGCGACGGCCTGGAATTCGCGCTGGTCGGCCAGAACTTGCTCGATAACCATCATCTTGAGTTCGCCGACTCCTTCACCACCGTTACCGAGGTTCCTTCCGGCGTCTACGGCATGGTGAGTTGGAGGCGGTAGAACTCAGAACTCAGCCAGCCCAGCCCCGTCGGTGGCGATGCAAGGCAGGATTGCCGGCTTCAGGTTCCTGGGCCGGTAGAAGTGCTTCGTTAGGGCTCGCCGCACGGCGTCGACCGAAGCGCGGCGAGTGAGGATCATAATGCAGCCGCCCAGCCCGGCGCCCGCCAACTGCGCGCCGGCAACCCCCGGCACGGCACCGGCGATGTCGACCATTTGGTCGATCTCCGGCGTGCTGCAACGATAGGCGCCAGGTTGCATGAAGAGTTGGGCCTGCATGACGCGTGCCGGGTCCTCGCTGGCCAAATCCGCGATCAGCCGTTCGAGGTATCGGTCGCTGCATGGTTCGCCAATGATCTCGTACGTGCCGGATGCACTACAACGGCTGATCCGATCGCCGTCGTGGCTGATCTTCATCAGCCGGCCGAATTCTCGAATGTGTTTTTCCTGAATCAAATCCCCACAGATTTTGCTTCGCATAATCTCGGCCGCGCCGAACAGGAGAATACCTCGCGGGTTGTAGTACTCGGGTTCCGCGTGGGTGGCGAAGTTGATATCGCACATCTCTCGATGTTCTTCCGAAAGCATCGAGCGAAATTCCTTTCGGGTCATGAACTGCGGCACCTTCAGCAGCATGCGGTAGATGTCGCTGATCGAGCAGCCGATCCGCTCTGGATCGATATCGCGAACATACTCGACCGTGGACGCGATTTCGGGAGAACGATGCTTCAGCAGAGCCAACCCTAGATTGTAACACGCCACCTTTTCGTTGAACGTGTGTTTTGCCTCGGCACTCTTCGCCGCCTTAACGTGGCTGTTGGCGATGAGCACCTGATAATCGTCGGGCGCATCGATGATGCGTTCGACCCGGAAGGGCAGATAGCCCACATTGGCGATTTTTCCTCGCTGGCCGAGATAGATGGCCGCGTGGTCTCCCGCGCCGCCCCGCGAGCCGACGAACCACTCTCCCTCGCCGCACAGGTCGATGAACTGCTGGCTGGTTAGCTCGAAATTGTTTAGCGCGATGGCCGCCTGAAGCGTGGCCACCACGAGCGTCGAGCTGCTGCTCAGACCGGCGGCCATCGGAACATTCCCATGGACCGCCAGATTGAGTCCTCGGATTTGAACGTCTTGATACTGATGTTGCAGGCGGAGTATGGCGGCCTTGAGATAGTTGCCCCAGTCGCCGGCCGCGCTATAAAGCAGGTTGCGGACCCAATCGCTGTCGACGAAGTTGGCCCAATCGCTCCAGCCAAACCGCCCGATCATTTCAGAAATGTTGAACTGAACCGGTTTGAACTTGCGCGGCTCGGCGCTGACCGCGGCGACGTGGTTGTCGGCACGCGGCCCGGCCACCGCGAGCGTCTCGCGGTCGATCGCCAGAAAATTGGTCGAACCGCCACGGTGATCCACGTGTCGGCCCATCAAGTTGATTCGTCCCGGAGCACGAACGATGCAGACCTTCTCGTCGAATCCAAACTTCTTGCCGTAGCAGGTCAACACGGTCATAAGATCCTTGACTTTTTGCCGATGAATCGACGTGTCGGAGCCGTAGATGCCCGAAAGCCACCGGCCGAGGCTCGGCTTCTCCTGCTCGATCTTGGCCAACCACTGCCGGACTGTGCAGAACTGGTTGGCTTTGAGATGTGGCCGGCCCGTCGCCACCTCGTTCTTCGTGCGGCGGAGTTTTTTCCGGCGAACATAGTCCTGAATCGCCAGCAGTTCATTGGGCGAGTTGAACCCTTGAACCCAATTTGGATCGTCGGCCGCGATCGCACGAATCTTATAGCGAGTCTGCTGGTCGCTGCCACGAACCGAGGCAAGACACTTCACAATGTCGGTGATATAGTATTCGCCCTGGGCGTTGTCGTTTCTCAGCAAGTTCACGCCTGCGTAGAACGCCTTGTCGCTGAAATAATAGAGGCTCGGGTTCAGCCCGGTGCACATCCGGTCGATCTCGCCAGCCGTATAACGCCGGTCGTCGATTTGGAGTCGGTAGCGCGGCGAATCGAGCAACCGCCGCAGCGAAGCCTGGTTCATCGCTTTCCGGTTTTTGGCCAGTTCGAGCAACTCGGGCACGGCGACGGCCTGCTTGTCCGGATCGGCGAAGTGTCGAGCCACCACGGCAAGGACGTCCCGACCAGTCAGGCTCGTTTCCTTCGCGGCAATTTGTTCATCCAACTCGTCGACCATGGCTTGCCGTGCCAGATCCGCCTGCTCGATGATATCCAGCGCCTGGTCGCTCTGATCCAAAAGCACTCGTCCAGCACCGACGTCGACCCCTTTGGGCCTCGGCAAGGTCAGAAGCGCCATGTCGGCTTGCTGCTTCACGTAGCCGGTCAGCAGCCTCTCGATGGCAACGTCCTCGATATACTTGTCGCCCATGGTTACCAGGATGTGCCCTCGGTAGCCCATGGTCGCCAGCGCCTCGGCAGCCACTTTCGCGGCATGGCCTGTTCCGAGTTGGGGTTGCTGATAGACGTACATCACGTCCGGATGCTCCGGACAGACCACGTTGAGGACCTGCTCGGCTTTGCTGCCGACGACAAGCAGGAATCGCGAAAAGCGGTTCTTCTTGAAAGCACCGATCGTCCGGTTGATTGCCGGAACCGAGTCGATCTCGAAACAGACTTTTCCCAAGTCGCTTCGCCCCATGCGAGTACCCTTGCCGGCGGCAAGAATGACCACGACGGTGTTATCGACGACCGACTTGCTTTCTGACATGGCGAAGTCTCGCTTGTTCCATCCGACGACGGCACCAGGCGGCACTCAATTAGCTCGATAGAGAGGACGTCTCCGCGACAGGCGGTTAACCACACTCTCTAATCATACTATGAGAACAACCAGTAGAAGACGATCATCGTCACAAACAGAACGACGGTGAGTATGCGAAAGTTGCCGATCCCGCGCCAGGACTCGCCTCGCAGCGGCTCCAAGAACGACTTCCAGACCAGATCGTTCTTCTCGGGCGACTCGGGCTGGTCGGACACGAGCAGTGTAATCACCAACAACAGAGGCGAACTCGCACCATAGAGAAATCCCGGCACGAGAATCCACGGGAGCCAGCCGGGATAGACGAACTGGCGCGCGTCGGGGTTTGTGCTCAATTGTGTTACGTAGTTCAGGTTCTCCACCAATAGCAGGTTCAATGCCCCGGCCCAAATCGCGATGGCAGCAGTCACCCCCAAAATCGTTCCCACGGCACTAATCCAGATCGTCAGCCGGCGTGAATACGAACTGACCACCAGCACAATGGAGCAAGTGATAAGCAAGTAGAAGGAAGACATCAGAAACGGCAATCCAAAACCGATCGTCTCCGTCCATCCGGCGATGACCTTGCAGAATGTCAGCAGAAAACAGATGAATCCAAGCAACGTTCCATACCAGGCCGTGATCAGGGCGCCCGTGCCGTTGGCCTTTCGCCAAAAAACACCCCAAAGGAACAGGACAGTGATGGGGGGCGCCACGAAGCTGATCATCGTGCTGATCCCTTCGAAGATGCCGCGAAAGTTCGCGATCAACGGCGACCAGGCGATGGCCGCCACCATCGCGCAACCGGTCGCGATCCGGCCGATCAGCACCAGCTTCTTGTCGGACGTCTCAGGTCGCCATCGCCGGTAGAGGTCGTAGCTGAACAGGGTGGCAATCGAGTTGAGTGCTCCGGAAACCGTGCTCATCAAGGCCGCCAAAAGGGCCGCCGCCATGAGCCCCTTGAGCCCTGTCGGCAGAAGACCTTTGATCAAAGTGACAAGCGTTTCCTTGGTGTTGGGAATCTGTCGGCCGGTGACTTCGTCGAGCACCGTAGGCAGCTCACCCAACTGGCCCTGGTGAATCAACGCCAGACACACAATGCCCGGCAGCACAAAGATGAACACAGGCAGAATCTTAATGAATCCGGCGAACAGCGGACCCACTCGGGCATGGTTTTCGTCTTTGGCTCCGAGGACGCGCTGCACGATCGTCTGATCGGTACACCAATACCAGACCCCAATCACCGGATAACCCAACAGGACCGCGTACCAGGGCAAATCCGATTGGTCGCCATGAGCCCGAAGAATACTCAGATGGTTTTCCACGTTCCCGGGAATATGCTCGGGCTTGATCCGAACGGTCCCTGCGGAATTGCCGGCCTTTCCGTCCTCTTCCGTCGGCGTTGCGTCGCCTTTGAGAGCCTTGTCAAGCGGTTCCACCGCCTCTTGGGTTGTCGCGCTTGCGTGTTTTGCTTCGGCAAGTTCCGCCATGGCCGTCTCGAGTCCGTCCCAACCACCGACCGCGTAAAGGCCGACTACCGTAATGCAGATTGCGCCAATTAGAAGCACGATCGTGTCGAGCGACTCGGTCAACACGACCGCCATGAGGCCACCGACGATCGTGTACAAGCCGGCAATGCCCCCAAGCACCAAAAGCGTCACCCAACGCCACGCGGCCGGATCGGCCACCAGGTCGTTCAACAGGAACCCTTCGAGAACCACCACGCCGGTGAACAAGGTGAAACCGAGATGGATGAAGACGGCCGACAAAATCGAAATCGCCGCCAGCCAATCGCGACAAGGTCGGCAATAACGTTTTTCAAGGAAGTCGGGAAGCGTCGTGACCTTTGAACGAAGATAGAACGGCGCGAAGAACAGCGCGAGAATGATCAACGTGAACGCGGCCATCCACTCGAAATTGCCAAACGCCAGGCCGCTCGTATAGCCCGACTCCGCTAGGCCGACCAGATGGATCGTCGAGATGTTCGTGGAGAACAGTGCCAGCCCGATCACCGGCCAAGTAAGTGATTTTTCGGCCAGGAAGTAACCGGCTCCTTCCGCTGATTTTCGCCGCAGGCCAACCCAAAGGCCGATTCCGACGACCCCACAGATGTAGAAGGCAACCACGGTCCAATCGATCCAGGTGATGGCGGCTTCGGTTCGCAAAACGACCACGTCCGTGGCAGCGAGAAGCGGATGGAATCCAAACATGCAACGCGTCTCCTCTATCAGTCGGTCCTACGCGGGGGCAGCATGGTAATTCGGAGAATCCTCCAGTTTAGCAAATCGAAAACTCCGCGACAATCGCTGGGATGGGACGGCCAGAGCCTCATAATGCACCACCAAGGGACCGATTCGCGCCCCGGCTTGAACCGATCGGCATCCCGCAAATTCGTCCGGCTGAGCACAACCGTACACCTTGTCAATCTTGCGGTCTGGCGGTCGCCCGTGGTATAGTCGGAGCTTGTCCAAAAACACCCAAGACCACGAGGCCGCGCCATGCGCGCCAGCAACGTACTCGACTTGATCGGAAATACTCCCCTGGTGCAACTCCAGGGCGAAAACATCTTCGCCAAGGCCGAGTTTCTCAACCCGGGCGGAAGCATCAAGGACCGTGTGGCCCTGGCCATGCTCGAAGGAGCCGAACGCGATGGGCGGTTGAAACCCGATACAATCATCTGCGAACCGACCAGTGGCAACACGGGCATTGGCATTGCCCTGATCGGGCGACTCAAAGGATACCAGGTCCGCATCGTCATGCCCGAGGGCATGAGCGAAGAACGCAAAAAAATCATCCGCGCGTTCGGCGCCGAGTTGATTCTCACCCCCGACGAAGAGAGCATCGGAGGAGCGGTACGCGTGGTTGAAGAAATGGCGGCAGCCGATCCGCGGGTTTTCGTCCCCGATCAGTTCAGCAACCCCGACAACCCACGATGCCACTATGAACAAACGGCCCCTGAAATCTGGCGGCAGATGGGCGGCCAGATCGATTGCTTCGTCGCCGGAGTCGGCAGCGGCGGCACGCTGCAGGGCGTCGGAAGTTTTCTCCGGGAACATCGGCCCGACGTGAAACTCGTGGCCGTCGAGCCAAAAGACGTTGCCGCCCTGTTGGGCCATGAGCCGGGGCTGCATCAGATCCAAGGCATCGGCGACGGGTTTATCCCCGCCGTGCTCGATATCTCGCTGGTCGACGAGGTGATCGAGGTGACCGATGACGACGCGATTGAGACTACTCGACAAATCGGGCGCGACTTGGGCCTGTTGTGCGGCATTTCCTCCGGCGCGAACGTCTGGGCCGCGCGGCAGTTGGCCAAGTCGTGCCCGGGCAACATCGTCACGGTCTTGCCCGATCGAGCCGAACGCTATTTCAGCACGGCATTGCTGTAGATCGCAGCAAAATCGCAAATCCTCAGCCCCCTGCCACCTATGTCCTTCCTCTCCGAACTAAAAACGCTGTATCAGGTTACGGTCAAACCCATCCGCGGTAAGGACCACGGCTCGCGAATGGAGGACTTCTACGGCGGCCAGGCGGAAGCCTATGACGAATTTCGCCGAAAGATACTTCACGGACGCGATCAGCTCTACGGAGCCATCGAAGTGCCTGACGGCGGTGTTTGGGTCGACATGGGCGGCGGCACGGCTTCGAATTTGGAATACCTGGGCCCGTCGATCGCCCGGTTGAAGAAGGTCTACGTCGTCGATCTGGCCGGCTCGATGTTGGCGATAGCCAAGCGGCGCGCCGAGGAGCGCGGCTGGACCAACGTCGAGACGGTCCAGGCCGACGTGACCACCTTCTGCCCGCCCGAGGGCCAGGCCGACGTGGTGACCTTCTCCTACTCGTTAACAATGGTTCCCGACTGGTTCGCCGCGCTTGAAAATGCCCTGGAAATCCTCAAGCCGGGCGGTCAGATCGGCGTCGTTGACTTCTACGTGTCCCGCAAGTTTCCCGCCGAGGGCCGCCGACGTCACGGCTGGCTGGCCCGCGGGTTCTGGCCGGTCTATTTCGCCACGAACAACGTGTTCCCCTCGCCTGACCATATTCCCTATCTCGAACGCCACTTCGAACCGATCCACCTGACCGAAGGCACCACGCGGTTTCCCTATCAATTCCGCCTGCCCGTGCCGTACTACACGTTCATCGGGCGAAAAGCAGACCGACAAGATTGACAAGATGAACAAGATCTCGGAGAACCATCTTGTGAATTCTGTAAATCCTGTCCAACCGTCCGATCGCCCTGGCCAACCGCCCATCGTCGTCGGCCTTGGCGAGTTGCTTTGGGATCGTTTTGACGACTCGCGCCGGCCAGGTGGCGCGCCGGCCAACGTTGCGTTTCAAGCTGGCCAACTTGGCTGCCAAGGCGTGGTCTGCTCGCGAGTCGGGCAGGATGCTCTCGGCGATGAGCTGCTGGCGTTTCTCGCGTCCCAAGGACTCGACACGCAGTGGGTCCAACGCGATCCGGACCATCCCACCGGCACGGTCACGGTCGACACAAGTCGTGCCGATCATCCCGAATACACGATTCATGAGAACGTCGCCTGGGATTTTCTGGAGTCAAGCGACGAATGGGAACACCTGATGGCCCGCGCGGCGGCCGTCTGCTTTGGCACGCTGGCTCAACGTTCGAACGGCTCTCGCGAGGCGATCCACCGCGCGCTCCGCCTGGCCGACAAAACGTGTCTGATCGTCTACGACGTGAATCTGCGACAACAGTGGTTCGATCGTGTCACGGTCGAACGGTCGCTGGCCGCCTCGCAAGCCGTGAAACTCAACGATCATGAGGTCCTGGTCCTCGCGGAGTTGCTCGAAACCGAGTCGGCCGAACCGGTTCGCTTTGCCCGGTCGCTGCAACAACGATTTGCCGTCAATGCGGTCTGCATTACTCGGGCCGAACGCGGTTGCCTTGTGATTTCAGCCGATGAAGTAATCGACAGCCCGGGCGTGGCGATCGAAGTGGCCGACGCCGTGGGCGCCGGCGACGCGTTCACTGCCGCGTGGATCTTCGGCCAATTGCGAGGCTGGCCACTTGCACGCCAAGCCGTCTTCGCCAATCGGGTTGGTGCCCTGGTGGCAAGCCGCAGCGGGGCCATGCCGGTACTCAAAGAAGAGTTCGCCCAACTCATGGCCGAGGAACAGTAGAACACTCTCGCTCTTGACGGGGCAAAACTCGTCTTCATTGACAACGGCTCCCGGATCGCTCATGCTATTCTTGTGGGTCTGGCCGGTTCATTTCACTCTGACAATCCGAGGTATGAACGTGTCCCGTACAGCGCGACGTGCTTTCTTGATGATTTTGTGTTCATTTGCGGTTGGCGCGGGTTCGATTGCCCAAGCGGCCCAACGGCCCAACATCGTCTTCATCCTGGCCGACGATTTGGGTTTCGGCGACCCGGGCTGCTACAACCCTGAGTCAAAAATCCCCACCCCGAACATCGACCGGCTGGCGACCCAGGGCATGCGTTTCACCGACGCCCACTCGGCGTCGTCGGTCTGCACGCCAACGCGCTACGGTCTGCTGGCCGGTCGCTATTGCTGGCGAACTCGGCTCAAGAAATACGTCCTGTCGACCTACGGGATGCCGCTTTTGGAAACCGAGCGAGTCACCCTGGCCGAGATGCTGAAATCGCACGGCTACGCGACGACCTGCATCGGCAAATGGCACCTCGGGATGGCGTGGCAGCGCAACGACGGAAAGCAAACCCCCGCCAGCGCCAACCGCGTGCCCGACAAGGTGATCGATTTGAGCAAACCCGTTCTCAACGGACCATGCGACCACGGTTTTGATTCCTATTTTGGGACCGACATTCCGAACTTCCCCCCCTACTGCTTCATCCAAGACGATCGAATCGTCGGCCCCACGCCCGATCGACCCAAACCGAAAAGCATGTTTGGCTTGCCTGGCCGAATGCAGAAGGGCTGGAAGCTGGAGCGGATCCTGCCAACGCTTGGCGAGAAGGCCGTGGCTTACATTCGCGACCGCGCCGCGAACGATAAGAACGAACCGTTCTTCCTCTATTTGCCGTTGACCGCGCCGCACACGCCGATCGTGCCGAACCAAGCGTTCCACGGCAAGAGCCAGGCAACCCGCTACGGCGATTTCGTCGCCGAAGTCGACGCCGTGGTCGGTGACGTGCTCGCGGCACTCAATGAGGCGGGCCTAACCGAGAACACAATCGTCGTGTTCACCTCCGACAACGGCTCGCCGGGACGCAACGGCGAGAACGCCAGCGGCCCAACCGGTTCGTGCTTTCGCGACAGCCGCCACAACCCGAGCGGACCCTGGCGCGGGCGCAAGGGCGATATCCACGAGGCGGGGCACCGCGTGCCGTTGATTGTCCGGTGGCCGGGCCACGTGCGGCCTGACTCGGTTTCCGACGAGTTGATCTGCCTG
>JAFGIR010000253.1 GCA_016929515.1 Pirellulales bacterium | reverse complement strand
GTCAGTGCCACCCTGTCGATAGGAGAATGGCCATGCGAAGCACGTTGTTCGGGCTTGCCCTGCTTGTTGGATTGTGCGGCACGGTCTTCGGCAACTCGGGAATCTTCGGTGGGTCCGGCCAAAGACTCCAATTGATCAAATCGGCCGACGTCCAGATGGTCTCGGAAGACGTGACGATCACGCCGGTGTGTGGAGCGAACGTCGTGACCCACACGGTCTGCTTCCGTTGCACGTTCGTCCTGAAGAATCGGTCCGCCAAACCCGTAAAGATCCAAGTCGGATTTCCTTTGGACCGCGAGCGAGCCTACAAGAGTTCCTCGCAACCCTTCGCCGACGACGCCGACAAGATTCTGTCCTACCACTTCATCGCGCGGGACGCGAAGAACACCTATCACGTGCGTTACGTGGCAAAAGACCCGCAGGGCAAATTCTCGCACCTCTTTCTCTGGGACATGGAGTTTGCGCCCGCGGAGACCAAAACATTGCACGTCGGCTACATTCTCCCGATGACCATTAACACGACCAGCACACGCAAGACGGCCGGCACGTTGAACGATATGTTTTCCACGAAGTATGAACGGCCGTGGCACTGGCGAATCGAGCAATGCTTGGCAGTGTTATTTTACTACGTCACCGAGACGGGCCAATCGTGGGTGGGGCCCATCGAGAAGGCGACATTTTGCGTCCGGAACGAAGATTTCGAGTACTTCGTACTCACGTTGCCGGCTTTTAGTGGCGGCGGGCCGGGGGACGTGCCCCGCGACGAGGAAGTTGCTGAGGAGGACTCCGCTTCGGCCGATGCCGGCCAGGAGGATGACGGTGGCGATAGCGATAAAAGGTTCTTCGGAACGTTCTACCGCGAGATCTCGCCCGACGGCTGGAAATCGGTCTACATCTCCAAAACCCCCCACGGCGGTGCAAGACGAAACCGCGAACCGAACAGCATCATGTGGGAATTCAAGGATTACAAGGCCGATGCGCCCTTGATCGTGGCGTACTACCTCATCGAGTTCCCGGAAAAGACGTCCGACTGCGTCCCCTGGGTGAGGAGCATCCTCGGCAAGAAGCCAACCAAGGTCGACGTGCTCGAACTGCGCGAAACCGTGGGAGCCTTCTATGGAATTATCCCCCAAACAGCCTCGGTGAGGCGTTTTGTCGAGCAGCAGATCTGGTATCACCCGCAGAAGAAACTGCGTGAGTCCGACCTAGGCAAATCGCGCCGAGCTGTCCTGACGCGACTCAAGCAAATCGCCGATCGCGCGGCGTCGGCGTCCTCTCCATCGGCCGAACCGCCCCACTCTGCTCCCTTAGTGAGCTACGGGAACCTAGGGGTCGAGGGAATGATGACTTCAAACCCTTTTAATCCCGCCCTTGTATCGCAGTAACGGCTATAACTAGTACTACAGCGCTATGTGCAGAAGTAGGGCAACCGTAACCCATGAAGTGCCAACTGCTTACAAGATGACGTCTTCCATGTCTTACTTCACCACGAAAATACGAAACGGCGAAAACACGAAACATCTGTGCTCGTGCCGTACTGTCGCCGCTTTCGATCTTTCGTACTTTCGTGTTTTCGTGATGAAAAATGGCCTGACGTAACGCTGTAGTACTAGCTGCGTCCCTTTTTTAGAATCTCCAGCCCTCATGTGATAGAACACGCAGTTGCATGCCTACTAGACGCATTTTACGAAGCGGACGCTTTCAATTCACGCTTCGATCCTTACTGCTGTGCGTACTGATTTGGGCATTCATATGCAGTGTGTTGTTTACTGGTCTCGGAAGAAAGCTCATGCAATGCCTCTCTCCGATACAAAGTGGGCATTGTGAGTTCTATGTGTGTTGGGATCGGGGGAGTTCTGTACTAAAAGAATGTAAGGTCGAAGATATTGACCTTACATTTGAAGTATCTTCTGAAGAGCCGTTTGTGCTGTGCTTGCTGCAAGCAACAGTGGATTCATGGGACCGCCCTGGAAAGGACAATTGGAAGAAGGTTGCATGGTTTTCAAGTCGTGTGCAACGAGTAGGGCATCCGCACATAGCTCGTATTCATTGCTCGTCGAATCATGGACAAGTGTTTTTTCGCCAGAGCAATACGGATCGTGACTTAGTGTTTCAGTTGCCAAAGGGGAAAGTTGTTATGAGCACTCGCGCCTCGAAAACAACGCGTTTGTTGTTTGGAGAACAGAGACGTGTCGTCGGTTATGTAACTCATGATGAGTCCGCAACATCTTCGATAGGGGTACAAAGCCGTCGCATGCTTTTTGATGTAATAGCAATATCAAGTGGTAAACATTCACATAACAGAAAACAATAAGGCGAGAGTTGAAACAGGCACTCAGCTAGTTTTCGGAGGACAAGATTCCGCAGCTCCCTTATACGCGGCCACGACGGAGCGTGGCCCTCCATTTTGTCACGTGGTATCTATTTTTTCACAACGCCCGCGTTACTCGTAAAACCGGCGGCCAGCGGCGGTCATTTCGCGCAGGAGGGCGGTTGGTTCCGCGCGGGGGCCGAGCGAGGCTAGACGCGAGAGTCGCGCCATAAGATCGGCCTGGCCCTGGGCATCGGCCCAGAAGAGCAGCCCGCCTTGAGACGCCGGAAAACCAAGCCCGAACAATACGCCCAGGTCGATGTCGCGCGGGTCGGCGGCCCGGCCCTCGTCGAGCAGTCGGGTCGCTTCGAGGACCATCGGCAGCAAGAGCCGGTCGAGAACGTCGTCGTCGGCCAGCGCGAGGGGCGTTCTGGCCCATTGGGCCGTTTTTTCAAGAGCGACCGGGTCGACGGGCGGACGACCGCGCGTCGCCGGCGTGCGTGTCGAGGATGTTTCGCCGGCGCCGTCGGTTTTAGGTGGGGAAGATGCCCGGGAATCGCCGGGTTCCGGCACAGCCTTTCTTGTTTTCGATGCAACCGCGGCGTGGTTGAAAAAGCCCGCGCCCGATTTGACGCCGAACCGGCCTGCCTTGTACATGGCGATCATCAAGGGCGAGACGACCAGCCGCCGAGGAAACGCTTCCCAGAGCACGCGGCCGCCGGCAATCGCCGTGTCCAGCCCGATTTCGTCGAGCAGCTCGAGCGGCCCCTTGGCCATGCCGAACGCGGTGGCCACGCTTTCGACGCGCTCGATCGACGCGCCGTCCAACAGTAGTTCGACCGCCTCGGTCAAATAGGGAAGCAGCAGCCGATTGACGATGAATCCCGGCCCGTCGCCAACCGGCAGGGCCATTTTGTCGATCGATCGGGCGTAGCCAACCGCGGCGGCCACGGTCGCCGGCGAGGTTTTGGTTCCCCGGACGACCTCGACCAGGGGGCGCTGGGCGACCGGGTGGAAAAAGTGGATGCCGCAGAACCGCTCGGGCCGGCGCAGTCCGGCGGCCAACTGGTCGACCGGGATCGTCGACGTGTTGGTGGCCAGCACCGCGTCGTCGGTCAGCAAGGGTTCCAGATCGGCAAAGACGCGCCGCTTGGCGGCTGCCGATTCGGGGACGGATTCGATCGTCAAGGGACACGCGGCCACCGCGTCAAGACTGGCGGCCACGTCGAGCTGATGATCGACGAGCGCGTCGGCCTCGGGCGACGGCAGTCCGATCGCGGTGATCAGCTCGGCAAAGATGCGCCCCGGGGCGTCCTCGCGTTCCGATGATTCAGCGTCGTGCAGCACAATGCGAATTCCTCCGGCCAACGACGCGGCCGCAATGGCTCGGCCCATCATGCCGGCGCCGACGATGCCGACCGACACGACCGGCGGACGATGGGCCGCGCGAAGGATCGCGTCGCAGGATTGGCGGTTGCGTTGGACAAGACGCTCGACGTTGCGCCGCGCTTCGTCGGGCGAGGGGCGCCGGCCGGCGGGGGCATCCTTGTGTGTCATGAGGCTCTCGCGCAATCCGAGGAATCGGGTCAGAAAAGCCTTTGGGCTGGAAGGTTGCCGGCGTCTTGCCAGTGCCGTTTGGGGGAGAGTTTTGTGTAAAGTCGACGGCAAAACGCCAGTGCCACGGACATCTTGCCCGTGCCTTTGTCGATCGGCACTGGCGAGACGCCCGTGGCACCAGCTCACGGTTTATCCGTTGCGGGGCG